>CACXDM010000152.1 GCA_902766435.1 uncultured Erysipelotrichaceae bacterium | reverse complement strand
ATGACTTTGGTGAATATGAAATTCTCCTGTATGGTTAAATCTTCGTAACGTTTCGGCATTGGTTTTTCACCTCCGCCAATACTATTGAAAGAAAAACGGAGATTCCGAAAAAAAGACACCGGATTTACCGATGTCATGATTCTTCGTTGATACCTCTGAGTACCGCGGTGGGGATGATTTCCCTTACCTTTTCCAGAATCTGTATCATTTCCTTTTTGCTGTAAGCACTGAATCCCTTCTGGATCAGATCACCGGTATCCCGGTACTGCTGCAGGCAATACCGCTTTGTGCCTCTGATTGTCCCGGCAATTGCGAGAATGTCTTCCTCCGTGTGGAGCTCACGTACTACCGTTGTACGGATTTCATAATCCACATGTCCTTCCAAAAGCCAGCGTACGGACTCCTTCAGGGCATCTGCCGGAAAGATTCCCTCATTCATACCGGTTGTTTCGTCATATTTACCCGGAACATTCTTGACGTCAAGCGCAATATAATCCACAAGCCCTTCCTCGTAAAGATTCTTCATCCTTTCGGGATAACATCCGTTTGTGTCCAGCTTGACCAGATAGCCGAGATTCTTGATCTCCCGCAGGAACGGTTCCAGTTCTCTCTGCACCAGAGGCTCACCGCCGGTAATGCATACCGCATCCAGTCTTCCGACTCTCTTCTGCAGATAAGCGAAGATTTCCTCCGGTTCGATATACTCAAAGTTATCGGGGATGAATACATAATTCCGGTTAAAACAATACGGGCATTTGAGATTACAGCCGGCAAGGAAAACCGTACAGGCTACTTTATCGGGATAATCATAGAGCGTCATTCTCTGCAGACCGCCGATCCGGATTCCCTCGTAGTGCGTTTCCGCCGCGAGTTTGGTACGGCTGTTTTCACAGACTTTTTCCAGCGTCTCTTCAAATGCCTCAAAGTCAACCCCTTCTGCCAGAGCGTTAAGACACTGTCCTCTCAGTTCATAGATATCATGCATGACGGCAGCTGTCTTTTCCGTTGTGAACAGACGTTTGATTCTGCGGTCCTTTTCATCCGTCCTTGTCATGACATAGCCCTGATCGATCAGTCTCTGGATTCCCTTTGTCGTCGTTCCCTTATCAACTTCACACTCACGGGTCACTTCCTGCATTGTTGTCCCTTCATTTTCATGAATGAAAATCAGTGAAAGAAGCTGACCGGCGCCGATGTCATAGGGATCAAGCATACGGTCAAAGTATTTCTGGATATTACGGAATAATACGGATATATTCAATACAAAATTCTGATGATCTGCCATAACATGTCTCCCGAAGAAAATATACCGGTTTCCTTTTCTTCCATCCCGATCGGTAATAGAATAAGTTCATGAAAATTATAACAATAAATGAATATAAGCCGGACAAAAAACTGAAGACTTTACTGCAGCAGAGAAAAGCTCCTCTTTCAACAGAGGCCATGCAGAAAGTACTGCAGGAGCTGACAGCGTATATGTCCGAAGACCTTGACTTCCTGATCGCCGCATTCCTCCGTCCGGATGTCCCGGAAAACACGGAGATCATCGCCGCAGATATCGAAAAAGCCGACATAATGATCGATGCCGAAGATCAGAGATATCTTCCCGTCTTTACCGCTTCAGAAGATTTTCTCCGTTTCAAGCCGGAGATGAAAAAAGATGAAAAACTGCTTTTATGCAAAAAGAAAGATCTTCTTGATTTCCTGAATCTCAATGAGAAAGTGGCTGCGGCAGTCATCAATCCGATGAACGATGACCTGATTCTTTACCGGGTGAATCTGCGGAATATGATCCAGGTGGAGAAGTTCAAAGACTGACTTTTTTGGCAGAATGCCTTCCCGGTATTCTGTTTTTTCTTTTCCGTGAAAATGGTATACTTGAATGGATTGGAGAAAACTAAATATGTATTTGTCAGAGTATGTGTCAAAGCTGATGGAAGAGAAGAATCTCTCTGTCAGAAAAGCTGCCGTGCTTTATCACTTCTCGCCGACTTCAATCCAAAATATGAAACACGGCATGTTTAACACACCGACGGATACCCTTCTGAAACACTTCTGTGATGTGGAAGGCGTTTCCGTTGATGAATTGAGAAAGTCTCTGGAATATGTTCCGATCAAAACCCCCAGCGCCGCCTTGAATATCAACATCCTCAAAAGCCTTGAGGAAGAGGATATGGGTACTGACATGGAAAAGGTAATCCGCTCATTTGTCGGCAGTGAGCAGACTGACAGGCTTGTCTGTACCGAAACCGTATCCGGCGGTATAAGTGAAGGTGAAAAGAATGAAATAATTGCTGTAAATCATTCTGAAGCCTTCGGCCGTTTAGTCCATATGAATTATGGAAATGTTTTTATCTCTACGGCAGATCTGATCCGGCTGCGTATTCAGGATGCAGCACAGATTCCCGGAATCAGGAATTTCTATCTTGTTTTCGCGAACCGAAATGAATACACATATGCGGCAGATCTATTCAGGGGAAAGATTCCCGGAACAAAATTCAAAGTTATTTTCGTATTCTGCGAAAATGAGAATGTACTGAGCGAAAAAATCACATGATGTGACGGAGAAGATCATGAACAAGAATATCCGCTATCTGATGACGATGACTGCCATGTGCGGTCTGGTCGGAAGTGCTGTCGGTATCTGTATGGGTACGGCAGGTCTGTTCTACACATCCATTGCCGAAGACTTCGGTATTTCCAAAGGCTCGATTTCCATGATGTATACGATCACCGCTGTAGCCTCAGCGTTTGCCGGATTATTCATCCCGCGCATACTGCGGCGTGAGAACCGTCTGAAGCTTCTGATTACAGCCGGTGTGGCACTCTCTATCGGCGGAACCGTACTTCTTTCCTATGCCGGAGGATTATGGTCGCTGTATCTCTTCAGTATCATCAGAGGTGCAGGTGCCGGATTATTGAGCTTTGTCCTTGCGACTGCCGTCATTAACAGGTGGTTTCTTGCCAAGAACGGTCTGATGGTCAGTATTGCCATGTCATTCAGCGGTCTGCCCGGAGTGCTTCTTTCCAACATCATTACGGGTGTGATTGAAAAAAGCGGATGGCGTTTCGGATATCTGTTCGTTGCCGGAATCATGCTGATATTCTGTCTGCCCGCTCTTCTGTTCCCGCTCAGCGTCAAACCGGAAGCTGCCGGTCTGAAGGCTTACGGCTACGAAGAGTTCGAGAAATTCAAACAGGAAAATCCCGGTAAGGCAGTCGTGACGCAAAGCAACGAGATTGTTAATCACAAGGCAATTGAAATGGTTCTGCTGATGGCGTTTACAATCCTTGTATGTGTTATTGCCAGCATGCTTCAGCATCTGCCCGGATATGCCGCTTCTGTCGGGTACGCTGCTTCTGTCGGCGCTTTGATGACTTCGGTCGCAAGCGCTTCAAACATCCTTTCCAAACTGATGTACGGTGTCCTGACGGACAAGATCGGCGCGTATAAGACAACGATCCTGTGCGCTGTGATCAATCTCATCTCAATCCTGATGTTTCTCTTCCTGCGTATGCCGTGGGCAGCAGTCGCAGCGGCGTTCCTCTTCGGATTCACCTTTGCGAACAGCTCAACGGCCATGTCCATTATGACAAGAGAAATCTACGGCATTGAGAAGTATACGAGAATCTATCCTACGGTATCCTTTGCCGGAGCCATGGCAAATGCAGTGGGTGTCACACTTCTCGGTCTGGTCTACGACCTGTTCGGCAGCTATTATGTGATATTCGTTCTCTGCCTGATCATGCAGGCAGCCGTGATCTTCATCACTGGTACTCTCAGCAGAAAAACTGCTTCATAAAGAGACTGAAAGCCCCGTAAGCGGGCTTTTT
>CACXDM010000151.1 GCA_902766435.1 uncultured Erysipelotrichaceae bacterium | reverse complement strand
TTCGGCTTCCTCTTCAGCTGTTACCGTCTCCTCAGTGATTTCCTCACTCTGCTCTGTTGTCTCTTCCGTATTCTGAGGAACCTCTTCTTCAGCATAAACATGATTTGCGGAAAGACTGCCGAACAGCATCAGAACACTTAATACTGACAATATTCTCTTTTTCATTGATGCTTTCCCCCTTAATCTGTTTTCTTATTCGCTGCCGCTTCTTTCGTCTTCTGCTCAAAATAACTCAGATCCTCATACAGAACATCCTTGTCAAGCGGATAACTGGAATACTGATGAACAACACCATAGCCTCTCATATCGGAAGCCAGTGTGCCGTCGTTGTCTGTTCCCCAATGAGCAACCCATTTATCAATATCCGGGCAGTAAATATAATTGTTTGAATCTTTGGAATATGCGATCCAGCTGTAGGACGCATAGATACCGCAGTAGTATCCCGCATCCTTGATCGTGTTACAGAAAGCATAGCAGATTTTCGAGACATTGGACTGTGTAAAACTGAATCCGTGTCTTCTTTTCCATGTATCTGCGTCTTCCATATCGAACCAGACACCGAGCGTGAAGTTTCTTCCCTTGATCAGAGAAAGAGCATATTCCGCTTCCTGTTTTGCCTGCTTTTCATTCATAGCGTAACTGTAAACATAGACACCGTAAGGAATCTTCAGCTGTTCACAGAGATCCATGTTTCTGGTAACACGCTTATCCTTCATATCCGTATCCCAGGAGACACGGATGATGACAAAACCGTCCTGATACTTTGTGAGATCGATCAGTCCGTTATGTTCGGAAATATCGATTCCTTCAAGATAGATCTTATCGCTGATCAGCTTCTGCTGGTGAATGATATTTCTCGTCTTCGGATCGATCTGATAATAGACCTTATTGTATTTTCCGCTCTTTGTCAGCATTGAGCCGTCACTGCGGAACATACCGGTGATTGCCGTACCGTTGTTGTCGGCTGCGGGAATCTTAACCTGACCCGTCTGCATCTCACCCTTGCTGTTGAAGTAATAGACCTTGTCTTTTACCGTTTCAAAGCCGACTGCCATCTTGCCGTCATCATCATAGTAGAACCACTTGCCGGAGATCTTCAGCCAGCCGGTCTTCATGACACCGGTCGTTTCATCCAGACGGTATGTATTGCCGTTGATCTCCTGAACACCCTTGAGAAGATTTCCGTTACTGTCAAAGTAATACCACTGATCGTTGTATTTGACCCAGCCTGTTTTCAGTGAACCGTCGCTGTTGAAACCGTATGTGACATCACCGATTTTCTTGAAGCCCGTAACCATGGCGCCGCCTGACTCCAGGTAGTACCACTTTTTATTGCTCTTAAGCCAGCCGGTACGCATCTTTCCCTCTGATGTGAATGAATACCACTTGGAGCCGACCTGCTTCCAGCCTTTGGCCATAACACCGCTGCCGTCAAAGTAATACCAGTCTTTACCCTGCTGAAGCCAGCCGGTAACCGCTGTATTGTCATCATTCATGTAATACGTATTACTGCCGTTCTTCAGCCAGCCTTTGGTCGTATTCATGGCGCCGTCACTGCCAAGCAGATACAGCTTTCCGCCGGATTTGATCCAGCCTGTCTTAAACGCGCCGGAAGCATCCGCGTAATACCACTTGCCTCCATCAGCGATCCATCCTGTTTTCATGGCACCCTTTTCATCAAACCAGTACTTCTTACCGCCGATTGTCAGAACACCGTTTGCGGCCATACTGCCGTCATTCTTGAGGTAATACCACTTGGTTCCATAGGCTAGCCATCCGGTCTTCATCGCGCCGGAGGACTCCATGTAATACCACTTGTTTCCATCCTGAATCCAGCCGGTAAGCATCTTACCGTCTTTATCGAAGTAATACCATTTGCCGGAAGTCTTTGCGAAGCCGACAGCCATGACGCCATCACTCTTCAGCAGATACCAGTTACTGCCTCTTTTCAGCCATCCTGTCTGCATAACGCCGCTTGAATCCGCAAAGTACCAGTTGTTTCCTTCCTTGACCCATCCGCTCTTCAAAGCGCCGCTTTCATCAAGCATATAGACTTTATCATCAATCTCATTCGGACCGGTCATCATGACTCCTTTGTCATCAAAGTAATACCACTTGCCGGAAATCTTCTTCCATCCCGTCTGCAGAGCTCCGGAGCTGTCCGAGAAATACCACTTGCCGTCAATCTGCTGCCATCCGGCTGCCATTCTGCCTTCCGCGTCAAACAGATACGCCGTACCCTTAACTGTCTGTCTGCCTGTCAGCGCTGCGCCGTCATCACCGAAGTAATACCAGTATCCGTCAACGGCTTTCCATCCGGTAATCATCGCGCCGGAGGAAGTAAAGTAGTAATACTTACCACCGATTTCCTGCAGCCCTGTATACATGATTCCCTGATCATCGAAACAGTACTTCTGTGATCCGATCTCATGGAATCCTGTCAAAGCGCCGTAATTACCGAAGTAGTACCAGCCGTTTTCCGTCTCATACCATCCGGTACGCATTGCGCCGTTTTCATCAAACGCGTATACCGTATTCTTGATGGTTTCAAATCCGGTTGCCATGACAGCATCATTCCGGAAGTAATACCATTTATTCTTAATCTTCTGCCAGCCGGTCAGCGCGCCGTTCTTCGTAAAGTAATACCAGTTTCCGGATACCTCACGCCAGCCTTCGCTTCCCATCTTGCCGGAGCCGCCGAAGTAGTAGTATTTGCCGGAGATCTGCTGCAGACCGGTAACCATGACACCCTCATCATTAAGGAAATACCAGTTGTCCTGATCCTGCAGCCATCCTTCCTTCATGATGCCCTTGTCATCAAAGAAACGCCAGCCGCCTTCGGTTGCCTGCCAGCCGGTCATCATGATTCCGTCTTTCGAGAAGAAATACCACTTCCCGTCAACTTCCTTCAGTCCGGTGTACGGATTCCCGTCCTCTCCGAGATATGTCCATGTTCCGTCGCCATTGTCCTGCCATTCAAAATGAACGGGAACTTCAGCTTTGATATTGACCGGTGCCGTAAGACATACCGTGAATGCCGCACACAATGCATACTGAAAGATTCTTCTTACCTTGTTATTTACCATCACGGTACCTCCTCAGCGTACTTCAAAACACACCGTCACCGGCGTTCTTAAACGAATGAATTGTATCATGAATCAAACAAGGTCCGAAACCCCGTATTCTGAATTCTTTCTTCCCGGACTTTGCATGAATGTATTCGGCAGAAGAAAAAGGAGACTGCCGTTCAGTCTCCCAAAGAATCTTATCTGTCTGTTTTTTCCATTACTGAGCTGCGTGATCAGGGATTACAGTTCTTACATCTGCTGTAGCCCTGGCTTTCGAGTTCCGAAATCGACTGATTACTTGTCTTCTTGTTTTTATCACTCATTCTCTTGACGGAAACACAGGACGGCTTATGGATCACTTTTGAATTTGTATTCAGAATATACGGTCCGCCGGATGAGCCGGAGGAAGACGATCCGCCTGATGTCTTAACTGTTTCCTGTTTTGTCAGATGTCCGTCAGACGCAAAGTAATATGTAATGCCAGACTGCGTCAGTGCCTTTGTACGCATCACACCTGAAGACTCAAAGTAGTACCATTTATTCGACAGCTTCTGCCATCCCGTCAGCATCACACCTGAAGAATTCATATAATACCAGCTGCCGGAAATCGACTGCCATCCGGTAAGCATTGCCCCATCAGGCTTATGCAGGTAATACCACTTTCCTCCTGAATTCTTCCAGCCTGCTTCAGCAGCGCCGTTTGTCTTGAAGAAATACCACTTGCCGGATACCTGTTTCCATCCGCCCGTAAATGC
>CACXDM010000150.1 GCA_902766435.1 uncultured Erysipelotrichaceae bacterium | reverse complement strand
TTAAGTTGGGAACCGCCGTATACCGAACGGTACGTACGGTGGTGTGGGAGGACGGAAGTTTTACCAAAACTTCCTCCTACCCGATTATAAAGAAAAACCCGGAGTTTTTCCGGGTGGTGATCAGCGGCTGAACCAGTGAGTTTCCAGATAGTTTCCGACGCCGTCTTCCGTTACGGGATACTCTGTCACTGCCTGGGCGACGGCTTTGGTATCATCCGCGCCGTTGATCAGACATACGCCCCAGCCGGCTTCCCTCAGCAGACCGATATCATTTTCCATATCGCCGAATGCCATGAATTCAGAGAGGGGAATCTGATGTTTTTCACTGAACTTCTGCAGGGCAAGACCTTTATTGATGCGGGGATCGACAAATTCAATCGTCACATGGCCATAGCCTTCAAATGTCTTGACGACAGTCCAGTCGGGACTGGGATGCTGCGCCATGATATTCATCAGTTCGTCTTTAAGATCCGGCCTGAGATGGACTTCAATCTTTCCCGTGTCGTATTCACTCAGGAAATCTATATCGCCTATCTCAACATGGGAATGATTTCGCTTGATTGAATCACGGAGAAAATCATCCATCCGCAGAGCCCGGATCTCATCATAGCCGTTTACGTAGATGATCGCATTGAGATCCAGATGAGAGATCAGGGAGAGTATTGTTCGGATGTTATCCTTCTTCAGAAGATAGTACTTTTCCAGTGAATCGTCGGAGCGGTCATACAGTTCACCGCCGTTCATTCCGATGGCAAGATCAAACGGGAAGCCGAGTCCCCATTCATCTGCTTTTTCCAGTGTCCGGTGGTCAAAAGGACGGCCGGAAGCGGGACCGAAGAGTACTCCTTCTCTGTGAAGCCTTTGAATCGCTGCTCTTGTTTTCGGCATCAGGTTTTCGCCTTTCGGACACAGGGTGCCGTCAATATCCGCAACCATAACCGATAATTTGTTGATCATAATGTTTACCTCTGATAAATCGTATTTTAACGGAACGTATTTGACAATAATAAACAGTGACTCAGTAACCGAGCTTACGGTTAACGACATGTTCAAGCGGTTCGCCGTTCACGTAATGCATCAGGTTGGTATGGAAAATATCCATGACAAAGTCGAATGTGACGGCAGCGTTGAATCTGCCGGAGATATGGGGTGTGATATAGACGTTTTCCGTATTCCAGAGCGCGTGGTTTTTCGGCAGCGGCTCGGGATCGGTTACGTCCAGACATACACCGGAAAGATATCCTTCCTTCATGACTTTCAGGAGATCATCCGTTACGATGGCGCTTCCTCTTCCGACATTAATCAGAATACTGCCGGGTTTCATCTTATGGAGACGTTCATAGTCAAACATATGCACTGTTTCCGGTGTTTCCGGCATGGACAGTCCGACAATGTCGCAGTACGGCAGAATCTCATCAATCTGCGCGGTAGTATACAGTTCCTTTACATAGTCGGGCTTATCATGGACAGTACGTCTTACGCCGTATACCTCTGCCCCGAGAGCGTTCATTTTCCGGGCAAAGGAAGATCCGATATCCCCCATACCGACAGAGAGTACTTTGGAAGCGGTGAGTGTATTCACGGAACCGAGATTAACGAAATCGTGTTTTTTCTGGATTTCAAGATAACGGGCAAGATTCTTCTGAACCATCAGCGCGCAGCCGATCATATGTTCGGATATTGCCGTTCCATAGGCGCCTGAAGCATTTGTCAGAATGACATCTTCTTTCAGACTTCCGTACAGGTTGGCTCCTGCACTGTCAAGCTGGATCCACTTCAGCGAGGGACTCTGATTGATCCGCTCAACGGGAAGATTGCCGAGAATGACTTCGGCCTGAGCGATTTCTTCATCGCTGACGGTGTTCCTGTCCGCAAATGTGACTTCAGCACCCGGTATATTCATGAAACGCTGTCTGGCAGCGCTGTCTGCAGGTGTGACAAATAATACTTTCATGGTGATTCCTCCGGATTCAATGGTATATGAAAAATAATGAAATTTGTATCTGTATAATTCTTTTCGGAAAAGATATCATGGAAGGGTATAAGAGGTAATAAAATATGTTAAAGCAACTGAAATGGAGCGCGATACTGGTATCTGTTGCCTATATCGTCGGCGGCGTACTGCTGTGCATGTATCCCGAACTCAGCGGCAATGTCATCTGCTATATGCTCGGCATTGCGGCAGGTGTATTCGGTATCATCAATCTGGTCACTTATTTTGTGGTGGACGTCAAGGACAGCTTTCACCGGAATGACTTTGTGATCGGTATGATGAGTCTGATCGCGGGAATCCTGATCATCATGAGACAGGATCTTGTGATTGAAATTGTACCGATTCTGCTCGGACTGATGATTGTGACAAGCGGATTCATGAAGATGCAGCAGGCAGTTATCTCGCTGCGGATCGGATATGACAAATGGGGACTCTATCTCTTTCTGAGTCTGATTTCCATCGGACTCGGCGTGTACATCATGTTCTTCATGACGGGAACACAGGTAGAGAGGATTCTCTTCCGGTGGATCGGCGGAAGCCTGATTTACTGCGGTGTAACTGATCTCGGTCTGACATTGTTTCTGGCAAACAAGTTCTCGAAATTCGTCAGTGAGTTTGAGAATAATCCGGTTGTTCAGGCAGTTAACGGAGCGGTTGTCGATGCGGAGATTGTCACTCCCGAACCTGTATCAGAGATCGTACATCCCGAACCGGCAGCGCCTGCGGAGACAACGGCAGAACCTGCTCCGGCTGAAAGTGAACCCGTAATGGAATTTCCGGAAGAACCTGCGATGACGGAAGAAACCCCGGCAGCTGAGCCTGAAGCCGCACCGGCGGAAACACCCGCAGAAGAGAGCACAGACGGAGAAGAGCCTCAGCTGTAAATTTCTGCCGGAGCCGCTATAATATAGCGATGGAGGCAAAACTATGTACAATGACTGGTTTACGATCGGCGGTCTGACCATTCACGGTTACGGCGTCATGATCGGTATCGGAATACTTGCGGCTTTCTGGCTTGCGTCACGTCTCGGTAAAAGATTCGGTCTGGATACTGATCAGATCGACAACATCATTTTCGTGGTGCTGGCTGCGGGATATGCCGGCGCGAAGCTGACATACTGTCTGGTAAACTGGAATCAGTTTATTACTGATCCGCTTTCCGTTCTCGGATCGGGAGGCTGGGTTGTATACGGCGGAATCATATGCGGATTCCTCGGCGGTTATCTTTACTGCCGGAAGAAGAATCTGGATTTCATGAAGTACTTTAATGTCATGATTCCCTGTGCTTCACTGGCTCAGGGATTCGGCAGAATCGGCTGTTTCCTGGCCGGCTGCTGTTACGGAAAACCGACCTCAGCATGGTACGGCGTAACTTTTCCGGCACAGTCACTCGGACCGGGAGAAGGAATATCCGTCATACCGACACAGCTGATCTCATCGGCAGGGGACTTTCTTCTGATGATCCTGCTGTATCTGAATCTGACAAAAGGGAAACATCCCGAGTATACCGGCGGGTATTATCTGATGGGATACAGTCTCGGCAGATTCTTTATTGAATTTCTCAGAGGAGACACAGCGCGCGGTTTCTTCGGCGCTTTATCCACGTCACAGGTAATTGCGGTATTTACGTTTCTGCTCGGTGCGTGGCTGATCAACAGAAGGCAGAAAGAAGGAGAACAGGCAATATGAAAATCGGAATCGCGAATGATCATACGGCAACAGACATGAAAAAAGAACTCGTTGAATATCTTGAGGCGCAGGGACATGAAGTGATCAACTTCGGAACTGACGGATATGAGAGCGCTGATTATTATATCTATGGTGAAAAGGTCGCAAATGCGGTCGCTTCCGGCGAAGTGGAAAAGGGCATTGCGATCTGCGGCACAGGAGTCGGTATCGGCATGGCATGCAATAAGGTTAACGGAATCCGTGCCTGCATGTGTTCCGAGCCGTACAGCGCGAAATATACGAGACTTCACAATGATGCCAATATCATTACATTCGGTGCGAGAGTCATCGGGATCGAGATGGCAAAGATGATTGTCGATACATTCCTCAATACCGAGTTTGAAGGCGGCAGACATCAGCGCAGAGTCAACGGTATCATGGATATCGAAAGAAGAAACAGAACAAATCAGTAAATCGAAGCGGACAACGATCCGCTTTTTACGTGCTTCTTAATACCGAAAAAAAGGGATCCGCAGATCCCTCAGATATTCATATGCATCCATTTTCCGCTGCGGAACCGGCGGGAAAGGAAGATAAACCGGGAAACCTGATCGGAAAGAATACCGAGCCAGATTCCGACAAGACCGAGTGTGAATACACTTGTCAGCAGCCATGTTGCGACGGATCTGATGATTGTGACCGAAATCAGTGAGGCAAACAGCGTATATTTGACATCACCCGCACCTCTCAGACAGCCGCCGTAGATGATCTGGGAGATCTGGAAGAGAACAATCACGATAATG
The DNA here is from genome assembly GCA_902766435.1 of uncultured Erysipelotrichaceae bacterium. GTDB lineage: Bacteria > Bacillota_I > Bacilli_A > Erysipelotrichales > Erysipelotrichaceae > Bulleidia. The sequence continues at coordinate 416 of CACXDM010000150.1, read as the reverse complement.
AAGTTGCAGATCAGAACACCCATATCCAGAACAGTCGGATCGGAGAAGAACAGACCGAACAGATCTCTTCCGAAGAAGAACAGGATAATGGCAAGAATCAACGAGATGACAAGACCCGTTCTCTGACAGAGAGATCCGTATACCTTTGCTTTTTCCGGATCCTTTTCACCAAGGCTGCGGCCGATCAATGCAACTGCCGCCACCTGCATGCCGTCACCGAACGAGAAGCCCAGTGAGAGGAAATTCATGCCTACCTGGTGGGCTGCGAAGGCATCCGTTCCGAGTCTTGCGGCTAACAGGGCAGTGACCAGAAAACCGACACGCATTGCGATGTTTTCAATAAGCATATTTGAACCGAGGCTTGAGATACTGCGTACCGCATCGAACTTCGGTTTGATTTTATTCTGAAGAATATA
>CACXDM010000149.1 GCA_902766435.1 uncultured Erysipelotrichaceae bacterium | reverse complement strand
TCACACATGGAGTAGAACAGAATATCCGCCGCAAGCCCGCAGGTGAATACCATTGCGCCCCAGGTAAAGAACTTGTACTGCGGCTTCTCACCGGGTTTTCCCAGTGTGATGTTTCCGATCGGCGAAAAGCTGATCCAGAGTGAAGCCAGAAATACACCGAGACCGATGATCAGATAATAGGTTCCGAATTTATCACCGATGAAGTCACGGATTGCCGATAAGGCATTTGTTGATCCTGTCGGATCAGCGATAAAGAATAAACACAGAATAAAGATTGCCACAAACGGAACAATCGTAGTGAAAGGGTCAATGCTCTTCAGTCCCTTCTTAATATTCATCTTCAAACCTCCCGATACTTCGGATCTGCTTCCCGCAGTTCTTCAATATCATCAATTTCAATAATGTCTTCTTTTTTCATTTCCCGGATGCCGAGTTCAAACTGATCAAAGTGGCAGAACATCGCGACATCATCCCAGTAGATCTGCCGGTTCTTCTTTTCTTCAAACTCGTATTCGAGGAAGTGCTTCAGCTTTCTGCCGTCTTCTTTGTTCCAGCGGGAGATGCTGTAGAGCTGCCAGCCCTTTTCTCCCCCGGTTCTGCTGCAGCTTTGAACGATTCCGTCCTCCACCTGCATCAGCCATTCTTTTGTATATTCCTCTGTATATACGGCGTTGTATCCGGACCTCTCAAAATCCGGAGCGAGTATCTCAGGGTTATAGATAATCTGATCACCGTCAAGAATCATCGTATCCTCAAGATGTTCCCTTGCCATATACAGGGAGGAAATATTGTTGCAGGTATCGTAGTAGGGATTCTCAATCAATGTGATTCCTTCGTACTTTTCCGTTAATGCACGGAACTTCTCTTTGAGATACCCCGTTACGATATAGATTTCATTGATTCCGTTCTGATGCAGGGCATCAATGACTGTGTCGATCATCCTTACACCGTTGACTTCCACCATCGGTTTCGGTGTTGTCAGTGTAACCGGATGCATCCGTTCCCCTTTGCCGGCAGCGATAATCACCGCCTGTCTGATCTGACTCATCCGTTTTCCATCTCCTTTACAGCCAGTCTGTAGTAATCCTTTGCGTAGCGGAACTGGGCAAGGGCATACTCACCGAATTCCACGCCGAATGTCAGTTTATATTCACACCAGTTGGACCATAACAGTCCGCAGGCTGCGATATAGCAGTAGATCTTGATTCTGTTTTCCTTCGTGCATCCTTCCGTGAAATACGCGTCGATCAGTTTCTCGACATGTTCACGGTCATACATCGCATAGATACAGAACATCGCAATATCCACATGCGGATCCTGCATTCCCGCATATTCCCAGTCAATCAGACGCACATCCTCACCGCAGAAGATGAAGTTGTCGGGAACCGCGTCAATATGCGTCAGACACCAGTCCTTCTCACAGGAATCAATGTATTTCTTCAGTTCGAATACCTGTTCCTTTGTCTTTTTGTAGTCTCTGTAAATCGAAGGATTCCCGTTCCAGAGAGATTCATAGAAGTCAATCAGACCGAAGATATCGAATGTATGATCCACACTGAGGTGCATATTGTGGAACTCTCTCAGTTTCTTCATACAGATACTGACATCATGTTCACTCATCGGATCACAGTTTCTTGCGTTTTCGATAAACTTTGTGATCTTATATCCGTTATCCGGATTGATATAGATGATGTCATCGGACAGTCCCTTGTCCTTAATGACTTTATAGACTTCCGCTTCCTGTTTCCGGCTGATCAGCTGTTCTGTTCCTTCACCGGGAATACGCATGATGTATTTCGTCCCGCGGCATTCAAACATGAACGACCGGTTTGTCATGCCTTTCTTCAGTACGGTAATATTCTTGATTTCCTCTGTTCCGGCATTCAGCGCCTCCGCTGCCGTACGGATTGCGTCACCGTTGAGCTGGGAGGACTGACTGTCGATTTCCCTCAGCTGTTCATAGGTATCAATCTCAACCGCTCTTTGATGGGAGACGACCTTTGCGTATACGACCATTCTGTCTTCATAGAAGAGTGTTTCTTCCCAGAAGTCATCACTGTGTTTCCGCATACGGTCATATTCCTTCAGCTTTTCCCTGACATAATGCGACGCATCATGATCGAGATACGCGATACCGATCATCCTGTTTCCGTTTTCAGCAGTGAGCACCAGTTCGTCCTTCCGGTTTACCCGGACATTCGAATTGTTTCCCGGCTGATCGGATACCATATACCAGGGATAGAGTTCATACCGGGAAAACGGATTGTCCTCACAAAGGATATCGCCCGGAATGACATACGCATGATCGAGATACTTCTCTGCCAAGGCAAGAGAGTGAAGATTGTTCTTCTCGGCATACTGCGTATTGATGATCAGCTTTACGCCGTAATCATCAATCAGATATTCAAACGCCTCTTTCATGAAGCCGACCACCACATAGATCTCAGTGATTCCCGCTTCATGGAGCTGTCTCAGTATTCTTTCAATCAGCACTTCACCGCGGACCTGAACCAACGCTTTGGGTGTTTCCGAATTGATCGGAATCATTCTCATTCCGAGTCCCGCCGCAAGGATGACAGCTCTTTCCGGCCTGTTTTCCGCCATGAACGCTCTTCCTTCCTCTGTCAGCTTCAGTGATCTGTTGATATATCCCGCTTCCGTCAGCTCCCTGACAGACATGTTGACCTTACCCAAGGAATAACCGCTGACTTCTGCCAGCTGTCTCTGGTTTTCATAAGAACCGTTACCGATGATGTTCAGTAAATCCAAACTGCTTTTGTTCATGAAATCCTCCTTTGCAAGTTTTATTGTACAACAACAAGGTACTATTGGCAACCGCCACATGAAAAACCGGGGTATCCCGGTCTGATTCACTGTATTCACAATTATGGTTTCAGAATCACTGAACTGCGTTACGCCGGATGAGAAATACCGCCGCAAAAGAGACAAGACAGTAAATACCGCAGAACAGCAATGCCGGAACAGTTTTCAGCGCAGGTCCGGATTCTTCCCTGTAAACCTGCATGGCAAGTGTATTGGGAGCAGCCGTCACATTTCCGCTGATCTTCAGTTCACCTTCATAAGCGCTGAAGTAATATGCGGATGAGCGGTCAAAGAAGAACCCGGGATTATCCTGCAGAATACGGATCTGAATCGTATAACCCTGATCAGCTTTTTCCCGGTTCTGCATTTCATCAAGTTCCCAGACAAAATATCCGTCATTGATCTGTTCGGTGCCGACCGGTTTCTCTGCCAGAACATCTCCGTTTTCATTCTGCAGTGTAATACTATATACCGCTTCATTTGATGAAACTGCTTCATCAGCAGATGATACCGCAAACTTCAGCCGGTCAAAACCGAGGGACGCGTGAAAGCTCTGTGTGATGACATCTCCCTGCTCAGCAGGCACTGCCCTTCTCAGCCGTAAGGTATTGATCGTGTTATTGATGCTGAAAACCTGATGGGTAACCGGAACAGTGGTCAGGATAATGAAGAGATATACCGATACCGCAGCGGTAACCGTATACAGAATATATGTGATGGATTTTCTGCCCCAAAGAGTTTTCTTCTTCTGATTGATATCGCTGAGACGGGACAATCCGGGCTGCGCAGTCATCAGAATGGTCCAGACGAATACCAGAGAGTAATTGGAATTATACTCCCATACACAGTAGAAAATACATGCGCCGAGAAAAGTCGTGATCAGTGTAAAGCTGTATTTACCGATGGTATCCCGGCGCAGATGGTCAGCCGCAGAGATGATAAAGCCAATCAGTACCGTCAGGCGGAAACACTGAGCATAAATCACCAGACCATCCTTCTGATCACCGAACAATATTCTGTACAATGGAGTGCTGACTGCCCCGTTCACAAACCAGCGGTCAATATGTGTATATCCGTCTGAAAAGACAGAAGTCAGTTTGGAACAGAATAATTTCAATGTCCCCAAAACGCCGAGAGAGCGGTAATTTTCCAGCATCTGAGAAAGACCGTATAATGTGCGTTCTCTGCCTGCGGGAATTTCAAGCATCTCTTTTACATCATTGGCATTATATGCCCCATTGCCATGTGATCCCATATCAAGCCAGTGTGTGATCGGCAGATTCTGACCCGAAACTTCCGTAAACAGACTTCCGGAAATACGTGAAAGCACCATAACCCCTGCCGCGAAGGACAGAATAACCAGCGCTGCCGTGATGAAGATATCCGGTTTTCTGAGTTCCCGGATCAGCAGTACAGCAAGTACACCGGCTGCGATCAGAACAAACAAGGACGTCGGTCGGATCAGATATCCCGCAGCTGCCAGGATTCCCGTAATGATGCTCAGAACAATATATTTCGTACGCTGTTTCTCTTTTACCGCTTCAAAGATACAGATGCACAGATAAAGGGACAATGTCATAAACGGGATACTGAAGGAAGAAGAATACGGCCATATTGCCATTCCGTAGTATACGGGATTCAAAGCAAACAGAATCATCAGACAACATGCCTGTTTTTCCCCCAGTACCTTCCTTGCGGAAAGATACGCAAAGAAGATACCTGCAATAAGCACAAAACAGTTCAGGATATACAGTACTGTCCGGCACTCACTGATCCCGAGAACATTCAGAAACATGATGATTCCCCGGATCAGGTAAACGAAGAAATATGTATTCCCGTACAGCTGATAATAATCCGCGTAAATACTGTCCGAAGTAAACAAAAGATGAGGATTCTGCGCAAGATAAATCGATTCATCAAGCATGATATGAGAATCCTTCGTCGGGGAAATGTAAGAAAACTTCACCAGGATCCCGGCAAAGACGGCAGTGATCAAGACAAAAAGAAAAACCGTCAGATTTCTCCTGTTCCGCTCTGACATCTTTTCGATTTTCCCGAACAGAAAAAGAAGCAGAACAAGCAGCGCACCGGCTCCGGTCATGATGATGACCATCTGCAGAGGAACGGGAATACTGCCTTTAACGGAAAGCGTACCCGGGAATTTCAGAGTTCCGATACAGATTACCGTCAGAAACAGCAGGGCAAACCCGATGATGATTCTGTTTAAATACAGCGGGATCTTTTTTATCTGCATATCAATACCTGCATTTCCATAACAGCTCTATTCCGGCTTCTCCTCAGTCTCTTCATCCGCGTCTGCGTTTCCGGTCTTCTGTGTTTTGTATGTCTGTTCGGCAATGATATATCTCGGACGGCGTTTGGTCTCAAGATAGATCTTACCGACATATTCGCCGATTACACCAAGGGAAATGAGCTGAATTCCGCCGATCAGACATACACTGATCAGACTGCTTGACCAGCCGGGAACCGTGGTTCCGCAGAAAAAGGAAATCAGAACATAAGCAATCAGAATCAGTGAAACAACGGCGAATGATATTCCCATCCCCGTAATCATCCGGATCGGTTTGATACTCAGACTGGTGATTCCGTCAAAGGCAAGCGCGAACATCTTTGACAGGGAATAGTGACTCTCACCGGCAAGCCGTTCATGACGTTCATAATAGACACATGTGCTTTTAAAACCAACCAACGGAAACATACCCCTCAGGAATATATTCACTTCTTCAAAACCGGCAAATTCATTCAGTACCCGGGAAGATACCAGACGGTAATCGGCGTGATTGTATATAATCTCTCCGCCCATTTTTCTGAGCAGTTTATAGTAGCTCTCGGCGGTAAAACGCTTGAAAAATGTATCCGTATCACGTTTACAGCGGACACCGTATACAATCTCTGCCCCGTTCAGATATTCTTCAACCATCTGATCCATCGCATTGATATCATCCTGTCCGTCACAGTCGATTGAGATGGTAATATCGCAAAGACCCTTCGCTTCCATCAAGCCGGCTAAAAGAGCATTCTGATGACCGCGGTTTCTGCTTAATGACAATCCTTCATAAACTTCATTCTCTGATGAGAGTTTCTGAATGATCTGCCAGGTGGAATCCTTACTTCCGTCATCCACAAACAGCACTCTGCTCTTTGAAGATATTTTTCCGTTATTTACCAGTGATCCGATTTTATCCCTGAACATCGGCGCGGTAACAGGAAGAACCTTCTCTTCGTTATAGCAGGGTATCACAATATACAGTACTGGTTTTGTCATAGCGCCTTCCTTTCCGGATCATCTTTATATACAGCAGGAATCTTCCTGTGTCATGTATTAATTATACCGTCAGACAGATTCTTTTCATCAGAAACATCTCTTGTCTGTATTCTCACCCCTGTACAAACCGGTTGTCCGGGGTTAACAAAAGAAAAGACGGCATGCCTGAGTCAATACCGTCCTGATCAGCTGAATATTCTAGTCCTTATCTGATTTCCCGTTATCTTCTGTTTCACTTTCTGTCTTTATTACGATGCCCATCATCGGGGATACAGTCTCATTACCGGTCCGTATTCCGCTTCCGGGCGGAGGTCCGTATACGCCTGCGATAATATTCATATCGGGGTTGTATGATTCTGCTGTTGTTTCCGAGCCGGAATTGATGATTTCAGAAGCTGTGTCTTCCGGATTGTTTTTCTTTTTCATGCCAAACTCCTTATGCCTGTTCCGCAAACCATTCATCCATGTTCTTCATTGTCTTCTGCAGTGTCTCTTCAATGTCCGTTCCCGGTAAATCCAATGCTTCTGCCGCAAGCATCACAGTTTCGGGAATATGATAGAAATTCCGGCAGAGCGCCTGAATATATCCATATCCGAAGGAAGGATCCTGAATATATCCTCCTGCGGTTGTAATATAGACAAGCTTCTTTGCCTGACACTTGCCGAACGGCATTCCTTTCTCATCGTAGTCAAATGTGACACCGACCGCATTGACTCTCTCAATATAATCTTTCAGCTGCGCCGGGAAGGAAAGATCCCAGTAAGGTGCCGCAATAACAATCATATCCGCTTTGGCAAACTGAACGGCATACTGAAGTACAGGATGGGTAAAGTCTTTCTCCGCCAATGCCTTGTCACGGATATTCAGTGTCTCTCTGTCCAGCCCGGATATTCCTTCATCAAGCGGACGGATGACTGATATTTCATCATTAATATGTTTCAGAAAATAATCCGCAAGACGCTTTGTACGTGATTCTTCTCTGACACATGTATCAATAAACAGAACTGTCATCATAACTCCTCTTCCCTGAATGAAAGAAGACCGGATCAGCCCGGTCTTCTTAAACATTCAGATATTCACTCTTAATTCACGAATATCGTATTTCTTACCACGGATTGTTCGGATCCGGATCCGTAGGATCCCACTTACTGCGGGAATCATTCGGATTGAGATACTGTGAACTCGGTTTGCCGAGAGGACCTACCGTACTGCTGTAATAAATATAGACCGGCGTACCGATATTACAGTTGTCATAGATCCACTTCGCATCTCTGACCGTCAGACGGATGCATCCGTGTGAAGCATTCGTTCCGAGTTTGTTGTATTCTGTTGCGTTCAGGTCATTTACATTCGGGCTCATATATACCGATGAATGCATCAGAACATCCCAGGTGATTCTGCTGGAGTACTGTCCCCAGACACCATCCATCAGAGCAGCCCATCTGTACTGGGCGGTAATCTCATGCCAGCCCTGAGGGGACTTCATGGAATCAACACCTGTCGCGCAGATGAATGCATCATACGGGATCGAATACTCACCGTTCTTATCCATTGCCCAAACACTCAGAACGTTTGTCTGGCAGTTGATCTTCAGCAGGAACGGATGATTTCTGCTGTAGAGCCAAGCCGGATCATCTACTGCAGCCCATTTTCCGTTGTATGCAAAGTGCTGACGCTTGCCGTCAATGTAGTAGTCTCCCGTGACATATGTACCGTTGGCTCTGTAGTAATACCACCAGCCGCCGGAATATACCCAGTCTTCACCAAGCGCGCCGTTGGACTTGAAGAAATATCTCTGACCGTTGATTGTCTGCAGACCGGTTACCATTGTACCGTCAGAACGCAGATAGTATTTCTCTCCGTCTATGGCGATCCAGCCGGTTGCCATTGCACCGTTTTCCTTCAGATAGTACCACTTGCCGTTATCTTTCAGCCAGCCTGTCTTCATGACACCGTTACTGCGGTTCAGGAAATACCACTTGCCGTTGACTTTCTCCCAGCCTTTGGCCATTGCGCCGGATTCATGACAGTAATACCACTTATTATTGTCATATACCCAGCCTTTGGCCATGACACCTGTACTGCGGTTCAGGAAATACCATTTTCCGTTGACTTCTTCCCAGCCGTGCGCCATCACACCGGACTCATGCAGGTAATACCACTTGTTATTGTCGTATACCCAGCCTTTGGCCATGACACCGCTCTTACGGTTCAGGAAATACCACTTGCCGTTGATATTTTCCCAGCCATGCGCCATGACGCCTGACTCATGCATGTAGTAGTATTTGCCGTTTTCCTTCAGCCAGCCTGTCTTCATCACGCCGGTCTTACGGTCAAGGAAGTACCACTTGGAACCTTCCTGCCGCCAGCCTTTTTCCGCTGCGTAGTTGGATGGCTTGAAGTAATAGTATTTGCCGTTTACTTTCTTCCAGCCTTTGACAGCCTTGCCGTCATTCTGAAAGAAGTATGTTCTGCCGTCAATGATCTGCAGTCCCGTCAGCGCTTCACCTGCCGGACGCTTCAGATGATAGACATCGCTTCCGACAAACTTCCAGCCGACCTCGGCCTGACCGTTGGTCTTAAAGTAGTATTTCTTACCATCGATGGTTTTCCATGAATCCGTCACTGCATAGCAGTCAGCGGGATTTGTCTTCTCATTGAAGTAATATGTCTTGTTGTTCAGGAACTGTTTGCCTGTCTGCAGTACACCGTCATTGTCGAAGTAATAGATTTTCTTGTCGATGGTCTGCAGGCCTTTGAGCAGTTCGCCGTCCTTCATGTAGTAGTTCTTGCCGTC
>CACXDM010000148.1 GCA_902766435.1 uncultured Erysipelotrichaceae bacterium | reverse complement strand
TTGATCCGGACGGTGTCATGATCATCGGTGATGCATTAGGTGAAAATACATTGATGCATTTCCGTGAAAGCACAAGTGTTGAAACCTACCGCAGATCAATTGAAAACCTGCTTGCCGTACAGGATGACTATTCCCTGCTTGTCCGCTTCCACGGCACCGGCGCGAGTGATCACAGAATCCTGCAGGATATGCATGATCTCTGTACCGCGATCATGGAACACCTTGATGCGGCAGTACCGGCAGAGATGATGGGTTTTCCCGGCTGCTGGGCAAGAGAAAAAGAACATCCCGGAAAATACGGAAACATGATCTACAACCCCAAACGGATATTTGATACAGATGAGGAAAACGCATGATACGGATGATCATACGCGCCGATGATATCGGTTATTGTGAAGCAGTCAATTACGGTATAGAAAAATCCGTCAGAGACGGACTGATCCGCAGCGCGGGACTGATGCCGAATATGCCTTACGCACAGCACGGTTTTGACCTGGTAAAGGATCTTGATGTCTGTATCGGCCAGCATACCAATATCTGTCTCGGAACTCCCTGCTGTGATCCTTCAGAGATCCCCTCTCTTGTACAGGAAAACGGTGAATTTCTCTCCAGCAGACAATACCGTCAGGCATATGCGGCAGGAAAAGATCCGGTAAGAATTGAGGATGCCGTTAAGGAAGCGGAAGCCCAGTACTTCCGGTTCAAAGAGATCACAGGCAGAGAACCAGCATACTTTGAAGCGCATGCGATTGAAAGTGAGAATCTCTGGAAGGCGCTGCAGATCGTCGCCGAAAAACATAACCTTCCCTTCTGTTTCATGACTCCCTCTTCAAAAACAGCGTCCTTCTGCGGGAAACCGGTCGCACCATGCCGTATGGAAAGCATGAAGTCCGATTACGATCCCTTTGTGACACTGAAAAAAGCAGTCTTTGAAGCAAGAGAGGATATGCCGAATATCTTCGTCTGTCATCCGGGATACGTTGATGATTATCTGCTTCATCATTCATCCCTGACGCTGAACAGAACGAAGGAAGTGGCGATGCTGTGTGATCCTAAAGTCAGATCATGGCTGCAGGAAAACAATGTCACGCTCCTCTCCTACAATGACATCAGAGTATAACAAAAGCCGCAGGTGCGGCTTTTTCAGTATATGACCTTCATTTCTTCCGTAATTCCGTACTGTTCCCTGAATTCATTCAGGTCCTCTTCCGTACGGATTAATGTGTATTCGGTATACTTTCCGGTTGACCGGTTCCGGAAGCCGGCTGTTGTTTCTCCTGTACAGATACTTCGGCAGAGAACAGGCTCAAGTGTTTCCCTGTCATATTCCTTTACCTTTTTTTTCTTCCGGAAAAACATGGAATCTCTCCTTTCACTGAACTTCAATCAGTTCGATATGGAAATTCAGTTCTTTTCCCGCCATCTCATGATTGGCATCAAATGTAATGATCGTGTCATCCTTGGCAAGTACCTTTACCGGGAAGGGCTGTCCCATTTCATTTGCCAGATATACACGCGCACCCTCTTCCAGATTCTCCGATCCGGGCAGTTCGGCAATCTTCACCGAGAAGATTCTTGCCGGATCAAGCGGACCGTATGCCTCTTCCGGCATCAGATGGATATCCACGCTTTCACCCGGTTCCATATCGGCAACGGCCGCATCAAATCCTTTGATCATCATGCCGGCTCCGCATACGAAATCCAGTGTCTGTCCTCTGTCATAGGAGGAATCAAACTGGGTTCCGTCATTGAATGTACCGCGGTAATGAACCTTTACATTCTTACCGGTATTTCTGCCTGCCTTTTCCTCATGGGCGCATCCTTCACCTCCGCAGCATTCATGACCTTCCTCATGATGACCGTGATGATCACAGTTCTCATCCGAAGGCTGCAGTGTTCCGTTCAGATATGCCTCGACAGCCGCATCGGCATTTCCCTCTGCCCCGGCAAAGACTTCAATGCCGTAAGACGCAAGCGCGTTTCTCGCTCCGCCCCCGATGCCGCCGCAGATCAGAACGTTTACCCCGTAATCCGCAAGTACGGATGCCAGTGCCCCGTGTCCCTGTCCGTTTGCGGAAACGACCTCGGAAGAGAGGATCTTTCCGTCTTCCGCTTCATATATCTTAAAGTTTTCGGTTCTTCCGAAATGCTGAAATACATTTCCGTCTTCATAAGTTACCGCAATTTTCATTACTTATATTCTCCTTGTCTCACCGGAATATTATACCTTTTCACGCTGCGGATTCCAATCATATGCAGTGCATACGGAATCCCATACAAGACATTACAAATTTACCGTCCTCTCCCCTTGTCAACTCTTCACAGACATAAGAAAATGAACATACACCTTTGGAGGTGCGGAATGTCAGATATATATAACGAAGCCAGAAAACTCGCCGAAAAGGCCATACACAAAGCCGTTGTCAGCGGTGAATACCCCTATCTCCCCGTTCTGGATGAGATCCTTGATACGCAGAAATCCTATTCCACCAGACAGATCGGTATTATGGAAATCCCTCTGGAAATGGTTGTCGGCACAAAGACCGCCGGCAGAAGTAATACATTTGCGTGTAATTTCATGCCTGCCGCCTCACCGGAAAGTGAGTTTGCCTTAAAATGGACAAACTTCTACCGCAGTCAGAATGAAGAAGGCATGCGTGATCCGGTAATTGTCTTTGAATACAAGCATCTGTTCTATGTTCAGGAAGGAAACAAGCGTGTCTCCGTCATGAAGTACCTTGATGCCCTGACCATAGCAGCTGAAGTGACGCGTATCATCCCGGGGGAACCGGATGAAATTGACACGGAATTCCTTCAGTTCTTTGAACTGACAAAGCTCTATGACTTTTATTTCCAGAAACCCGGACAGTATAAAAAGCTTACCCGCCTGCTTGGTCAAAGCAGTAAAGAACCGTGGGACAGCATTACCGTCAGCCGTCTGAAAGCTTCCTTTCATACCTTTCAGTCATCCTACCGGAAGAAATATACCGGTGAAAGCTACTGCAGTCCCTCCGAAGCATTCCTGAAATACCTTGAAGTATACGGCAGGGATATTCTTCTGCCGGGCGCTTCGGCAAACCTCACAAACAGACTGCTGAAGATGCGGAATACCTTCATGAAGGAAGAAACACTGGAGATTCTCGATCATCCGGAAACAGGAAAGAGCGCTGCCATGAAACTGAAGAGCGTCCTTCCGATTCTGCCGGAAAAACCTCTCAGCACCGCCTTTATCTATGAATCATCTCCTTCCTTCAGCGCATCAGTCTATGAACATGAGCTGGGAAGGCTTCTGCTTGAGAACCGGTTCAAAAGAAAGATCAGAACCGTCACATACGAAAACTGTGATACGGATGAAAAGACAGCGGAAGCGCTGAAGGACGCATCCCTGCATAATGATCTTGTCATCACCACTTCTCCCCTGCAGTTTACCGAGACATACCGTCAGGCAGTAAAGAATCCCCTTGTCAAATACCTGAATCATTCACTTCATCTTCATGACACTGCCCTGCGTACATTTGATGTAAAGATGTATGAGGCCAAATTCCTGCTCGGGGCACTGGCAGCGGTCTTTGCGGAAAACCACAGAATCGCATATATCGCCGACTATCCGGTATACGGAACAATTGCCAATATCAATGCATTTGCGATCGGCGCGGAAATGATTGATCCCAAAGCGGAGATTCTTCTCAACTGGAGCAGCACGCTGGATCAGGACTGGCAGGATCAGATGAAGCATCTTGATATTCAGGTCTTCTCCGGTGCGGAACTGCCGGATTTTCAGGAAAACAATCTTGCTTACGGGATTTACCGTCTGGATGAAGAAGGACCTGTCAATCTGGCATCCCCGGTGGTCAACTGGGCAAACTTCTATGAGAAGATCATCTCCGGTATCCTTGCCGGAACATACGGAAGCAGTAAAGGCAAAGCGGTAAACTACTGGCCGGGCATGGAATCCGGTGTTCTGGATGTCAATGTATCGGGAAGTCTTCCCTACACCTCAAGAAAGATGATCAGCTTACTGCGCAATGCCTTATGCGTCGGCAGACTGAATCCCTTCGAAGGAGAACTCCGGAGTACGGAAGGCATCATCAAAGGTCCGTATGATCCGGTATTAAGCAGTGAACAGATCATGACGATGAACTGGCTGAATGACAATGTCATCGGCATCATTCCGGACTACACACAGTTAAATGACACGGGAAAGAAGTTGACAGAGATCATCGGTATCGGAAAATGAAAATACTGGCAGTCTCAGATCACGAAGATCCCTCTCTCTGGGATTACTACACCCCGAAGAAAACCGAAGGCGTTGACCTGATTCTTTCATGCGGTGATCTTTCACCGGAATACCTCGAGTTTCTGACCACAGTCGTCAACTGCCCGCTTCTCTATGTACGGGGAAACCATGACGGCATCTATGACCGGAAGGAACCCCTCGGATGCATCGATATCGATGACAGAGTCTATAACTTCCATGGTCTCCGTATACTCGGCCTCGGCGGTTCATACAGATACCGGCCCGGTGAAGACATGTATACCGAAACGGAAATGCGTAAAAGAATACGGAAACTGAGGGCAATGCTGTCATTCACAAACGGATTCGACATCCTGCTTACACACGCTCCGGCCGAAGGATACGGCAGTCTTGACGATCTTGCCCACAGCGGCTTCGACTGCTTCAACGATCTCCTGTATCAGTACAGACCTGCTTACATGTTTCACGGTCATGTCCATCAGGAATACGGTGACTTCGAACGTGAACATCTTCATCCCGCCGGGACACGGATTATCAACGGATATCAGAGGATGATCATCGATATTCCCGATGACAGTTACCCTGAAGAAGGGAACACCGGCAGTATCTTCTATGACTGGTACATCCGCAGACATCACAGATAATCCGCAGAAGATTAAAGGGCAGAAGATTGATTTCTCCTGCCCTTTGTTTTTATGTATGCGGATTAAGCGATATCCTCACCGTTAGAAGCGATGACCTTCTTATACCAGAAGAAGGAATCCTTTCTGCTTCTGGCCATCGAGCCCTTGCCTTCATCATCCATGTCTACGTAGATGAATCCGTAACGCTTTCTCATCTCGCCTGTTCCGGCAGAGACAACGTCAATGCATCCCCATGTTGTGTAGCCGATCAGATCAACGCCGTTGTCGATCGCTCTGCTCATTGCCTGAATGTGAGGACGGTAGTAATCGATACGGTAGTCATCATGGATTGATCCGTCTGCCTCGACTGTATCATACGCGCCAAGTCCGTTTTCAACGATCATCAGCGGTATACGGTAACGGTCGTAGATCTTCTCCAGGAAGTACTGCATTCCCGTCGGATCAAGTGACCAGCCCCAGTCACTGTACTGCAGATACGGATTCTTCGCACCAGTGGACATGTTTCCGCCTGCCTTTTCCAAAACATCATGTGTCGTCGAGACACTGGAGGAATAGTAAGAGAATGTATACATGTCAACAGAACCTGCTTCAAGCTCTGCGAGATCTTCATCCGTGATGTCAAGATCACAGCCGTGTTCTTCCCAGAGTCTCTTTACGAACGGTGAATAGCTGCCGAATACATGAACGTCACCACAGTAGAAAATCGCATTCTGCCAGTCATGTTCCGTCTTGAGAACATCTTCCGGATCACATGTCATCGGATACGCGCAGGCTGTCGAAAGCATACAGCCGATCATGTTTGTCGGATCAATTGCATGACCGATCTGTACGGCCTTGGCACTTGCGACAAGCTGATAATGCAGAAGCTGATATGCATCTCTGTATCTCTGATCCAGCTGTTCCTTTGACATATGAAGCTGTTCATTGATCATATCGATGAACGCACACTCATTATTGATCTCATTGAATGTCAGCCAGTAGTGAACCAGTCCCTTATACTCTGTAAAGCAGGTTGAGGCAAAACGGACATAGTGATCAATCAGTTCACGGTTCTGCCAGCCGCCGAGTTCCTGTTCGAGATAGAGCGGTGTATCAAAGTGCCAGATTGTAACGAGCGGTTCGATATTATACTTCTTCAGCTCTTTGAATACATCTCTGTAGTGCTCCACACCCTCTTCATTCGGTGTCTTTTCAATTCCCTTCGGGAACAGACGTGACCAGGAAATGGACATACGGTATACCTTGTATCCCATCTCCGCAAACAGAGCGATGTCTTCCTTGTAATGATGATACTGGTCAACCGCCTTATGGTTGGGATAGTAATAATCCGGATTCACATAATACTTAGCGCCTTCCGGAAGTTTGGCAAACTGGTTGATCTTTCCCGGCTTGCCATCCTTGTCAAGATACGTAATATAGCGGGGTTCGGAAACCGTTCCGCCGGTCGTCACATCGGTCTTTGCCGGTCCTCTTCCGCCTTCATTCCAGGCACCTTCCACCTGGTTGGCAGCTGTTGCGCCGCCCCATAAAAAACCTTTCGGAAAACTCATGATTCATTATCTCCTTTTCTGTAATTGCTGAGTACATTATAGCAGACACAGGGAACCTGCATATGCCAAAAGCAGTATTCTGCCGATCTTCTTAGTCCCGCTGCCAGAGAACCAATGTTTTCAAGTATCCAGCCAAACATCTCCCCTCCTCAAGTTAGTATATACTTACCCACAGTCTTTATATAACCCCGCTCAGCACGGGGTGATGATTCATATTCCGAACAGATTACGCCATCCCATCATATAGAAGTCTTCCAGTGTTTCCGCGTAATGCATCGCTTCTTCACGGGTGAAATCATGAACGACGGCCTGCAGGATCGCATTGATATTTGTCGTTACCAGAAGATGGAATTCCTTCCTGTTCACATCCTTTACCGGAATCCCTTTATTCTTCAGCGTTTCCATATACCGGAGTGTCGTTTCCTCTTCCATCAAAGCTATTTCATGCGCGATATCCGCGTATCTTGTGCCTTGGGAGCGGCAGACAAGCAGACGGAATTCATCAATATGATCATAGATGAATTTCATTGCCCTCTGAGTTTCCTGTTTCCCTTCCCAGATATGATCCGGATCAGGTTCCTCGATATCACGGAATTCCTTTTCTTCCGTAGTGCGGTAGGAATTCATCATTTCCTCGATCACCGGATCAACAAGTGAGGCAAACATTTCCTCCTTATTCTGAAAGTGTTTATACAGGCCCGACACGGTAATTCCCGCTTCAGAGGCAATACGCCGCATGGACGCATCCTTGAAACCGTATTTCAGAAATTCTTTCTCTGCGGCATCAGTGATCTTCTGATGACTCTGTGTCTTGTCCTTCGGCATCTGTCTGCTCTGTGAAAGAACACTGTTCTCTTATGCATGTCAAGTCAAAAAAAGTGCCCTCCCGGATCTTTTCCGCTCAGACACTTTCTTTACTGTTTATCTGTGGCCTCTTCTCATGGAACCGGGTCTGCCTCCGGGACCGCCCCTTCTGCCGTTGTCGGTACGCCTGACATGATCGGACGCATTCCGGTAACCGAAATTGGGATAGTGAATAATCGGTGTAAAACCCGTTCTCATGGCTTCTCTTGCCGGCACTTTGGGCCGGACATACCTTCTGTGTACAGCGGGTCTGACTGGTGTGAACAGCGGCATGAAGAGCCGTTCGAGAAGTGAAGGCTTTCTGACTCTGCGGTACGTTGTGACACGGTTCATCATGGACAGTCCGCCGATTACCGCAAGAACATTCGTCAGAAGATTACCGTTTGAATCAAATACGGATTTTACCGCCTTTGAGGAAAGATCGACATATTCTTCGTTTTCATCCTGAATGCTGACCTGAATGCCGTATTCACTGAACATCTGGGCAACATAGGCGGCTTCCTCTGCCGTCATTTTCTGACCGACCACAACGGGCGCCTGACTGACAAGATCATTCGCCACGGAATCGGTATAACCGAAGATATCCTCAAGCAGATCACCGGCAACCGCCGCGCTGCATGTGCCTCTGGACACAAGAATCAAAGAATACTTTCCTGCCGGCTTAACCGCATTGGATGCCGATACCGGAACAGAAGAAGTTTCCTTCAGAGCCGCCCCGCAGTGAGGACAGAAGTTGATATTTTCACTGATTACATTTCCGCAGTAAGGACAATACATGTTGTTTCCTCCTAATCTATGCATCAATTTTATAACAGTCTGAAGTGAAATCTGTGTGAATTCATGCATTTGCGTATGAAACAAGTTTTCTGTCTTCCAGTTTCAGAATCCGGTCACAGTCGGAAAGCGAAGACATCCGGTGTGAGATGACGATGACCGCCGCATCTCTGTATTCCTTCTTCAGGGTATACAGAAGTTCTTTTTCATGGAGAACATCCAGAGCGGATGTCGGTTCATCCATGATGATGACATCGGGATTCTTCAGAAGAACTCTCGCAATACCGACTCTCTGCCGTTCACCGCCGGAGAGTCTTGCGCTCATCTCTCCCATCTGGGTGTCATACCCTTCAGGCAGTGTTTCAATGAAATCCGCGATGCCCGCCCTCTCTGCGGCTTCTCTGATCTCTTCACGCGAAGCGCCGGGTCTGGATATGGCAATATTGTCGGCGATCGAGGAATTGAAGAGATATGTATCCTGTTCCAGCAGCGCGATTCTCTGATGCAGAGAAGAAAGTGAAATATCCTTCTCATCCGTTCCGTTGATCAGAATACTTCCCTGATCCGGATCATAGAAGCGCAGAAGCAGACGGAGAATCGTTGACTTTCCCGCTCCGCTTTCACCGATCAGACCGAGATGTTCCCCTCTTCTGACCGTCAGATTCATCTTTTCAACAACCGGTTCCTCACCGGAAGGATAACGGAATGTCACATCCGCAAAGCGGATCTCTTCCACCGGAGCGATATCTACGGGATTTACTGCTTCTTTGACAAGCGGTTCGGTATCCTCAATGATGAACAGTCTCTCAGCCGAGGCAAAGGCTTCAAGCAGATGCGATACGACAAACGTCAGTGAGAACGTGGAGGAGAAGGAAGCAGCAGCCGCATAGGATACGACAATCGTCCCGACCGGATCCCCTTTGCCCGCAGAGGCAAGATACGAAGCGGTAAGAATGATGCATATACGGGCCAGATAGACAAAAAAATTCGGCAGTGAACTGACTGTCTGACGGTGAAGCACAAGACCATGGGCAGCTTTGTTTACCTGTCTGTTCTTTGCCAGTACTTCCTCTTTCCTTCTTTCACCGACGCCGAAGATCTGCAGGTCACGTATACCGTATACACTTTCGAGAATCTCCGATTTCAGTTCTCCCAAAGCAGTGCGATAACGCATACCGATTCCCTTCCCTGCCAGAAGAGCGATCAAAGGAATAATCACACTGATCAGAATATAAAACGGAATCAGAATCATGCCGAACAGAGGGCTGTAATGCCATGCCAGAACAACAGACGTTACCGGCAGAAGAATGACTGTAAACATCGGGCCGATCGTATGGGCGAAGAAGAATTCCAGTGTCTCAATATCCGCCACGGCAATATTCAGAATATCCCCCATCTTTCTCTCAACGAGAAACGCCGGGGAAATCCTGTCAATCTTCCTGAACAGATCCACCCGCATCGCTGCCAATACACCATACGCGCCTTTATGGGAATACACACCTTCAAGATATCTGCACACGGCAATCAGCGTGCCGCTTAACGCAGTAAGAACGGCATATGTGAAC
Organism: uncultured Erysipelotrichaceae bacterium; assembly: GCA_902766435.1. Classification (GTDB taxonomy): domain Bacteria; phylum Bacillota_I; class Bacilli_A; order Erysipelotrichales; family Erysipelotrichaceae; genus Bulleidia. Next base: position 17,959 of record CACXDM010000148.1, on the reverse strand, counting down.
GGACTGCCTGATGCATATCCCGCTGCCGCAAGCACCCACGCCGCGCCGAATCCCATCAGTCCCATATGGGAAAGATTGCCAACGATACTGGCAAGGGTGGAAACAAAGAGATAGCCTTTGATCGGTGAAGCGATCTTCAGAAGACGTGTAATCAGTTCCTTCAGGGAATATCTGTATTTCTTCATACAAGCGCCCCCTCAAGAATTCTCTGTTCTTCACACAGCTGATAATACAGTCCGTTATTCTTTGTTAGTTCCTCATGATTTCCGTGTTCTCTGATATATCCGTCTTCAAGAACATAGATGACATCGGCATTCCTGATCGAAGAAAGACGGTGGGAAATGATCATCAGTGTTCTTGTCTTTGCCAGCTCTCCTATGCATTTCCAGATCTCCTGCTCGCTTTCGGGATCCACGGAAGAAGTAGCTTCATCAAAGATCATGTATTCACAGTCACTCAGCAGCGCCCTGGCAATTCCCATCTTCTGCTTCTGTCCGCCGGAAAGATGGCTCCCGTTTTCTCCGGTTTCACTGTCAAGACCATCCGTCAGTGAATCGATATAGGACTTCAGTCCTGCCTGACTCAGCGCCTCATACAGCTTCTCATCCGAAGCATCAGGATCAGCGATCAGAAGATTATCCCGGATCGTTCCGGAGAAGATCGTTACGGTCTGCGGGATCATGACAATGTTCTTCCGCAGTTCCTCCGGTGTAAAGGAAAGATAATCTCTTCCCTCCAGGTAAATATGACCGCTCTGAGGATCCATGAACCGCATCATCAATGATGCCGCGGTTGACTTACCGCATCCCGAAAGGCCGCATAAAGCAGTCACTTTTCCTTTCGGCACAAACATCGAAACATCCCTGAGCGCTGTCTTTCTTCCTTCATAGCCGAACGACACATGGTCCATCCGAATGCCCGGCATGTTTTCCGGATCTTTCTGCGCCTCCGGCATATATGCCCGTGAAGTATCGGTATTCAGTATCTCCTCCGTCTTGGAAGCGGCGGAAACTGCTGTCAGTGCTTCATGAGTAGCGCTCATCAGCTGACGGATGGACCCGAAATAACTGTAGGACAGCATCAGGATCGTCAGGGTATCACCGACCGACATATTCCCGGCAGCCATTCTGGACACAGACAGAATCATCACGAGAATCACTGCCCCGTAGATCAATCCCTCACTGGCAAGGAAGGAAGTGAAATTCACCTTCATGAAGCCGTTGATATCCTCATTCAGCTTCTGCGCTCTCTTATCCAGTCCTTCCGCGTGTTCAAGATCCCGTTCAAACAGCTTCAGCGTTGTCATTCCCCGTATACCGTCAAGATACCAGGATGTCATGTCATCGAGTGACTTCCAGTAAACCTTCCTGAGATTCTCAATCTTAGAGCGGAAGAGGTTGTTCATCGGCAGAAGCACAAGAGATACACACAATAAGATCACCGCCGCAGTCAGATACCTGTTCCGCAGACGGAAAAACAGATATACAGAGGCAATTACCGAAAAGATCAGACTCGGCAGATAGCTGCTGTAATACACCTGCATCCGCTCCACCGCATCAACGGAAGAGGTAACTGCCGATACGGGACCGATTTTTTCAATACTGCCCGCATCAAGTTCCAGAATCTTTCCGAAAATATCCCCTCTCATGGTTTCCCTTGCCTGCGCCGTACACCGGTATTCCAGCTCACCCTGCAGAAGCTGGGAAAGAAACATCACAACAGCCGCCGCAAAAGCAGCTTTGACTGCCGCCAGAGCCTCAGCTGTCCCCATTGAAGGATCAAACAGATTCCCGAGATATCCGCCGATTGTTTCGGCAAAATACGTTACAGTAATGAGATTGACAAATCTGACAATGACAAGAAGGATAATCCATTTCCAGAGTCCCTTTGCCATTTTCAGCAGTGTCCGATCGAGCAGAAGCATAAGATCTTCCTCCGTTCCATGAGTTATTTTATTCTAATCATCCGCAAACAAAAAGACCTGTGCATTCACACAGATCCTTCTGTCATTTCTCACTGCATATTCTTACATCTCTCAATGATTTTCCTTGTCCGGGATAGGTCATAGTAGAACTTACTGCCGTCAAATCCTTCGCTCGGCCAGTTTGTCCAGCCCGCATATGACGCATATTTCGTCTCAGCGTCATCGGTAATCTTCCTCGGTCCCACATCAGTCACTTCACCAGTGCTGAGATTCCGTCTTGTCCCGGATACAACCCGGAATGTATTGTTGTAAAATCCGTAGTATTCATAAACCCTGTGTGGCGCGCCGTTAATTGAAACACCGATTGCATAGCCGGTCAGATAGGTTCCGTGACTATAGCGCTTATAGCTGATTAGTCCGGGGGCGCCGTCACCTCCGCCGTTATATGCCGGTTTGTAAAGCAGTTTTACCCTTCCTCCTTCATAGCCGAATACAAATATACTCAGGGAAGCGTAATGATCATTCTGCGGCACGCTTGCGCCGATCACAAGCTCATCTTTACCGTCATTATTGAAATCGACAAGATCGGCATACCACATACCGGTATAGTATGTATCCACAAGTCTGGCTGATCCGTACTTCTTCTGATATGCCATCAATGCGTCATAGTAACTGTTATAGGTATCCGTTTCATCAATCCATACACCGGACGAATTGAAATGATAGGTCTTTCCGCCGATGACCTGTGTACCGGTTACCATTGCGCCTGAGCTGTTCATGTAGTACCACTTGCCGGAAATCTGCTGCCAACCGGTCGTCATCGCGCCGGAGGAATTGAAGTAATACCATTTTTCGGATATCTTCTGCCATCCCGTGACCATCGCGCCGGAACTGTTCAGGTAATACCATTTATTGGATATTTTCTGCCAACCCGTCAGCATTGCCCCTGAGCTGTTCATGTAATACCACTTGCCGGAGATCTTCTGCCATCCCGTAAGCATTACACCTGAGCTGTTCATGTAATACCATTTGCCCGATATTTTCTGCCAGCCTGTCAGCACCACACCGGAGCCGTTCATGTAATACCACTTACCGGAAATCTTCTGCCAGCCTGTAAGCATGGCGCCTGATCCGCTGAAATAATACGTCTTTCCGTCAATTTTCTGAAAACCGGTAAGCATTGCGCCATCGGGTTTATGCAGGTAATACCACTTGCCTCCCGATTTCTTCCAGCCGCCTTCAGCCGCGCCGTTTGTCTTGAAGAAATACCATTTTCCCGATACCTGTTTCCAGCCGCCTGTAAACATATAGCCATTGCTGTCAAAGTAATAGCTTTTGCCGTTAATGGTCTGAAAACCCGTCACAACATATGCGTCCGGCTTATGCAGGTAGACATACTTTCCGTTAACAAGCTTGAAGCCGCGTTCAGCCGACCCGTCAGTCTTAAAGTAATATCTCTTTCCGTTAACGGTCTGCCAGCCTTTCTGCATCACACCGGAAGAATTGAAATAATACTTTTTACCGCTGATTGTCTGCAGTCCGGTTACCTTACTGCCGTTTTTGTAGTAGTATGTCTTTCCGCCGATCGTAACAAATCCTTTGTACTCTCCGTTGATTGTAAAGGAATAATTACCGAAACTGCCCGCATACAGTTCAGCCGCAAAATAATACGTTCCCTGATCCAGGCTGATGGTTTCCGAAACAGCGCTGCTGCTCTCCGAACTTTTCCGTAAGGCGGTTTTGGACCAGATCCGGTTTTTTGCGGAATCGTAGATCCGATAAAAGATTCCATCCATTTCGGCTGATGCATTCACTGTGATCTCAATAGGAGCCGCAAGTTCAAACCGGTAATAATCACTGTCTGTTATGGCAATCTGCCCTTTATAGCCAGTATTCAGTGAAATCTCATAGGGATGATCGAGCGTATCATCTTTCTCGGTGAAACTTTCCCCTGCCGAAGAAAACGAAAGACTGAATGTATTGCTTCCGGAGACTGCCGAGTCTCCCTGTATTTCCAGATAATACGTGCCTTTTTTCAACTCAAACGTCTCGGTTTTGTCATGCGCGGTGCCGTTATCTCCGTCCTGGCTGACCCATGACGAGCTGAATTGAGAAATTCCTTTGCCGGAGGAATCCTTAATTGAATATGCAATTGATTTTCCTGTCACACTCGCATTCAGAGTAACTCTTCCTGATGAAGGCAGTGTAAACCTGTACCATCTGGATCCCGAAGCCGCAGTAAGACTGTCATAATACGTACTGTCGAAACTGATCAGCGGTGCGTCCGCCATCTTTGTGCTTCCCGATGAGTATGTCTGCTCATCTGCTGAACTCTCTTCAATGATGATCTCCTCAGCTTCTGTATCCGCTTCTTCCGCCGCTGCCTCTTCTGCAGGTTCTTTCTCTGCTTCATCATCATTCAGATTCTCTTCTGTGGCCGGTTCTTCCGTTTCCTCTGCCGGCTGATCTTCTTCGGGAATGGTCTCCTCTTCAGCAGAAAGTTCTTCCTCCAAAGGTTCCTCTTCATTCATTGTTTCCGATGTGTCCTCTGCCGGTTCATCCACAGGTTCTTCCGCAGAAACATAAAAGCCTGTATTGCTGAAAGCTATGGCACAAGCAGACAGAAATGATAATAATTTTCGGCTCATCGTATGCCTCCCCCAATCCGGACAGTGTTACAGTTTTGACTGCAGCACTGCTGTTTCATTATTAATCATTTTACTGATTGCCATAGTCCGGTTCAAGAAGACAAACCAGCAAAAAGAAACCGGAAATATTTTTCCCGTCTTCCTGTCTGAAAAATATTACTGTTCTGTCATTACCGTCTCTGTACCGCTGAATTTGTTATAAATGACAATCCTGTCCTTCTCTACCTTGAGTCTGAATGAAGGATAACCGCCGTCAACACCGCATTCACCGTAAACATCATATACGGATGTCCCTTTCCGCATCAGAAGCACTGTCTGATCCTGTTCACCATAGCTGCCCTTCCCTGTTCCGTCTGCCTTGTCAAAGACTGCTTCCGCCGTCAGATCAACACTGTTTCCCTCATATCCTTTAAACGTGATGTACACTTCATAGCCATCCGTATCAGCATACCAGGAGCCTTCGGGATGCCATGTATATACCGGATCCTCTTCTGTCCGGATCATCCACTCGGAAGCCTGCCAGTTATACTCTGCCTCAAGAGTAACCGTACCGCCGATTGTGATAAAGGGATTCTCCTCTTCTGCCAGTTCTGCCTGATACAGGAAATACCCGTCTTCATTCACAAGTTCCAGCGTATCACCGAATCTGTAGTCATTCATCTTCATCAGGTATGCTTTCGCTTCCTCTTCACTGTAGTAATGTCCCTCTGTTTCTGTCTGAACCGTTTTTGTTATTTTGTTTCCGCAGCCTGTCAGCAGAAAGCAAGCTGTCAGGATTACCGCTGTTTTCTTTTTCATGATTCCTTCCTCCTTCATCATAAATACCTTTGTGAAGGCTGAACGGTTACACAAAAAAGAAAGAAAGTTCTGACAGGAGTCAACCGCCTGAAAAAGGACTGCCATTCCGGCAGTCCCTGTATATTCATCATGGTTCAGATCAGATTGGTATATCCCATCAGCTGTTCATCAACCTCTCCGGCACACTCAAGTCCTTCCCTGACAGCCCAGACAACAAGTGATGCGCCTCTGTGCATATCGCCGCAGGAGAATATACCGGGAATATTAGTGGCATATATTCCTTCTTCAGAGGCAACATTATTCCGGGCAGTCAGTTCAATACCGGCAGAAAGAGGAAGTTCCGTTTCACATCCGGTGAATCCTGCCGCAATGATCAGAAGATCACAGGGAACCGTTTCTCTTTCCTCACTGATGACCGGCTTCCTGTTTTCAAAGCGGATCCCTGCCGTTTCCACAGACTTCAGCACACCATCCTTTGTGTTCAGAGCAGTCAGTGTCCTCGACCATATGCGGGGATCCTTTCCGAACAGGTGAATTGCTTCCTGCTGTCCGTAATCCGTTTTCAGCACCTTCGGCCACTGCGGCCAGGGATTGTCTTCAGCCCTCTCTTTTGGCGGAGAAGGCATCATTTCAATCTGAACCACGGATACACATCCCTGCCGGATGGCAGTGGCGAGACAGTCATTTCCGGTATCTCCGCCGCCGAGGATCACAACGTTTTTTCCCTCCGCATTCACTTCCGGCAGATCGGGAACATGTCTTGTTGTTTCGGACAGATACTCAACAGCTTTGATTACGCCGCTTGTGTTTTCAATGCCTTCAACAGCAGGCATTCTTGCCTGAGATGCGCCGCATGCCAGAATCACCGCATCATACTCTTCATTCAGCTCCGCAAGGGAGATATCCTTTCCTACGGCAATGCCGGTTCTGAATTCGACACCTTCCGCTTCCATCAGTCCGATCCTCCGCGCCACAACTGTTTTATCCAGCTTCATATTGGGAATTCCGAACATCAGAAGTCCTCCGGGTTTCTCATTTCTCTCAAACACCGTTACATGATGACCTCTGAGATTCAGTCGGTACGCCGCCGCAAGACCGGCAGGACCGCTTCCGACTACCGCAACTTTCTTTTCCGAACGTACGGTAATCACAGCAGGTCTGAGAAGATTCTCCGCATACCCTGTATCGGAAAGCCAGCGTTCATTGTCACGGACAGTGACCGGTTCCCCATCACATCCGTTGATACACGCTTTTTCACAAAGCGCGGGACAAACCCTTCCCGTAAATTCCGGAAACGGATTGGTCTTGAGAAGTCTTCTTAAGGCATGCTCGTCATTGCTGCGGTAAATCTGATCGTTCCACTCCGGAATCAGATTATGCAGAGGACAGCCGGTCACCATTCCGTTCAGCCGGATGGCAGACTGACAATAGGGAACGCCGCAGTTCATACAGCGGGCAGCCTGTTTCCGCCTTTCATCCGTTCTTGCGGCAAGACGGATCTCCTGATAATCTTTTATTCTTTCAGCGCATGTGCGCTCACTGTCTTCTTTTCTTGCATAAAGAAGAAATCCGTCCGGTCTTCCCATCACGCACCTCCATGTTTTTCCCTCAGTTCCGCAAACGCTGCCATTTCGGCGTTCTGCCGGCTGATGCCCTGTTCTTCGTAATAGGAAATCCGTTCAACGATTTCCTGATACGGTGCCGCAATGATCTTCTTGAAATGCGGCAGCCATTCCTCTTCATTGTCAAGAATCTTCTTTGCCTTGGGAGAACCTGTTTCCCGGTAATAATCCTCAAGAATTTCCCGCAGCTGATGAATGTCATACTTATCCGTCACTTCTTTCAGAACAAGCTGACCGGAACTGATCTGCCGGTACAGGCTGTGATGTTCATCCAGTACGTAGGCAATTCCCCCGCTCATGCCGGCCGCGAAGTTCTTTCCGGTTTCACCGAGAATGACAGCGATGCCTCCGGTCATATATTCCAGACCATGGTCACCGCAGCCTTCACAGACTGCTCTTGCGCCGCTGTTGCGCACACAGAATCTTTCACCCGTGATTCCGGCAAAATACGCGGTTCCGCCCGTTGCGCCATAGAGGGCAACATTTCCCGTGATGACGTTCTGATCCCAGGCAAATACAGCTTCCTTTTTCGGAACAATCACGATCTTTCCGCCTGAAAGACCCTTGCCGACATAGTCATTGGCATCCCCATGAAGACGGAGTGTCAGACCTTCCGGCATAAACGCACCGAACGATTGTCCGGCGGAACCGGTACAGTGTACCGTCCAGGCATCATCGGGATCTTTTCCTTTGCGGCTGCGGATCATTTCCGATCCCAGCAGTGTTCCGGCGGTTCTGTCGGATGCATTCAGACTGATACTGATTTCACGCTTCTTCTTTGTTTTCAGACTTGAGCGGTACCAGGGAATCAATGTATTCATATCCACTGTATTTTCCAGACCGAAGTCAAACGTATGATCCTTTTTCGAATGGATCTGCAGTCCTTCCTTCAGGACATCTGCGTACGGCATATCTGCCGGTGTAATCAGCAGATCACTTCTGCCGATCAATTCATCCATCTTCCTGATACCGAGCTCTGCCATGATATGACGCGCTTCTTCGGCGATCATTAACATATAATTCATGACATGTTCAGGTTTGCCCTTAAAGCGCCTTCGCAGGACTTCATTCTGGGTTGCGATCCCGAACGGACATGTATCCTTCGAGCATACACGCATCATCATACAGCCGAGTGAGACAAGAGGACCGCTTGCAAAGCCGAATTCCTCTGCGCCAAGCATTGCGGCTGTTACGATATCCCTGCCGCTCATCAGTTTTCCGTCTGTCTGCAGGATCACCTGTTCCCGCAGATTATTTTCAGAAAGACTCCTGTGGGCCTCAATCAGTCCCAGCTCCCATGGCAGACCGGCATGATGAATTGAACTGTATGGTGCAGCCCCGGTGCCGCCGTCACTGGAAGAAATCAGAATTACCCTCGCACCTGCCTTGGCAACACCGCACGCAATTGTTCCGACTCCTTTTTCACTGACCAGCTTAACGGAAATACGGGCATCCCGGTTCGCGTTTTTCAGAGCATAGATCAGCTGCGCGAGATCTTCGATCGAATAAATATCATGATGCGGCGGAGGGGAAATCAAAGCAACGCCCGGGGTGGAACAGCGGGTTGCCGCAACCCACGGATAGACTTTGTTTGCCGGCAGATGACCACCCTCTCCCGGTTTGGCACCCTGGGCCATCTTGATCTGAATCTCCTTTGCGCTGTTCAGATACTCCAGTGTTACACCGAATCTTCCGGAAGCGACCTGTTTCACTGCCGAATTCCATATTGTTCCGAAACGGGCCGGATCTTCTCCCCCTTCACCCGTATTGGAACGTGCCCCGAGACGGTTCATCGCTTCTGCCATCGTCTCATGTGCCTCTTTGGAAATCGAGCCGAAGGACATGGCGCCTGTATTGAAGCGCTTTACGATTTCCTCAGCCGGCTCCACTTCTTCAAGCGGTACCGGTGTTTCCGCTGTTTTAAAGGAACACGCATCACGCAGACGGTGCGGCTTCATGTTGTTCAGCAGTCCGGAATAATGTTCGAAGTCCTCGTACTTTCCGCTTCTGCAGGCTGTCTGCAGAGCCACAATCACTTCCGGTGAATAGAGATGACTCTCCGCCGCATTGTTGGAACGCAGACCGTGGCTGCCGATGCTGTCAAGTGTTGTATCTACCTGCAGTCCAAGCGGATCAAATGCATGGGCATGCCGGTAAAGAATGTCATTCTCAATATCTTTCAGTGTAACCGGTCCCCCGTCAGAGACAGTTCCCGAAAAATAGGTATCAATCACTTCATCACTGAGGCCGAGAGATTCAAATATTCTCGCGCTCTGATATGACTGAATCGCAGATACTCCCATCTTGGCCGCAATTTTAACTATCCCGTCCCGCACGGCGCTGTTGTAGTCGTCAATGGCAGTATGGTAATCCTTGTCCAGAATACCGAGATCAATCAGTTCAACAATGCACTCCTGAGCCAGATACGGATATACCGCCTTTGCACCAAAACCCAGCAGAGCAGCGCACTCATGGACCGTACACGGTTCCCCGCTTTCCACAATCAGGGAAAGACGGGTACATTTCTTTGTCCGCACCATATGCTGCTGCACTGCCGAAACTGCCAGAAGACTCGGAATCGGAAGATGGTTTTCATCAACACCGCGGTCACTCAGAACAAGAATATCCGCACCCGCAGTATATGCTCTGTCACAGCTGAAACAAAGCTGTTCCACTGCCTTTTCCAGAGAAGTATTCGGATAATACAGCATACTGATTACCGCGCACTTCAGATGCGGCTGATTCAGCGCTTTGATCTTCATCATATCGGTTCCGGTCAGAATCGGATTCTTGATTTCAAGAACCGTACAGTTGGAACTTTTCTCTTCGAGAAGATTTCCCTCCGAACCGAGGTATACCGCCGTATCGGTAACGATCTTTTCCCGGATTGAGTCAATCGGCGGATTGGTCACCTGGGCAAAACGCTGATAAAAGTAATCAGACAGTTTGACATGGGAACCGGAATAAACCGAGAGCGGTGTATCATGTCCCATCGAAGCAGTCGGCTCAACACCGTTATTTGCCATATGGTAAAGAATATCCATGACATCTTCATAGGAATAGCCGAAAACCTTGTACAGCTTATCCCTGGTTTTCTGATCATGAGAAGGAAGACGGTGATTGGGAATCGGCAGATCACTGAGTTCCTTCAGATGAAGACTCAGCCACTCTCCGTACGGATTTGCTTTGATGTATGTATTCTTGCATTCCTCGTCTTCGATCATCCGTTTTTTCACGGTGTCCGCAAGAAGTATTTTCCCCGGCATCAGGCGTGACTTCTTAATGATATGTTTTTCATCAAAGTCCAGTACGCCCACTTCCGAAGAAAGAATCAGCCGGTTATCATCCGTAACGTAATATCTTGCCGGTCTCAGACCATTACGGTCGAGACACGCTCCCAGACGTTCACCATCGGTAAAGATGATGGCAGCCGGTCCGTCCCAGGGTTCCATCATTGTTGAGTAATAATGATAGAAATCCTTTTTGTCCTGGGAAATGGAATCATTGTTGCGCCATGGTTCGGGAATCATGATCATCAGTGCCAGCGGCAGATCCATGCCGCTCATATACATGAATTCAAGTGTGTTGTCGACCATGGCAGAATCCGATCCGTCATCATTGATCACAGGATATATTCTGTCAATATACGGTTCACTCAGAGCAGAATGCATGGTCTCCTCACGCGCCAGCATCCGGTCATGGTTCCCGGAAATTGTGTTGATTTCTCCGTTATGGGCAATCATACGGTAAGGATGGGCGCGGTTCCAGCTCGGATTGGTATTGGTGGAAAAACGGGAATGGACAACTGCGATTGCCGTTTCAAAGTCCTCAGACTGCAGGTCCTTATAGAACATACGCAGCTGGCTGACAAGAAACATTCCCTTATACACGATGGTCCGGGATGAGAGGGAGACGATATAGACACTGTCATTTCCCTGCTCAAATTCCCTTCTTGCGACATACAGAAGTCTGTCAAAAGCAAGCCCTTTTTCACAGTCCGCCGGCTTTGCCAGAAAGACCTGACGGATGACGGGCATGCTGTCAAGTGCCTTCTTCCCGAGGATTGCGCTGTCTGCCGGGACATCACGCCACCCCAGAACCTTCATTCCGTATTTTTCGGCGATTACCCCGAACATTCTGCTTGAAATCACCTGTGAAACAGAACTTCCCTGAAAAAAGAACATTCCGACTCCGTATTCCCCTTCTTCCGGCAGGCTGATTCCTTCTGCTTCGGCAGCTTTATGAAAAAAACGGTGGGAGATCTGCAGAAGAATTCCAACGCCGTCACCGACTTCGCCGCTTGCATCTTTCCCGGCCCTGTGACCGAGATGTTCCACGATATTCAGTGCATCATCGACTGCCGCATGTGTACGTCGGCCGTCAATATTCACAACAGCGCCGATACCGCAGGAATCATGATCCATTGTCTTTGTATATTTCTTCGTCATCGTCCTCCCCCTCTTCACATTTGACAGGCATAAGCCGGGATCATAAGATCCCGGTCACTCCTGTTCTTTTACGGTTTCGCTTCCGACGATCCGTTCAGCCACCTTTGACATGGGCTGACCGAGATTCATACTGAGGCGCTGCAGATAACGGTGGGCTTGTATTTCATCCATCTGTTTCTGTTCCATGATGATTTCCTTGGCACTGCGGATCATTTCTCTGTCTGACTCCGTCCTCCTTGGCATACGCTGGTAATGCAGCTGCTCCAGCATATCAGCCCATGCGATCAGAACTGTTCTGCTGACAGGCAGAGCCTGCCGGAAGATCTTTTCCGAACTGATCTGGGCAAACTGATCAGGCCGGCAGAGACACAGTATTTCCACATGCTCATTCAGATCAGCTGCCACCTCGTCAAGCGATCTGTTTCTCAGCCTTACGCCGGCAATCAGGATCCCGTCCTGAATCATCCTGAATGTGCGTTTTACCTCATCCGCCGATGAACAGGTACGGATCACTTCATAGCCGCTTTCACGCAGAAGGGAAGCGATTCTTTCAGCAACGAGACCGTCATGGAACGCTACTGCGAATTTCGTCATGGCAGTTCTCAGTACATCATGAGATACTCATTGATTTCCCATTCGGAAACCGATGTGCGGTATGCGTCCCACTCGGCATATTTGCCTGAACTGTACTGACTGACAATATGGGTTCCGAGTGTACCGCAGACTACTTTGTCCTCCAGCATAAGATCCACAGCTTCCTTCAGGTTTGCCGGCAGACTTTCAATGCCTTTTTCCTTACGTTCTTTCTCATCCATGACAAAGATATTTTCCAGGATTTCCTCCGGCGGTGTCAGACCGCGTTCAATTCCGTCAAGTCCTGCCGCCAGAACAACAGCCAGTTCCAGATAGGGGTTGCAGGAAGGATCCGGACATCTCAGTTCCACTCTTGTAGCCTGACCGCGGGCTGCCGGAATACGGATCAGAGCGGAACGGTTGGAAGCAGACCAGGAAATATAACAAGGCGCTTCATAACCGGGCACCAGACGCTTATAGCTGTTGACCAGCGGATTGGTAATGGCACTCATCGAGCGAATATGTTCAAGAATACCGGCAATAAATGAATATGCTTCTTTGGAAAGTCCCCTCTTATCTTCCGGATCAGCAAAAATATTGACTCCGTCTTTGAAGAGAGACATGTTTGTATGCATGCCGCTGCCGTTGATCCCGTAAATCGGTTTGGGCATGAACGTCGCATGAAGACCGTTCTTCTGGGCGATTGTCTTGACTGCCAGCTTGAATGTCATGACATTATCGGCTGTCCTCAGCGCATCACCGTATTTGAAGTCGATTTCATGCTGACCATGGGCAACTTCATGATGGCTGGCTTCAACTTCATATCCCATCTTTTCAAGCATGAGACAGATTTCACGTCTTGTGGAACCGCCGTGATCGAGCGGATCGAGATCGAAATATCCCGCATCATCACTCGTCTTTGTGGTCGGATGACCGTTTTCATCAGTCTCAAACAGGAAGAATTCACATTCCGGTCCGACATTGAAGGAGTATCCCTTTTCGGCTGCCTTTGCGAGTTCTTTCTTCAGTGTGCCGCGGGGGTCACCGGCAAACGGTGTTCCGTCAGGGTTATAAACATCGCAGATCAGTCTGGCTACTCTGGCCCGGGAAGGTCTCCAGGGAAGCACCGCATAGGAATCAAGATCGGGATGAAGGTACATATCGGACTCATTGATCCGCACAAAACCTTCGATGGAACTGCCGTCAATCATGATTTCATTATTTACGGCCTTTTTAATCTGGGATGCGGTAATTGCCACGTTTTTCAGCCTTCCGAAAATGTCGGTGAACTGCATGCGGATAAACTCCACATCGCCTTCTTCCACCATTCTGATGATGTCTTCTTTTGTGTAACTCATACTCTTCTTCCTCCTTGATCAAACAATAAAAGAGCAAAGGAAACCCGCTGTTCGGGCACCTTTGCTCTAACAGACTTTATACTATATACCAGCATGTATATTGTCAATAACTATTTTCAGAAATATTTTTCATTCCTGAGAAAGATGATTCTTCTGCCGGCTTCACGTATATCTTCTTCATCCGCAAACATGGAAAAACGGATCCATCCCTCACCGCTTTCACCGAAGCCCGCTCCGGGTGTTGCGACAATTTGTCCCTTTTCCAGCAGAATGTCAAATGTCTCCCAGCTTCCGTGATCATCAGGACATTTCATCCAGATATAGGGAGAATTCTTTCCGCCGGTATAGGAAAGCCCCGCTTCATCCAGAGCCTGCATGAAGTTCCGGGCATTCCTGCGGTATACTTCACGGAGTTCTGCTGCTTCTCTTTGTCCCTGCTCACTGAAAACAGCCAGTGCCCCTTTCTGAAGGATATAGGATATGCCGTTTGTTTTTGTCGTACGGTTGCGTACCCACATCTTATTCAGTGAAAGTCCTTCTCTTTCAAGAGAAAGCGGAATAACGGTATAACCGCATCTTGTCCCGGTGAAACCTGCTGTCTTGGAAAGCGAAGAGATTTCGATGGCACAGCCTTTTGCCCCTTCGATTTCATAAATGCTGCGGGGAATATTCTTTTCCTGCACAAAGGATTCATAGGCAGCATCAAACAGAATTACCGAACCTGTCCTGCCGGCATATTCAATCCATTGTTCAAGACACTGCCTTGTGCATGCTGCCCCTGTCGGATTATCCGGTGAGCAGAGGTAGATCAGTGCCTGAATATCTTCTGCCGGCGGTACCGGCATAAACCCGTGATCCGCATCGATTTCCGGATATATGATTTTTCTTCCATCCATGATATTTGCGTCTGCATATGCCGGATAAGCCGGTTCGGGAATCATCGCCGCAAGACTCCTGTCAAACAGATGAAGAATATCACCGAGTTCATCACTGGCACCGCTTGATATAAAAACCTCTTCCCATTCCACGGGAATATCTCTCTGCTGATACCACTTCGCAATTGCCTGACGCAGCCCGGGATCACCGCACTCAGGCATATAACCGTGAAACGTCTCCGCATGAGTCTGATCCTCAACCGCCTCATGCAGAGCCTGAATCACAGACGGCATCAGCGGCTGTGTCACATCACCGATACCGAGCCGCAGGACTTTCCCACCGGGGTTCTTCTTCAGCCATGTGTCAATCCGTTTCCGTATGTCTGCGAAAAGATAGGATTCCTTCACATCTGTGTAATGATGATTCATGCAGGTCATCTCACATCACTCCTTCCATCTGTATTTCAGCGTCAAAGACAAATTCTGCCGGGCCCTTCATCCGGAATTCCCCGTTTTCCTCTTTTATGAATTCAAGTATTCCTCCGTCCAGTTCAACCGATACGGGTCGGTCCCCGGGAACTCTGCCGGTAAAGACAGCCGCTGCCGCGCTGGCACAGGCACCGGTACCGCAGGCCATGGTGACACCGCTTCCCCTCTCCCACACACGCATCCGCAGACTGCCGTCCGCTTTCACAAAGACAAATTCACAGTTAACCCCATCAGGAAACATCGGATGATGCTCAATAAGAGAACCGGTCTTCTCCGGAAGAGAAAGTCCTTCCTCATCCGTAAAAATGACAGCGTGAGGGTTGCCGGTGCTGACCGGATACAGCGTATATTCTCTGCCTTTGACCGTAATCACTTCTGGCGGGCTGACTGATACTTTACCCATATTGACGGAAACAGCCGTAACCTTTCCCTGTGAAACGTGAAGATGAAGTCCCCGTATACCCGAGCGTGTTTCAATTGTCAGATCCGTTTTATCACTCAGGCCTTTTTCGTAAATATATCTGCCGACACACCGGATTCCGTTGCCGCACATCATTGCCTCCGAACCATCGGCGTTAAAGATCCGCATGCCGTAATCAGCAGTTTCCGACGCGGTGATAGACACCAGCCCGTCAGAACCGATGCCGTAATGGCGGTCAGAGAGACGGACACTCAGTTTTGAAACATCAGCCGGCACTTCGCCATGAAAATAGAGATAATCATTTCCCAGTCCCTGCATTTTTGTGAATTTCATACCGTCCTCCTCTCATATGCCGCTTTTGCCGTAATTGGAAAGAACTCTGGCGCTCGGATCATTGACATCACATCCCTGCCACTCTCTGTTCGGCATCCAGAAATCCGCAATCATTTCTGCCTGAGCGGGGTAATGCTTTTCAAACAGTTCACGATACAGAAGGCTTTCTTTGGTGAACGGCGGACAGTAAGTATAGGCTGCACATTTCTCGATGAATTCCGCATCGGTGTAAAGACTTTCCGCATATGTTTTAATGTCATCCACCATCGAGTGACCAACCGCATCGGAAAACGCGGCTTTCTGACGCCAGAGGATTTCATCCGGAAGAATGTGATCTTCTTCAAACGCCTTCCGCAGAAGAAACTTCCCCATATGATGACGGTTCATTTTCAGTACAGGATCAATCGCCATTGCATAGCGGACAAACTTCAGATCACCGAAAGGCACTCTGGCTTCCAGTGAATTAACGGAAATACAGCGGTCTGCCCGCAGAACATCATACATATGCAGTTCCCGTATTCTCTTCTCCGCTTCTTTCTGGAATGCATTGGCATCCGGCGCAAAATCGGTATATTTGTATCCGAACAGCTCATCGGAGATTTCACCGGTAAGAAGAACACGGATATCAGTATTTTCATGAATATACCTGCAGACAAGATACATTCCCATGGAAGCACGGATTGTTGTGATATCCCATGTACCGAGCAGACGGACAACTTCTTCCAGAGACGCAAGAACCTGTTCCCTTGTCATGGTGACCTCTGTGTGATCAGAACCGATATAATCCGAAACCATACGGGCATATCTGAGATCGATCGCATCAGTGTCCATGCCGATGGCAAAAGTCCGGATCGGATGAGTACTGTGTTTTTGCGCAATGGCGCAGACCAATGATGAATCCAATCCGCCCGAAAGAAGAAAACCGACAGGCGCATCCGCATCAAGCCTTTTCTCCACTGCTTCACAAAGCAGTCTGTTCAGTTTCCGGGAAATGGCTTCTTCATCCTTCATTGTGAACTGACCGACAGCTGCCGGATCACAATAGCGGACAAAGCCATCCTTCTTACTCCAGTAATGACCGGGCGGAAAAGGCATAATCTTCCCACATAATCCAATGAGGTTTTTCGGTTCACTGGCAAATGCGTACGAGCCGTCATCCAGTGTTCCGTAATACAGCGGACGGATACCGATCGGGTCTCTGGCGGCAATGACCATGTCTTCCTTACGGTCGTAAATAATCATGGCAAATTCCGCATCCAGGGTTTTAAAGAGATCTGTCCCGTATTCCCGGTACAGCGGCAGAATGATTTCACAGTCGGACTCCGAGACCAGCGGATAGTCTTCCATCAGTCTTTCCCGGATCGGTCTGAATCCGTAAAGTTCCCCATTGCATACTGCATAGTCACCGCCCATCTCAAACGGCTGCATCCCCTTTTCATTCAGTCCCATAATTGCCAGACGGTGAAAGCCCATCCAGCCTCCGGGTATTTCAATCAGTCTGCTCATATCAGGCCCTCTTGATTTAGTCTGATCAAAACATTGTTTCAGTTTTTCATACGGAACATCATGGGATAATACTGTAAAGATTGAACACATAAAAAGGCACCTCCGATACCGGCAGTCTTCCTGAAATGATTCAGGACGAAGGCTGCCTCTCCGTGGTGCCACCCGATTTGCTTCTCATAGGTTCCATCAAACCTCTGCAGGGATAACGTGCCGCCAATCACGCCTTCCCTAATAGGCACCTTTGCCGTTCAGGTCGGACTTGGAAGTGTTTTTCCATACCGGTTTCATACGGGATTCCCACCATCGCCCGCTCTCTTGGAATGACTTCCCGGCTGTACTCCTCTTCCTCAACGCTTTTCTTATGTAAGCATTCTATCTTCTTGATCCGGGTTCCGTCAATGCGTTTTGTAAGTGTTTTTCAGAAAATAATTGTATTTCTTTCAACGACAGTGAAAATCTTTACATATTATATCTATTAAAATGGATATAGCTCCGCTGCTTCGTTTGGCGCCATATCCCTTTCTGTTTCTCAGCGATTGTCAGAAATTTTTGATCAGAATAATTCCCTGCACTTCAGAATCTCTTCTTCAGAAAGATCAAAAAGCTTACAGGCTTCCTCAAAGGTTATCCCGGAAGACTCCATCAGGATTCTGATGTGCTTTGCCGTTGCAAGAATATTTCCTTCTTCAATTCCTTCTTTTCTGCCTTCTTCCTTCGCTTCTTCTCTTTCCATCGCAAGATGTTCTTCTTCATTGTATTCATAAAGACTCATCGCAAGCACATCATTTCTGCCCGCCAACAGCTCGTCTCTGATCGTAAAGTCAGCAGGTATCTCATCCAGTGCTCTTCCTGTCGCTTCAGTTATATCTGTCTCTTCCGCGTATGTTCTGATTCTCTCAATAAACCATTCGTATTCATACAGCTGGCGGCAGCTTTCGGGACTGTCCGGATATCCTTTGATGTT
>CACXDM010000147.1 GCA_902766435.1 uncultured Erysipelotrichaceae bacterium | reverse complement strand
CTATAGAAGGGGTATGCGCCGCCCGGCAGATCAAATCCATGGAGGAATTCGGTACGGAATACAAGAAGTCACACTGATGAAAATGCCTTTCCAGACGGAGAGGCATTTCATTTAATTCAGTTCATTGTAGGCAGTTGCTTTCCCGTCAAGAATATCCTGTATCGTCGTATTTTCAAATACCTGTTCGAGGATACTCTGTATGCCGGAGTAATATTGATGAACAGGACAGCTTCCGGCAGCGTTCCTGCTGCAGAATCCGTCGTGTTCGAGACACCGGTTGATCTTGATCGTTCCTTCCATGACCATAATCGGATCAAGAATACTGATATGATCTGCCGGGCGGTTCAGCTTATAGCCGCTTCCCCGCCGGGAAACAATCAGACCGGCATCCGCCAGTTTCCGCAGTATCTTAATACAGTGCTCCTTTGAAATACACATTTCACGGGAGATATCCGCAGCTTTGGAATACCCCTCACGCTGCGCCATATACAGGATACATCTCACCGCATAATCAGTTTCAATATTCATCTGCATATCCCCACCTCCTTTTTCTTACGTCCGTACAGGAAAAAAGCTTTCCGGCAAATTATCATGATCTTTTTTTGAAAATCTCTGATTACAGTATACAGGAAACTGAAAATCATTAGTATTTTATTCGCTGTTTGTGATAGGATTTTCTCTGATACAAAAGGAGGGATAGTGTATGGTCAGAAAAGTGATCACCCCCTTCCTTGCCGCAGCTCTTCTCATACCGGGAGTTCCTCCCGTATACGCGGAAGAGAACGGTCAGGAATTCAACACGGAAAACGAAAGCGGGACCCTCATCATCGGCGAAGGAGAATCAGCGGATGTTGTCATTACCGGTCTTGCAGAAGACAGGATATACAGTTTCGAAAACCTGGAAGATTACCTTGAATACATCGAAGTATCTTCTGAGGAGTTCACGGAAGCAGAAAACACCTTTACGGTGACGATGCTGAAGGAACCGGAGGAAGAGATCATTCTTCAGCTGGTTGATGAAAATGAAACGGAAGTGTCCGAGCTGCATCTGCTCGCTGCGCCTCTTACATATGAGGTGACAGTCAACGGTACGGTTCTCAAAGCCTTTGAAGAGGGAGAAGAAGTTAAAGTAACTGCAGAGGAAATTGACGGAAAACGCTTCACCGGATGGAAGAGCAGCGATTCTTCCATTACCGGTCTGAACAGCGCGGAACTGTCATTCAAAATGCCTGCCCATGCCGTGGAACTGACTTCCGAATACGCGAATCTGTATTCCGTAACGGTCAACGACGGCACTGCCTCGGTAACAGAAGCCGCACCCGGTGACAAGGTCACGATAACAGCGGATGACGATATTGACTTCGTTTACTGGAACGGAACAGACAGTCTGAAGTTTGACAGGGAAAATGCAAGCACAAGCTTTACCATGCCGGATGGCAGTGTCACACTGACTGCTGCCGGCATTGCGCCGGGATGGCAGTATATTTCCAACAAGTGGTACTACTATGACAGTCACGGGAATCCGTTATCCGGCTGGCAGCTGATCTCAGGCAAATGGTATTACCTGGAAAAAAACGGCGCGATGGTTACGGGATGGAAAGCAGTATCCGGCAAATGGTACTACCTGTCTCCCTCAGGTGAGATGGTTTCCGGATGGCAGAAGATTTCCGGGAAATGGTATTTCTTCAATTCTTCCGGCGCCATGGTTACGGGATGGAAGGCAGTATCCGGAAAATGGTATTACTTCAATTCCTCCGGAGCGATGATGACCGGATGGGTAAAAAGCAATAACAAATGGTATTACATGAACACTTCCGGCGCCATGACAACCGGATGGCAGAAGGTATCCGGTAAATGGTTTTATCTGAATCCTTCCTCCGGGGCGATGGTTACGGGATGGAAGGAAATATCCGGAAAATGGTATTACTTCAATTCCTCCGGAGCGATGAAGACCGGATGGCTGAAAAACAACAATAAGTGGTATCTGCTCAGTTCATCGGGCGCAATGCTTACAGGCTGGCAGAAGGTATCCGGTAAGTGGTATTATCTGAATCCTTCTTCCGGGGCGATGGTTACCGGATGGAGAGAGATCTCAGGAGACTGGTATTACATGAAGTCTTCCGGTGCTATGGCAGTCGGATGGCTGAAGGACAGAGGAACCTGGTATTACACTAATGCTTCAGGCGTGATGGTTACCGGATGGATGAAACAGTCCGGCAAATGGTATTACCTTGATGAATCCTCCGGCGCTATGGCAACCGGATGGAAAGGAATCAACGGCAAGTGGTACTGGTTCAATGATTCCGGCGCGATGCGTTCAGGATGGCTGAGTCTT
The DNA here is from genome assembly GCA_902766435.1 of uncultured Erysipelotrichaceae bacterium. Classification (GTDB taxonomy): domain Bacteria; phylum Bacillota_I; class Bacilli_A; order Erysipelotrichales; family Erysipelotrichaceae; genus Bulleidia. The sequence continues at coordinate 1,270 of CACXDM010000147.1, read as the reverse complement.
TCCGGCCACTGGTACTGGCTGAATCCCGCGGGTGATATGGCTGTGGGATGGAAGACAATCAACGGCACGAGATACTACTTTGACAATAAATCCGGTGATATGGCCCGCGGTATCGTCTATATCGGCGGTGTCTACTACAACTTCAGTCAGAACGGCGCATATCTTGGCAGACCGTCCGGTGTTCCTTCGATGGTATCCGATTACGCATATGCCGAAAACGCCGACGGACATGTACCTCTGATCTCGAAAAATGCCGATCAGAAGATGTGGCCGGCATCCATGACAAAGATGATGACGATGATTCTGGCAATTGAGAATCTTGATAATCTGGATCAGCGTATCTATGTCACATATGATATGATTCACGATCTTGACGGACTCGGTCTTACCCAGGCCGGCTATCAGCCCGGTGACAGACCGACATACAGAGATCTTCTCTATGCCGCATGTCTGCCTTCTGCTGCCGACGCAACGAACATTCTTGCCTATGCGGTAGCGGGTGATCCGGACACATTCGTGGATATGATGAATGAGAAGGCAGCCGAACTCGGAATGATCAACACCCACTTTGCGAACAACCACGGTGATGACAATCCGCAGAACTACAGTACATGCCGTGATATGGCAAGACTGATCGCCTATGGCGCTGAGGACGCGATGTTCCGTAAAGTCATCGGTACATATGATTACCGCACAACAGCGGTCGCATCCCACTCCAACGGCATCTATCTCCGTTCCATTGTATGGATCTACTGCAGGGGATACGGCACAACATACCAGTATGAGATTCCCGGTCTGCTCGGCGGCAAGTCAGGCTATACACCTGATGCGGCTTATACACTGGCTGTCATTTCCGAAAACAACGGAAAGCGTCAGGTCTTCGTCACCGCCCACAGCTGGGTCAGAAGGTATTATCCGAGCCATGTGGAGGACGCTTCACAGATGGCCCTCTATCTTCAGAACAAATGAGTCAGACTCAGTCCGACTCATTTTTTTATTTCACCAATATATTTTTCAGGAAGGAATACCAGAATGTTTTGCCTGCGTGTGTTTCCCATATATTCCAGGCCTCTCCTGTAAGGACTTCACTTGTATCAATCTCTTTTCCGGCAAATACAGCTGCACATAATTCACAGGCAAGCCGTTCCATCTGCTCTCTTTTCCCGGAAGGAACAGAGGATTTTTCAATATCCGGAGTGATCATCCGGATCACCGTCTCATCAAGACGTTCAGCCGCCTCCTTTTCAAGTATGCCGAGCTTTTTTGCCGT
>CACXDM010000146.1 GCA_902766435.1 uncultured Erysipelotrichaceae bacterium | reverse complement strand
TGACGCATACGGCTACAGACTGAAGATGAGACTTGTCGATCAGCTGGTTGACTGTCTTGAAAAGATGCATAAAAGCGTCAAGGTAAGTTATTTCTGAGATCCGGATTTCCTTCCGGATCTTTTCTTATGGTCAAAAGAAAAACCGGTCTGAGCCGGTTCATGGATCTGTCTTTGACCGTTGATACGCTGCCATTATGTAAAACGGACTGCCGGAGATGCGGGGAATCATTAAAACAAAAGTAAACGTTACAAGGCACCATTGACACCGAACGTTCCGCAGTCACTGATGAATCTTCCGGCCTCTTATTTCGGGTTTTTCACCTGATCGCTGATAACCCAGTAGTCACAGACACCGTCTCCTTCCGCGATAGTGTGCTCTCTGCATAGCTTTCCATGCTGAAGCCGGAACATTACCTCATCTGTCGCGCACAGTGCAGGCATCAGCTCCGGTATACCCTCCCGCTGACAGAATTCACATATGGGGCAGCGGGTAAAGAAATAATAACTTCCATCCTGATGCAGAGATTCATCAAAGTTCACGACCCAGTTGACAGGATAGTCTTTTCCGTGAGCTTTATACCACGCTTCATACTTCCGCATATCGCGCTCCCATTTTTCCGGCGTCTTATTCATATCCGTCATGCCGAAAACAGTTCGGAGCAGCCTGCTCTCCAGCACATCGGTCATCACCAATGCCATCTCCTCCGGCCTGATCTTCCTTCCGCTTCCCAGCCACGCAGCCGCAAAGACATAAGCAAAATACGCGTTGGAGGCCATGGGATTTCCCGGACCGAGATCGTCCGCCCGGGATAAAAGCCTTCTGTATTCCTTCTTTCCTTCTCTGATCGATATCTCCGCAAGAGACTCACCGAATCTTTTCCGGATACTCTTTTTCATCATCGGCGCAAACAGTGACCAGTAAATTCCGATATATTTCATGGATTCTCCCTGCTTCTTATTCCGAAAAACGCATTGATATCTTCGATGATTTCCTGCCCGCCTTCCCGGTTATGTTCATCTGCCGGAAGACCTCAAGAAAACCTCAGGATAATCATCCCATAAATACAGCAACGCCTCTGACCATACCGGTCCGGAGGCGTTTGCTTTTGTTCTGTATACTCAGTTATGGAGAAAGCCCGGACGGGCCGTCTCCATTATGCACCGCTGTCCTGATCAAAGACGCAGTGCAGTTTTCTTTCTGACATTAAGCCTGTGCTGCCGTGATGATTGCCATCGAATATACTTCGGAAGCATTGCATCCGCGGGACAGATCGTTGACCGGTGCGTTGAGTCCGAGCAGGATCGGTCCGAATGCGTCGAATCCGCCGAGTCTCTGGGCGATCTTGTATCCGATATTGCCGGCATTGATATCCGGCAGAATGAATACGTTTGCCTTGCCCGCAACCTTGGAGTTGGGTGCCTTTGTCTTGGCGACTGTTTCGGAAACAGCTGCGTCAAACTGCAGTTCGCCGTCGATCGGTACATCAGGATACTTTTCAGCAGCCTTATGCGCCGCATTTCTCATCTTGTCAACATCTTCGCCCTTGCCGGAGCCGAGTGTGGAGTAGCTCAGGAACGCAACCTTCGGGTCAACGCCGAAGATCTTCGCGCATCCGACTGCCTCACCGCAGATTTCAACAAGCTGATCTTCATCCGGCATCAGATTGATTGCACAGTCAGCCATGACGATGACTTCGCTTGCGCCGTTCTTTTCACGCTCAAGAACAAAGCAGGATGAAACGATGGAGCTGCCGGGTTTTGTCTTGATGATCTGCAGCGCAGGTCTTACCGTGTCAGCCGTCGAATATGTTGCGCCGCCGAGCAGACAGTCAACCTCGCCCATCTTGACGAGCATTGTGCCGAAATAGTTGCTGTGTGTCAGAGTCTCAGCAGCCTGTTCCGGTGTCATTCCCTTTTTCTTTCTCAGTTCAACCAGAGCCGCAACCATTTCATCGATCTTTTCATAGTTTAACGGATCAATGATCTTTGCGCCTTCGATATCAAATCCGCCGGCTGCTGCATTTGCCTTGATCTCCTCCGCATTGCCGAGCAGAACGGGCTTGAGGAAGCCGTCCTTCAGAAGACGGGATGCTGCTTCGAGGATTCTCGGATCCGGTCCTTCCGTGAATACGATGCTTTTGGGATTGTCCTTCAGTTTGGCAATCATTCCGCTGAAATCATACATAGTCTTTTTTCCTCCGTTTTCAGTTTGTTTACCACTTCTATTTTATTCTCCGCAGGACGGAAAGTAAATCAGCCCTGCGTACGAGTGCTTTCGCCGAGCCCGAATTCCTCCGGTTCAAAATGCGGACATACGTTTTCCTTGGTGGCAATGACGGCCGAAGCCAGTCTTGTTCCGATCTCACATGCCTCTCTGAGTGATTTTCCGTACGTCAGTCCGGCAGCCGTTCCGGCAAAGAACGAATCACCGCATCCTGTTGTATCAATTACATCAACCTTCATCGGCGGCACAATTCCGCTGTTCCCGTTATACTCGGCATAGACCGCTCCCTGTTCACCCATCGTCACAACCATGCGGGGAATTCTTGCCTGCCTGACTTTGATCCGCAGCTCCTCAGCCATCTGTTCCGGTGTAAAGCCCATATATTCTTCGGAGAACAGCAGTCCGGCTTCTTCGTCATTGCAAACAATGCATTCGGTCTTACGCAGAAGACTTCTTCTCTCCATTGCAATCGACATGTTTGATACAAGCGCGTATATCTTCTTGCGGTATTTTTCTGCCAGCCGGAACAGTCTTCTCACGACTTCCGTTTCAATATCGATTTCGACCAGTATGCTGTCCGCCTGTGACACGATCTCATCACCATGCCGGTCCAGAATTTCCGCGATTGAGCTGAGATCAGGACGTTTGGAGATCGACGCAACGACATCACCCGAATTGTCAAACACCGCAAGCCAGGTACCCAGACCGTCATCCTTACGGATAATGTAATCCGTGTTGATCTTGTTACTCTGCAGCCGCTCAACAACATCATTTCCCGTACCGCTGTTGTCAACGACACTGATAAACGTCGTATCAAGACCGATATTTGCCAGATCCTCCGCCGCATTCCGGCTGACACCGCCATGGACCTGAATCACTCTGCCGACATTTCTGCCGCCGGGAATATACTGCTTGAGAGGATATCCCTTGATATCCACGAAAACCGCTCCGATCACAACAATACTCATGTTTCCTCCCCGCTCTTATTTTTCCGCCAGGATGTCCGCCACAATCAGACCGTTGGCAGCCGCCTGTGAAAGACTTCTCGTAAAACCTGCCCCGTCACCCAAAGCATAAATACCGGGAGCTCCGACAAGTTCAAACTTCACGCATTCAGGACGCGCACTGTAATACTTGCATTCCACGCCATACAGCAGAGTATCGTAGTTCGCCGTACCCGGAGCCACTTTGTCCAGGGCATGAAGAGCGCTCACGATATTGTCCAGCTGCCGTTTCGGCATACAGAGGGAAAGATCACCGGGAACCGCGTTCAGTGTCGGCCTTACGGAACTGTAGGAAAGCCTGTGTTCGGTTGTCCGTCTGCCGTCTTCGAGATCACCAAGCCGCTGTACGAGTACGTATCCGCCGGAAATCTTATTTGCGAGTGACGCGACTTCCCGGGCATACTCAACCGGCTGATCAAACGGTTCGGTAAAGTTCGTGCTGGAAAGAAGCGCAAAGTTGGAATTCTCCGACTTTCTCGCACTGTCTTTATAGGAATGACCGTTTACGGTCAGAACACCATCCGTGTTTTCCGTTACGACATATCCTCTTTCATTGAAGCAGAACATCCGCACCCTGTCGCGGTAAGTGCCGCCGCGGTACATGATCTTCGGTTCATAGATTCTTTCGGAGAAGTGTTTCCATACCTCATAGGGAAGCTCAACCCGGACACCGACATCAACCTGGTTGTTCTTTCTTCTGATGTTGTTTTTCGTACACCATTTCTCGAACATCCGGCTTCCCGTGCGGCCCACCGCAAAGATTACGGTGCGGCCCCAGACCTGCAGTTTTTCCTTATCCTTCCTGTAGGTAACGACATGTGTATCCTTGTCCACATCCGTCACTTCGGAATCCGTAAGTATCTCCACCTTGTTTTCAAGATCCTCAATCAGCTTCTGCATCGTGAAGTAGTTCGCATCCGTTCCGAGATGCTTGACTCTTCCCTGCAGCATCTGCAGGTCATGCTGAAGACAGAGTGTCTTCAGTTCATTGTCCGGCTCATAGTAATCTTTCTGCGCGCCGTGCTGAACAAGAATGTCATCTGCCTGCAGAATGTAGTCCATGACCTTTTCCCGCTCCATGACATCCGGCAGCCAGCCGCCGTACTGGGTTGTGATATTGTATTTCCCGTCGGAAAACGCGCCTGCCCCGGCCAATCCGTCCATAATCGCGCATGAAGGACATTTGATGCATTTATCGACCTTCTTTTCCAGAATCGGACATTTTCTTTTTTCCAGAGAATGCCCCTTATCCATGATCACGACCGAACTGTCCGGCTCCTTTTCCGCCAGACGGTACGCACACATGAGACCGCCGATCCCGCCGCCGATGATCACATAATCATACTGTTCCATGTTCTCTCCTCACCATTTTATCAATTCGTCGCCTTTGACCAGCCATGCCTCTTCCGAGATTTCGGCAAGCGGCGTATCGGAACGGGAATCGGAGTAGAACTTACCGATCTTCCCTGCCGGATACCGTTCGTAAAAACGACGGACCTTTTCCTTTCCGTGACAGTTCTCACCATCATATCTTCCGGTATACGGATCAACGATGCTTGCCATGTAATCCCGGATTCCGATCTTACGGCAGAATGAGCCGATCAGAAATTCAGGCGACGCCGAGATCACCAGGTCATCTTCCTTCTGCATGTCCTTATACCACTGCTTGATGTGATCCAGATGGGAGGACGTATATTCCTCCGTTACCTGATCCATGTCCTTCACAAAGACAAACATATGATAAAGATTCTTCTTGAACGTCAGTTTCGGAATGATCCGCAGACCGTAAAAAAGACCGGTCAGAGCGGTTCTCGGAACGGAAAGAAGCGTCAGCGGCCTGTGGGTGTAAAGATACAGAACAAAGCCGAACGTTGAATCTCCCCGGTAGATCGTATTGTCAAAATCAAACACATTCATCATGTTCTCCGTTAAGCCGCTTTAATGATACCAAAACATAACATCAAAAAAAACCATCCTTTCGGATGGCTGTCATATTAATACTGAGGCATCTGCGGCACTGCCGGTTCCTTTTCGGGAATCTCGGCAACTGCTGCTTCTGTTGTAATGAACAGACCGGCAATGCTTGCGGCATTGAGAAGCGCGCTTCTTGTGACCTTTGTCGGATCAATGATGCCGGCTTCAAACATGTCGACCCATTCACCCGTCTTGGCATTGAAGCCTTCGTTCTCTTTTGCGGCCAGCTGTTTTTCGAGAATTTCATTTCCGTCATAGCCGGCATTCTCCGCAATCTGCATGATCGGCTGCTTGAGAGCATCGAGAACAACGTTGATGCCGCGCTGAACATCAGTGACATCACTCTTCAGTGTATCTTTAATAGCTGTATAAGCCTGTACAAGAGCGAGTCCGCCGCCGGTTACGACACCTTCGGCAACCGCTGCCTTTGTGGCATTAAGTGCATCTTCGATTCTCAGCTTCTTGTCCTTGAGTTCTGTTTCCGTTGTGGCACCGACCTTGATTACGGCTACACCGTTTGTCAGCTTGCCGAGACGTTCCTGCAGCTTCTTCTTGTCATAGTCGCTTGTTGTATTCTCAACTGCGGCCTTGATTTCGGCAACTCTTTCAGCAACTGCTGCCTTGTCGCCGTCACCGTCGATAATCGTTGTCTTGTCCTTGCCGACAACAACCTTCTTGGCGGAACCGAGATCAGCGACTGTCATATCGGCGAGATTCATATTCAGATCCTTCGCATAGAAGGAAGCGCCTGTCATGGCAGCGATATCTCCGAGCTGGTTCTTCGCATTGTCACCAAAACCGGGAGCCTTTGTCGCAACAACGTTAAACGTTCCGCGCAGCTTGTTGATGATCAGTGTGCTCATGACTTCATTGTCATAATCATCAGCGATGATCATCAGCGGCTTGTTGGCCTTGACGACTTCTTCAAGCACCGGCAGGATGTCCTGAATTGTATTGATCTTCTGGTCGGTAACCATAATCAGCGGATTGTCGAGGGAGACTTCCATCTTGTCACGGTCGGAAACCATGTAAGGTGAAACATAACCCTTGTCATACTGCATGCCTTCCGTCATTTCGAGAACCGTCTCAAAGGAACGGGACTCATCAACGTTGATGACACCGTCATTGCCGACTTTCTGCATTGCTTCGGAAATGATGTTTCCGATCTCTTCACTGCCGGAGGAGATCATTGCGATGTTCTTGATATCATCATTCGTCGTAACCTGATGGGACTTGTTGAGCAGTTCATCCGCAGCTGCCTTGGCTGCCTTTTCGATACCCTCTCTCATCAGAACGGGGTTGGCGCCCTTGTCGACTGCCTTCAGGCCGTTTGTAATCATTGCCTGTGTCAGGATCGTAGCGGTTGTCGTACCGTCACCGGCCAGTTCGTTTGTGTTGTTCGCAGCTTCATAAACGAGCTTTGCGCCCATGTTCTCAAACTTGTCTTCCAGTTCGATTTCCTTGGCAATTGTCACACCGTCATTTGTGATGACCGGAGAACCGTAGGACTTTTCCAGAACAACGTTTCTGCCCTTGGGGCCGAGTGTAACCTTAACTGCGTCCGCAAGTGTATTGACACCGTCAAGCATCTTCTGACGTGCGTCCTTTGAATACTTAATTTCCTTTGCCATAATCCATAACCTTCTTTCTGCTTACTCGATTACTGCGAGAATATCCTCTGCCTTGATCAGCAGGTACTCTTTTCCGTCAACCTTGACTTCCGTTCCGGAATACTTTTTATAGATGACTCTCTGTCCTTCGTTCAGATTGATCTTGACGAGGTTTCCGTCTTCCGTCCTGCCCGGACCGACTGCCACAACCACACCGTGGCTCGGTTCATCCTTGGCCTTCTGTGTCAGGATGATTCCGCTCTGTGTCTTTTCTTCTTCTTTAACTTTTTCCAATACAACATAATCATGTAAAGGTCTCAACATTGCATGCCTCCTTTAGCACTCTTTACGTGCGTTTGCTAACAGTGAATATTGTAGTCACACATTGGCACTCTGTCAATAAGGGTGCTAAAAGTTTGTTTCCAAATCGGAGGCCGTTTATCTGACGGACACCGGAAAAGTTGTATATAATACTGATTTGATGAGAGACCTCAGCCGTATACTGTTCGGTAACAGCGAACTGCTTTATCTGATTCTGGTCAGTGCCATTGCGCTGCTGATTGTTTTTCTTGTGTTCCTGCTGGTGCCGAAGAAAAGAAAACGGCGGTTGAAGCCGAAAACATCCTCCCTTTCATTTGTGCGTCCTTCAAAGCGGACCGGCAGAATGACAAGGAAGGACAGGTATCTGCTGACAAGCATCACCGTTGTCTATGCCGTGATTTCCTTCTGGCATGCCGGCACATTCCGCTTTCCCGTCACCACATGGCAGCCTTCCGTAACGGAGGGAACACAGGAGGCGGTGTTCGAGCTGCAGGATGAAACGAAGTTTGATGCGGTGTATGCCATTTACGGTGAAGGTGACAACAACAGCAATCCCGACACCTACCAGTGCGGCTTCCATCATATGTATGTCTTCGGCTCCGGCGACGGGGAAAACTGGCATACGGTATGTGAACTCAATGACGGCAGAATCTACCGTTATATGATTCAGGAAGGAGAATGGGACTTCCGCTACATCAAGGTCGTCTCCTCCGACAAGAATGACACGCTCAGTGAAATTGCCCTGCGTTCCGGTGATCACTTCGTAAATCTCACCGTAAAGGAAGATAAATACGGCGCCGGTGATTATCCGGCTTCCCTGATGACTGACGAACAGAATAAGATACCTCTGTATCCTACCTATACCGATCAGGGATACTTCGATGAAGTCTACCATCCCCGCAACGCCTGGGAAATCGCCAACGGACAAAGAATGTACGCAAGCGTTCATCCTCTTCTCGGCACGAATCTGATGGCCCTGTCCATCAAGATCTTCGGCATGAGTCCCCTTGCGTGGCGTCTGCCCGGACTGATTACCGGCGTACTGATGGTTCCGCTAATGTATATGATCCTGCATCTGATGTTTGAAATCACGCTGATCAGCTTCGGCGGAACAGTCATGCTTGCCTTTGACTTTATGCATCTGACCACATCACGGATCGGCACACTGGAGCCCTTCAGCGTCTTTTCGATCATGGTCATGTATCTGTTCATGATCCGCTTTTACCGCTCAAGCTTCTATGATACTTCAATGAAGAAACTGCTTGTTCTTCTGCTGCTGTGCGGCATCAGTATGGGACTTGCCATCGCCGTAAAATGGACCGCCTGCTACAGCGCGGTGGGTCTTGCCATACTGCTGTTCACCAATCTGTTCCGACGGTATTACGAATACCGTGAGGCAAAGAAGCTGCTTGCCTCAGATCAGGAACTCACACCGGAAGAAAGAAAAGAAGCGGAACATATCACCGCCGTCTTTACAAAATCATTCTTCACCGTCATCGCCTGGTGCTTCCTGTTCTTCATCTTTATCCCGGCTGTGATCTACTGGCTGTCTTATCTTCCGGATCACGTCTGGAAGGATGATACATGGTCCATCGCGAATGTCTGGAAACAGAATGTCTATATGTATCAGTATCACTCAACACTTGAGGCAGAACATCCCTATCAGAGCAGCTGGTACCAGTGGCTGTTTGACTTAAGACCGATCTGGTATTACTTCGGAACGGAAAAGGAAGGTGTATATAATTCCATCTCCTGTTTCTCCAATCCGCTGCTGACATGGGTCGGAACACCATGTGTTCTTGTATCCGGTCTTTACAGTTTTAAGAGGAAGGATGAAAACGCGTGGATCGCCTTCTCCGGCTTTGCCTGCGCCCTCTTCCCCTGGATTCTTCTTGTCTCACGGTGTGTATTCGCCTACCATTTCTATCCTTCTTCCATATTCATGATCATGGCCGTATGCTTTAGCGCCGATCTGCTGATCAAAGAAAACAGGAAGGCGGAAAAGGTATTCCGGATCTATCTGATCCTGTATGCGGTTCTCTTTGTGATCTTCCTGCCGGTTACTGCCGGTTTCGGTACTTCACTGACTTATATTCATATGCTGGAATGGCTGAAAGGCTGGTACTTCGGATGAAAAAACGGATGACCGTCCTCTTTCTGATCACCCTGTTCACCTGTATTCTGATGTATCCGTATCTCATCCGGGACTTTCTGCCCATCGAACATGATACGTTTTTCCATGTATCGCGGATCGAGAATCTCTCGCTTGCCATACGTGAGGGAGACTTCCTGCCTGCTGTGTATCCGTATGAGAATATGGGCTTCGGCTATGCGTCTCCTCTTTTTTACAGCGATGTCCTGCTGATTATCCCGGCGCTTATGCATATTGCCGGACTGGCGCTGACCACCTGTTACAAGACAGCTGTCTTTGCGGCGGTATGGGTCTCAGCTTATACCATGTGCCGGTTTGCGGAAAGAGTATGCGGAAAGACAACAGTTTCCCTGATGGCTTCCGCGGCTTATCTTTTTACCAATTACCGGATCACGGACGTTTTTGTCAGAGGCGCCCTTGGAGAGATCTTTGCCCTTGCCTTTCTTCCTGTCGTTCTTTCCGGCATGTATGAAATCCTCTGCCGTAAGAATACCGATGCCTGGAAACTGCTGGCGGCAGGTCTTTGTCTGCTTGCGCTTTCCCATAATCTGACCTTTCTTTTTGGCAGTATTCTCTGTGCGGTATTGTTTGTCATCTTTATTCAGCAGGTCAGCAGAGACACCTTTATAACTCTGTGCAGAGGTGTCGGTACGGCATTTCTGCTTACAGCTTTTTTTACCCTGCCGATGATCGAACAGCTGAAAAGCCAGAATCTCTTCGTATCCGGTTATAACGGTACGTCTCTTGCCTCCTACGCAATGACCTGGCAGCAGTATCTCGTAAATACAACCGTCTTCGGTCTGGCCGGAAACAACCGTCCCCTGGATCAGACAATGATCGAGAATATCGGATATTTCCTGACATTCGCACCGGCCGGGTATTTCTTTCTGAACAAAGAAAAAAAGAATCCGTTTCTGACGGCATTAACCATTACCGGTTATATCTGTTTCCTGCTTCCTTCAGCTCTTCTGCCGTGGGATCACATGCAGTTTCTCGGCGTCATGCAGTTTCCCTGGCGCTTCAACACCATGGCCATCCTGCTTCTTTCCGTACCGGCAGCCCTTGCGGCAGACAGTTTCCTGAAAAAGCCTGTTCTGAAACTGCTGCTGGTGATCATACTGAGCGGTGAATGCATATGGCATGTATATCCTGTTCTCGGACGGACATTCGGGATGGACTCACATATGACATGGCAGGACGTACTGGACGGAAAACTCTGTGACCCGTGTTACTCTGCCTTCTATGTCAGGGTTGAACTGGCAGGCGGTGATTATCTGCCGGTTACTTCTCCCGATTACAGAACACAGACAAGAAAGATCACCCTGAAGGATGGAACGGAAACGGATATCGCTTACCGGCAGTCCGGCACATCCATGACTTTCTCAATCGATTCCGGGGAAGAGACATATATTCTCCCCCTTACCTGGTATAAAGGCTATCAAGTATACCGGTATGACGGAACGAGGATGAAGCGGCTGGCTGCTGTTCCTTCCGCCCATGGTCTTGTCAGCTTCCGCGCTGACGGAAAAGGACAGTACATATGCATGTATGGGAACACGCTTCTGCGCACCGTAAACATGTCATTGTCCGCCATGACTCTTGCCCTTCTTGTCCTGAATGAATACAGGAAAAAGTATATGAAAGACAAAAAGCAGTCTGTCTGAAAATAACAGGCTGCTTTGTTATTTCGGTGCTTTAATGCGTCCGATCTGCACGTGCCAGGGTTCCCTGGTGCCGATGTGATACGCCCCGGCAAAGTTTCCCTGATTGATCGCAATACTGATATAGCCGATCGAATTGACATACAGCAGACATTCACCGATCTCCACATCCGCAAATGTATGCATGAACGGAATGAACGAATGATACTTTGTCGTTTTCCCCTCCGTGATTGTCACATCGAGGAATTCTCCCGGCCGGATATTCATTTCATCAAACGCAGCTTTCGGAATATTCGTCCAGAGTGAGCCGAAACGGACATCCAGTGTTTCGATTGTACCGTTAATGCGGTCTTCACTGATTTTCGGATACATGCCTTCAAACATGACAAGACTGTTCTTATCCAGCTCGGGACCGATCTTTTCATACGGTACTTTACCGGAAGCGAGCAAAGCTCCGGTATAGCTGAAGATATCACGCCCGTGGAACGTATAGCTGTCTTCACTGTTCTTCCTGCGGCCGACGGATTCGGCAATCTCCCGCGCCGATTCAAGACCGAGCTCTCTTGTGATATGGGAAAGAGAACCGTTGTCCGGTGTCACGATATAATGGCCCCTGTTTGTTTTGGCCACGACATTGCGGCGGTTTGAGCCGACACCCGGATCAACAACCGTAACGAACACGGTTCCTTCCGGCCAGAACGGAACTGCCTGAAAAAGACGGTAGGAAGCCTCATATGTGTCAAACGGCGGAATATCATGGGTCAGGCTGAAAATTCTGAGTGAATCATCAACAGACAGCGCCACACCGTACATGGCCGCTGCCGCCCCGTCCGCAAGACCGAAGTCACTCTGAAAGACAAGCAGCTTATTCATTGCCGTTCACCTTCCGGATTTCGACTTTGATATCCGGTCCGAAACCAAGACCGTATTTGTTTTTGAAGCTGCCCTGTGAAACCGCGAATGATACATTCATCAGTTCATTGTTGTAAAGGATATCCTCTCCTTTGGGGACATTGCCGAAAGTCATGTCAAAACGGACTGCGCGGTCATAAACAATCTCATCGTTGTTCCGGATTGTCACATGCACATCCTCTCCGCAGACAAAGCCCGCTTCCTGCATCAGCGCAAACGGGATATTCGTCCAGAGATTGCCGAAGTTGGGATCATCGATTTCAATGATTCCCCGGATTACGCCGTTATCGAGAACAGCTGTCTCAACGGGAAGCGTGACAATCTCATCTGTGCTGTAGGGCTTTCCCGTTTCTTCGAATGTAATCTTTCCGGCAGCGAGCTTTGCGGCACAGTAGCCGAACAGATCCCTGCCGTGGAAGACACTTGTCCCTCTTGTGGAAGGCAGACGGTTTCTTGTCTCATCGATCTCACGGATCTCTTCAATGCCGTGCTCTCTCTGAACATGGGTAAGCGTACCGTTGTCCGGTGTAATGATGTAGTATCCGTCCTTTGTATATGCCGCGCATGCCTTACGCGAAGTGCCGACACCCGGATCGACAACCGAAACGAATACGGTTCCCTTCGGCCAGAAGCCGGCATACTGCTGCAGACGGTAGGAAGCACTCCATATGTCATACTGCGGCAGTTCATGGGTAGCGGTGATGATTTCCGTCTTCATGTCCACCGACCGCACAACGCCGTACATGGAAGCGACTGCTCCCTCGAGATATGTAAAATCTGTCTGAAACACAAGCAAAGGCAGTACTTTCTGCTTCATAAATCCTCCTTCAGATAAACGGATTCCAGTATATACCGTGATTGATGCGGAACCTGACAAACAGTGATACACCGAGAATCACAACACAGACCAGTATGGAAAGATAATCTGATCTGTTCAGCGGCTTTGCGGCATACCAGGTTCTCTTTTTATGTTTGCCGAAGCCCCTGAGATCCATTGCGTTCGCAATCGTTTCAATCCGTTCCATCGTTGTCATGATCAGCGGAATCAGAATCGAAGCCATGCGCTTCAGCCTCTGCATGACGGAGGCCTTTGCGCTCATCTCGATTCCTCTTGCCTGCTGAGCCAGGGCTATCTGGTTATAGTCATCTGCCACATCCGGAAAATAACGCAGCGTAAGCGCCAGTGACGTACAGATCTTATAGCTGATGCCGATCCGGTTCAGACTGGACGCAAATTCGCTCGGATTTGTCGTCAGAATGAATATGATGCCGAGCGGAATGACGGAAAGATACTTGGAAAACTTCGTCACCTGATAGAACAGCTGTTCAAGGGTTACCGTATATCTGCCGCCGAATGAGAATATCTCATGTCTGGTGCCGTAGATCTCAACCCCGTATTCAGGTGCGAACAGATACGTCAGTACAAAGTTGAATGCCAGAAAGATGAATACATATACAAGCATCAGTCTGATCCGTGACAGAGGGATCTTTGAGATCTTCATTATCGTAAAGGACAGAACCATGATGCCGGCAATGATCCGGATATCATATGTGACCATGATCGCCGTTGTCAGAAGCAGAAAGCAGATGAGCTTGGAAAGACCGGACAGGCGGTGTACGAATGTATCCAGCTGATCATATGAGAATGTCTTAATCTTCATTTCCTCTCACCTCCCGGTCATACTGAATGAAGCATTCGACAAATCCTTCCGGATCACTGATGCCGCATTTTTCCGCCAGATCAAACAGGGAAGTCTCCCTGAGATTTGTTCTTTCCGTCAGCTCACGGTCACACAGCACCTGATAAGCCTTCTGATCCGTTACGAGTTTCCCTTCGGACATGACAAGCGCCCTTTCCGTATACTCAAGCATCAGATGCATGTCATGGGTAATGAGAATGATTGTCTGTCCGTTTTCATTCAGCTTCTTCAGGAATTCCATGATCTCCGAGTAATGACGGTAATCCTGGCCTGCCGTCGGTTCATCGAGAATCAGTATCTTCGGATTCAGTACGAGGATTGAGGCGATTGTCACCCGCTTCTTCTGTCCGAAACTCAGGGCACTTATGGGCCAGGAGCGGAACTGGTACAGCCCGCATACACGCAGCACATCATGAACCCTTTCCGTCACTTCATTCTCCGGAACACCCCGGATTCTGAGACCCAGTGCCACCTCATCAAAGATCATCGTCTTCGAGATCATCTGGTTCGGATTCTGCATGACAATACCGATATATCCCGCTCTTTCGGAAATCGAGTATTTCGAAAGATCCTCACCGTACATCAGCACACTGCCTTTGTCCGGTTTAATGAAGCCGCAGAGAACTGAAGCAAGTGTTGTCTTACCTGCGCCGTTGCGGCCGACAATACTCATCATCTCCCCTTCTCTGATGACCGTACTGATCTGATCGAGCACCTGTCTTTTTCCGTCATAGGAAAATGAGATATCCCTGATCTCAAGCATATCCCTGCCGGCAGGCTTCTCTTTTCTGACGGGATGTTCCTCATACCACGACTGCAGTCTGCTGCGGAAAAGATCCGTCCGGAATGTTTCCAGAGACGCCGGTCTGTCTTCCTCCGTAACCGGAATGCCGGCATACCGCACAGCTGTGAGATACAGCGGTTCACGGATGCCGCAGCCGGGCAGGATACCTGAAGCGAGAATTCTGTCCGGAGTGTCATCAGCGATGATTCTTCCATCATTCATGACAATGATGCGGTCAACAGGCCGGTGAAGAACATCCTCCAGTCTGTGTTCAATGATGATCACTGCCCTGTTTTCATCGGCGATCTCATCAATCAGCTCAATGGCTGTTCTTCCCGTTTTGGGATCCAGGTTTGCGAGAGGTTCATCAAAAAGCAGCACTTCCGCATCCTCAACCATGACACCGGCAAGAGAGACTCTCTGTTTCTGGCCGCCCGAAAGCTCATGGGGATTCTGAGCGATAAAATTACTCATTCCGACCAGCCCCGCAATCTTTGAAACTCTTTCCTTCATTTCCGGCTGGGGAATCAGATCGTTTTCCAGCGCAAAGGCAATATCCTCACCTGTGCTGAGTCCGATAAACTGACCGTCGGAATCCTGAAGGACAGTACCGGTTACGGCGGAAAGCTTAAACAGACTTGCGTCTTTGGTTTCCATTCCCCCGACTTTCAAAGATCCGGTAATGGTTCCTTTATGGGCAAAGGGATTCAGTCCGTTGATACAGCTGCCGAGTGTGCTCTTTCCCGATCCTGAAGGACCGGCAATCAGCACCTTTTCCCCTTTGTGAATGACAAGATTAATGTCATGAAGGGTCGGCTCACTCTGTTCAAAATACTGAAACCCGAAATGATCGAATACAATTACAGGTTCTTTCATACATACCTCATACAGCAGAAAAGGAAGCATTCATTCACTGCTTCCTTCGGTTTTCAGACGCTCAGTTGTCTTTGGAAAGAGTTCCTCTTCCCGTCTTGGTTGAAGCATATGCCTTCAGCAGAATACCGCCGATCACACATGATACGATGGCATCGAGAACAAACGCAACGCCTCCCTGGGCAAATACAAGCTGAACCGGTTCCTTGTACATCACAATATCCAGTACAGGAGCAGCGACAATCCATGCGGCAGCATTGCCGATAACCACCCAGAGAATAAAGCTGATCAGTTCGCTTTTGCCGAAGACGCCTTCCTCAACTGCCGGAGCGACCTTCTTTGAACAGAAGCCGGTAATCAGCGCGCTGATACCGGAAGCGACCACCCAGCTCCACCATGGCGATCCGTAGGAAATAAAATCAGAGAGCGCGTGACCCACAAACGCCACCAGGAATCCGGCCAGAGGACCGAATACAGCCGCAAAGAAACTGGAAATACCGTAAGCGATCTGCAGGTTTGTTTCAGGCACAGGTGATGGAACTTTGACGTACATAAACAGTACGAGGAATACCGCCGCACCAAGACCGGTGGCGACAATCGTTCTTGTTGAAAAATTTGTTTTCATGATTCTTCCCCTTTATCTGTCCGCTTCTGCCGGCTCCCCATGCCGGAAAAAAAGCATCGGACAATCATTATCTTAATCCAATGCTTTTGAAAGTCAATTCAGTGTGCGGATTCTTACTGATAACCCGCGCCTTCCATGATTTCCATGAAATTGTATACCGCACCGATCAGATTCGCGTCACTCTGGAAGCGGCATACCTCGATCACGGGTCTCGGAATCGCGTCAAATACTGCCGAATCAAATTTCTTCTCAACAGCTTCCTTTACCAGATCAATAAACATCGGTTCATTGGAGATTCCCCCGCCGATGACAAACTTGTCAGCGTCAAGAGCAGCCTGCAGATTGTAGATATAGAATGCGAGATACCAGCAGAAATCCTTCACACCCTGCAGAACCTGTTCATTATGTTCTTCCTTGATCAGCTTAAACGCCTTAAGACCGTCGATATCCTCAAGTCCGGAAGCTTCCTTAATGGCATCCTTGAGTCCCTGAACGCCGTTTATGAAAGCAAAGATATCGTTGTTTTTCTCACGCGCTTTGTAATCGCCGCGGATAAAGGAGAACTCACCGGAGGAATAGTGACTGCCGTCAACGAGCTTGCCGTTGATGATGACTGCGCCGCCGATTCCGGTGCCGAGAATGATCGCAACCGCATTGCGGACATCCTTCAGACTGCCGAAGCCGATCTCCGCCATCGCTGCCGACTTGGCATCGTTGCAGATGGTGACCTTACAGCCGAGTTCATCCGAAAGAAGGGATGCGACCGGTGTTTTCTTAATCCATCTGTACGCGCCGCCCGTATGGGCAAAGCCCTTGAAGCGGTCAATTATACCGGGCATGGAGATACACAGTCCCTCTGTGCCTTCACCGAATTCCTCCCAGATTTTCCTGAGATCTTCGACAAATTCTTCCTGGGTGTCACATCTTGAATCAACCTTGCCCTTTGAAAGGAAATTGAGTTTTTCGTCAACCACGCCGTACTTGATCGCCGTACCGCCAAGATCAACTGCCATGTACTTTTTCATTATGATATCTCCTCTCTCATCAGTTAATACAATTATACCGTCAAATACTGTTATTCATCAGTAATTTTCAGGAGACTTCAAACACATCAAGATCATGCCCGTTCACAACCGGACAGTCCGTCTTCTCTTTGATTTCCTTCAGCAGAATTTCCTCCCTGCGTCTGACTTCATCCAAAGAAACCGGCTCTTTGCCGTAATAGTTCAGATGCAGAATACGGTGGGTCGTTACGGTTAAGGCCGGCTTTGCGGCATTGATGATCTCCGCAAGATCTTCCGACATCGTATGAACCGTACGGTGGTAATTCCGCCATTCCTCTGTCCGTTCCGCTATACCTGCGGTATATTCCGCTTCATGAACAAGAATATCCGCTCCTGCCGCCTTCTCCTTCATGATTTCCAGCGCTTTTGTATCACCGCTCACAACGATCTTATGACCGTCCTTTTCAAAGACATAGCCATAGGACTCAAGTGAACCATGCTCTGTCCGGAAGGCAGTGATCTGCATCCCGTTTTCCGAAAGAACCGTCCCTTCCCTGATTTCCCTCACTTCCGTTTGGATACCTGTCTCATTAGCCGGCTGCAGTCCGCCGTCACGACATGAGATATCCGCTTCGTAAGCGGCTCTGATATATTCGGCCATGGAACGAATGCCTGAAGGACCGTAAATCCGCAGCGGATCCGTCCTTTCCAATACCCACGGAATAGTCAGAAGCTCTGCCAGTCCCGCCGTATGATCACTGTGCAGATGCGTCACAAGAAGACAGCTCAGATTCTGCGGTCTCAGCTCACTGACGCCTTTGTAAAATGCCTGCGTGCAGGCTCTGACAACACCGGGTCCGCAGTCAACGATATATACTTTGTCTTCATCAATGACGGCGCAGGAAGGAAACGAAGCCCACGGTTCCGCGTTCGGTGTCCCGCTGCCGAGTATCACAAGCTTCATGAAACAGACCTACTGTTTGCGGAAGCGGCAGTCCATTCCCTGGGGATCATTGTCATCCTGCCAGAGCAGAACACCGTCTTCGTACTGGAATTTTCCCGTTCCTTCCTCATAGGTGACTTCTTCGCTTTCCTCTCCTGTTTCACTGTAAGTCACATAAACATTCCGGCAGTCGCTGTAGGTCAGCGAACCGTCCGCCGGATTCCATTCGCCGGTAAAGGTCCATACCGCTGCCTCATAAGCACTTGCGCCCCAGTGGACTGTTCCGGCATATGTGCCGTCTTCCAGCTTTTCGATATGCAGTCCTGCCCGCTGGCTCCACTCATCTTCATAATCTCCTGCCGGATCAAAGTCCGCAGGCACCGATACAGCAGCGGTTTCCTCTTCCGGTGCCGGTGTTGTTTCCGCTGTTTCCTCGTGCGCTGATGAGGTTTCCTCCTTTACGGAAGATACCGCACTCTTTGCCGTACATCCGGCAGCCATCACCACTGCCATAAACATCCATAATCTTTTCATACTCATACCTCACTGATTCCTGCACTGACAGAAAGAATTCAGTCTCATCTTTATGTCAGTCATGGAAGTATCCGGCTTCCACAAAGGTATTTTACCATTCCCGCAGAGAGAAAAAAGCCGTTCCTTCCGAAAAGGGAGAAACAGCTCTTAATTAATTTCAGAGTACTTCACCGTTGCTTTCGCAGACTTTCTTGTACCAGAAGAAGGAATCCTTCTTGGATCTTGAGAAGTCGCCTGTTCCGTCATCATGTCTGTCGACATAGATGAAGCCGTATCTCTTGGCGTACTGACCTGTACCTGCGGATACGAGGTCAATCGGTCCCCATGTCGTATAGCCGATGAGCGGCACACCGTTTTCGCATGCTTTCTTCATGGCTTCGATATGTCCCTTGAAGTAGGAAATTCTGTAGTCATCGTGAATGGATCCGTCTTCTTCGACCTTATCGAATGCGCCGAAGCCGTTTTCGACTACCATCAGCGGCACGCCCGGATATCTGTC
>CACXDM010000145.1 GCA_902766435.1 uncultured Erysipelotrichaceae bacterium | reverse complement strand
GCGATAACAAGATCTACTCATTTTTGTGATTTCCCGGTTCGAAACAAAAGCGCCAACCTGTATTTTTAGGTTGACGCCATTGGCTGTCCATCAAAATGGATAGCTCAGGAGTACAGGATTATGTTCCTGTAACAATGAATGATGAATTCAGACAGATGGATGTTTCCCGGATGATAAAGGAGACATCCATTTCTGCTTTATCTGTTCCGCTTACATTAAAGCTTCTGATCTGAGTATCCTGTCTTTATTCAGGATTATCTCTGCTCTTCCGTATGATGTCAGGAAGATGTTTTGACTTGTGCAGCGATTTGTTCGAGAAACTCTTTTGCTTCGGCAGCTCCTCCGCATTGTCTGAAACTTTCAGATACCCGCGCTGCCCCCTCTTTGTACTGAGGATCATTAATCACAGTTGTCAATGCATCAAGGATGTCTTCCTCAGCGATTGACTTCAGTCGTATCCCGGCGCCGAGCTCTTCGGTTCTTTTCGCGACGGCATCCTGTTCCGGAGTCTGCGGGAAGAGCACAAGAGGAACACCGAAGTACAGACCCTCAGATGCGGAATTCATTCCGCAGTGGGTTAAAAACGCATCGGCGATCGACAGCACTGCCATCTGGTCAACAGATTCATATACTTTGATGTTATCCGGAAGATGATCGAAATGATCAGTATTTGTACCCATGGAGATGATCACCTGCCAGTCTGTCTTTGAAAGAATATTTATACAGTTCCTGTAAAACTGTCTGTTCTGATTAATCGTTCCCATCGAAATATATACGGTCCTGTCTGCTGTCTTTTCTATGGGTTCGGTAATCGGCCGGATTGAAGGCCCGATGAAATGATATTTATCCGAGAATGTGTCTGAACATGGCTGAAAGTATTTGGATGTATACACTATGGTGAAGGTATCATTGTCGTTCTGCACGATATCCAGCAGACTCTTCACAGGATAGCCTTTTTCGCGGAGCCGTTTCAGCTGTTTATTGATCCGGGGCATTGCCCACAGCATTCTTGCGATATCCCAGACACTTTCCTGCATGTATTTTGCCGAATACCTGTTGAAGGCAAAGGTTGTGGTTGACGAAACATACGGCAGGCCATGTTTCATGGCAGCCAGTTTTCCCCAGAACGCCACTGAATCAGATACAATCACATCCGGTTTAATCTCCCCGATCACACGGGAAGTCATCTCATCCAGTGCCAGTGTTGAAGAAACCAGCAGTTCAGTCGCAAAGACTTTATCTTTACCGACACGATCCGCATTTTCCTTATCCTCCATTTCAAAGTCATATCCGTCACAGCCGATGAAGTTCGCACCGGCGCGTTCGATTTTTTCTCTGAATTCTTCAAAGGAGAAATACCAGATCTGATGACCGGAGTCGGTCAGTGCCCTGACCAGTCCGAGTGTCGGATTGGTATGACCGTGGGCAGGAATACAGAACCATGCGATCTTCATTTTATTCAGCCTCCTGATTGTCAAATACTCTTTCGAATATTTCGGAAAAGGCTCCTTTCGGAGGAACTGCGATTCCCCTTTTCTCATCACCAAGCAAAAGCAGTGTGTCTCCGGGCTTTATATCAAACAGATCCCGTGCCTGCTTGGGAATAACGATCTGACCCTTGTCACCGACCGTTGCAGTCCATGCATACTTACCTTTTGGTACTTTCATCTTCTCCTCCTCCTAAAAGTATGATTTGTATAACTTATCATACCTGCAATTCATGTAAATGTCTAATAACTGATAAAAACTCCCTGCCTGATCTCTCTCAGCAGGGAGCTTTATTTCCGTAATACTGTGATTCCGATACTCTGCACGGCATCATATCAGATCATTCTATACAGTGCTGTAAAATGTGATCTTTTAAGCGGGTATGCAAAACATTTTTTGATCGAGTATATATCTTTATCCAAACCGAGTATTTGTCCTGATATCAGCCGAGTATATGGAGTTTGTCAATTACGCAATGTGTAATTCCGCAAAATGCAGATAATAAACGTCCATAATCAGCTGGGTATTCTATTGTCTGTAAGTCCCCGGGTTTTGTTCCTGCAGTAACGAATTCAATTACTATAGACACCTGAGCAGACTTTTGTGATGTGTCTTCCACGCTGCGGCCAGGTGGTCTTCCCGAAGGTGAAATGCTCGTCAAATTACTTAAAGCAAAGGATTCTGCGAACTCAGCTTTTTCAGCAGCATCACTGTCTCGACGTGGATGGTAGGTGCAAAACGATCCACCGCAATACTGTTTTACCAGTATCGATTTCTACGTTCTTCCAGTTCAACAAGTGCATTATTTAAACGTTCCTGCAGTTCTGCTTTCGAAAGGCTTTTTACATACTTTTGCAGATCTTCGTAATGCTGTTTCACTCTTTCCTCTTCCT
>CACXDM010000144.1 GCA_902766435.1 uncultured Erysipelotrichaceae bacterium | reverse complement strand
GAGGGGTTACGTGTGAAGCAGACACCTGTAGCACAGTCAGTACCCATGTTTCCGAATACCATTGACTGTACGTTTACAGCTGTGCCCCAGTCACTGGGGATATCATTCATCCGGCGGTAGAAGATTGCACGTTCATTATTCCAGGATCTGAATACTGCTTCAATTGCACGTTCGAGCTGAACTGCAGGATCCTGCGGGAAGTCTTCACCCTTCTCATCTTTGTAGAATTCCTTGAATTTCTTCGTCAGAGTCTTCATGTCTTCAGCGTCGAGTTCAACATCGAGCTTAACGCCTTTTTCTTCCTTCAGTTCATCAATGATGACTTCAAATCTCTTCTTTGAAAGTCCCATGACGACATCAGAGAACATCTGAACGAAACGACGGTATGAGTCATAGACAAATCTGGGGTTATTTGATGCTTCAGCCATTGCTTTGGCAACTTCGTCATTGATACCGAGATTGAGAATTGTATCCATCATGCCGGGCATGGAAGCACGGGCACCGGATCTTACGGAAACAAGAAGCGGATTCTTCGGATCGCCGAGCTTCTTTCCCATGAACTTTTCGAGCCATGTCAGATTCTTCTTAACCTGAGACATGATCTCGTCGTTGATCTTTTCACCATCAGCGTAGTACTGGTTGCAAGCTTCGGTTGTGATCGTAAATCCCATCGGCACCGGCAGATCAAGACTGGCCATCTCAGCGAGGTTTGCACCCTTACCACCGAGAAGTTCTCTCATTGAGCCATTGCCTTCTGTAAATTTGTAGACAAACTTCTTAGCCATATAGCCTCCTATTATTCTTATTAAAATTATAAAGCAAGCGATTACATTAAACAAGATTACCCAGTCACAAAACACGTACACCTGACGTAATCATCCATGGTGTTTTTATTGTATCCGCAGGAAGTATGTCATGGATTCCGTGTCTTTATGTAATGCATGTTTTTGCGGAAGTATCCGGTCGTATACGATACGAAAAAGAACGGGCATCCGCCCGTTCCCTTGCACTATTCCTCAATGTATTTATGGATAAAGGAGAATACCGCGTTGAAGTATTCGGGATCTTCGCTTGTGCTGCCAAAACCCTTTCCTTCAGCTGTATACAGATCCTTTTCGGAAGCGCAGGAATAATAATTGTCAAACAGCATGCTTGTAGGAACAACATTATCATCTGTTCCGTGAACAAACAGCATCGGTGTGATAGACTGCTTCAGCTGTCTGTGCGTGTTTACATCCTTCATGGAGAAATGAAGGAACTGACGGACATAGAAGTCAACGGAAGGCATCAGTGCATTCACATCAAATCCCATCTTTCTGCGCATTGTGCTGACAACGATCTCTCTGATTCCGGAGAATCCGCCGTCTTCAACAGCACATTTCACATTAACGGGGATATAGTCGCCGACTGTATTCATGACTGCCGCAGCACCTGCATTGACACCGAACAGCGCAATTTCCGCTGCTCCGTCGGATGCAGTCAGATGATTGATCCAGCTGATCAGATCATAATGTTCATTCCAGCCAAGACCCGTATATCTTCCTTCCGACATTCCGCAGCCTCTTGCATCAGGAGCCAGAATATTGAAGCCTCTGTGATCAGCTTCCCAGAGATATTCCAGCATGCCGCCGCTGTAGGTTCCCAGTCCGTGCTGGATAATGATCCATTTGTGGGACTCGGGATGATTCATGATTTTCAGTGCATGAAGTTTCAGTCCGTCATAAGAATCCTGAAATTCATCACTTCTGGCGCTGTGAGAGAACCACTGGTTCATCTCATCGTTTCCGCCGCTGAGTCTTTTGACACCCTGCATGCCGGAATACAGATCCGAATTCTGAAGATCGAAACAGGTACGGAAAATATAATATCCTGCTCCGGCATACGCTGCAGCACCTGCCGCAGCTGTTGCTCCGACAACTTTCAGTAAAGTATGCTTTCTTTTTTCAGTCATAATGATTAACTCCAATCTGAATAAATACCTACAGAGATTATAGCATGGAGATCAGCCTTTTAAAACTGAGAGACGGTCAACAATTGCCTGATATTGTTTCTCGTATGCTTCACGTTTTTTCTCTTCTTCTTCGATTTTGGCAGCCGGTGCCTTTTTCAGGAAACCCGGATTGGAGAGAATGCCGTTGGAACGTCTGAGTTCCTTTTCGAGTCTTTCCTTTTCAGCTGTCAGTTTCTTCTCTTCTTCAGCCGGGTCGGAAAGTTCACCGCTCGGAATCATCAGACTGCCGTGACGGATCGTCTCAACCGTGAGGTCACCCTCAAGATCATCCCGCCATTCCGCTTTTGCCATCCTGGCAAGAATGGACGCAAGATTTGCCTTCACTTCAGCTTTTCTTCCCTCAAGATCACGGATCATAACCTGAATCGGTGCGGAAGGCTTCATGCCGTTGACATTTTTGATCTCACGGATCTTTGTGATGGCGGAGATCACTCTTTCAATTGCCTCAAGATCACTTTCCGGCAGATTTCCGGCGGGCTCTGGCCATGTTTCAAGATGAATGCTTTCTTCCGCATGCGGCAGAGTCAGATAGATTTCCTCTGTCACAAACGGCATGAACGGATGCAGCAGACGGATAATCGCATTCAGACAGTACAGAAGAGTCTGTCTTGCGGCTGTAACCACTGCCGGATCATCATCGTTCAGGGAAGACTTGCTCATCTCAACATACCAGCTGCAGAAGTCATCCCAGACAAATGAATACAGTTCGTTGCCGACAAGAGCGAATTCATATTTCTCCATGTTTGCCGTAACATGCTCGATTGTCTCATTGAGACGGTGGAGAATCCATGCATCAGCCAGTGACATGGAGGAAGCATCCGGCACTCTGCACGCAGTATCTTCTTCCAGATTCATAATGACGAATCTTGACGCATTCCAGATCTTGTTGATGAAGTTCCATGAAGCCTCAACCTTTTCCGGAATATAACGCATATCCTGACCCGGTGTGCTGTTTGTCGTCAGGAAGAAGCGCAGAGCGTCAACACCGTATTCATCAATGACCTTCATCGGGTCAATGCCGTTGCCGAGGGATTTGGACATCTTGCGGCCCTGGGCATCACGGATCAGACCGTGGATCAGAACATCCTTAAACGGCTTGTTCTTCGTGAAATGCCTTGCCTGGAATGCCATTCTGGCAACCCAGAAGAAGATGATGTCATAACCGGTGACCATTGTTGATGTCGGATAGTATCTTTCATAGTCGGCAGTATCTTCCGGCCAGCCGAGAGTCGCAAACGGCCAGAGTGCGCTGGAGAACCATGTATCCAGAACATCTTCATCCTGAATCCAGTTCTCCGGATCTGCCGGATCGGTTTCACCGACATATGTCTCTCCGGTCTCCTTGTTGTACCAGGCGGGGATTCTGTGACCCCACCACAGCTGACGGGAAATGCACCAGTCCTCAATATTCTCAAGCCACTGCTCAAATACGCGGCTGAAGCGGTCCGGATAGAAACGGATCCTCTGTTCGGGATCTTTCTGTGCTTCCAGAACGTCATCCGCCAGCGGCTTCATTTTAACGAACCACTGCTGGGAAAGATACGGTTCAACAACACAATGCGTACGTTCGGAATGACCGACATTATGTGTGATGTCCTCGATTTTGATCAGATTGCCTGCTGCCCTGATGTCTTCCACAAGTGCATCGCGGCAGTCATAACGGTCCATTCCCTCATATTTGCCGCAGAGCGCATTCATCGTTCCATCCGGATTCATACAGATCGGCTTTTCCAGATTGTGTCTTTCGGCAATCGCGAAGTCGTTGGGGTCATGGGCAGGCGTACATTTCATAGCGCCGGTACCGAATTCGATATCAACATAATCATCACCGATAATCGGCAGTTCATCGCCGTTTGCCGGATTGACCGCATGCATGCCGATCAGATGTCTGAACCGTTCATCCTCCGGATTGACAACAACACATACATCACCGAACATCGTTTCCGGTCTTGTTGTCGCAACGGTAAAGCAGTCGCCGGTTTCAACAACCTTGTAGTTGAAATAATACATCTTGCCCGGATCATCCTGATAATACACTTCAATATTTGAAAGTGCCGTCCGCGCTTCCGGATCCCAGTTGATAATCCGCCAGCCGCGGTAGATCAGACCTTCCTCATAGAGCTTGACGAAGACATGACGCACAGCCTGGTTGAAGCCTTCATCCATTGTGAAGCGTTCTCTTGTATAGTCAAGACTGTTGCCGAGCTTTGCCCACTGCTTGCGGATGGTTGCGGCATATTCCGCTTTCCATTCCCAGGCTCTCTCAAGAAACTTTTCACGGCCGATGTCATAACGGGAAATCCCTTCCGACTTCAGACGCTCATCGACTTTTGCCTGGGTGGCTATACCGGCATGATCCATACCGGCAAGATACAGTGTATCGTAGCCTCTCAGCTTCTTATAGCGGATGATAATGTCCTGCAGTGTGTTGTCCCATGCGTGACCGATATGAAGAATACCGGTGACATTGGGCGGAGGGATGACGATCGTGAAGGGTTCTTTCGAAAGATCACCCGCATTGAAGTAACCTTTTTCGAGCCACTGATTATATCTTCCTTCCTCGACCTTCCTGTGATCATACTTCTGTGATAGATTTCTTTCCATATACATCTCCTGTTCTGAAATAAAAACGTCCCGTATGCACAGGACGTTCATTACGTGGTACCACCTTTGCTTGCTTCTCAAATGCGTAACGTGCATGACGCGGTATCTCTTACTGAATTTCGGAAATACAGCTCCCGGATGACGTTCATTTACGTTTTGATCTGCTCTCACCAGCCGCAGATTCTCTGATTTCAAATACGGTAAACTACTCTTTCCGTTCCAAGCCGATAAAAGGATTATAGCAGAATCAAACAGATTTTCAATATCGGATCAGACGCATGATCCGCAGAGTAAAAAAACGGCTGACAAAAAAGAAGAAAATCATGAAAAACAGACGTACATACGGATGAATCTGCGCAACACCGCCGATCACCGAGAGAATCAGATACTGCGTGAGATAAAGACCGCAGAATATACCGAATGTCTCAAGAAAATACGTCAGCTCCCTGTACATCAGCTCTTTGTCTTTTTTTTGTTTCTGCATGCCTGTATATTATCATATTTTACCCCGGCATATGATAGAATTCGGTTATGTGCGGAAGATACATTTTCTATGATGAAGAAAACATCGATATACTGAACCTCATCAGGAAGGCAGCTGATCTGCTTCCGGCGGAATTGTTTGCCCAAATCCCTCTCGGTGAGGTTTTCCCCGGCAGTCTCTGCTTTGCCGGCTGTCTTGACAGACAGAAGCTCCATACGGAAGTGATGCGCTGGGGCATAAAGGGATTCAAAGGAGGAACCGTAATCAACGCCCGCAGTGAGTCATGTTTTTCCTCCCCTTTTTTCCGGGACATGATCCCCTGTGCGCTGCCTGCATCGGGATATTATGAATGGAGCCGTGAAAAGAAGAAATACCTGTTCCGTATTCCGGATCAGACAATGTATCTAGCAGGACTTTACCGACAGGAAGACGGGGAAAAGCACTTTGTCATTCTCACCGAACAGGCAGAAGGACCCCGGGCGGAAATCCATGACCGCCAGCCTGTCATCTTTGAGCGCAGCAAAGCAAAAGCATGGTGTTCTTCTCTGGAACCCATGCATTTACTGGAATATTCAATTCAGAACCGTACAATAACCGAAGCCTAGAACAATGAATGCTGACGCGGAATATTCAGATGTTCATAGGCTTTTTCCGTTGCGACGCGTCCTCTGCTTGTTCTGTTTACGAAGCCGATCTGGATCAGATACGGTTCATAGACATCTTCAAGCGTTGTCGTTTCTTCGCTGATGGCATTGGCCAGCGCATCCAGTCCGACCGGACCGCCGTGATAGCGTTCAATAATCCCCCGAAGATACCGGATATCGACTTCATCCAGACCGAGACTGTCCACATGAAGCCTCTCAAGTGCCTGATCGGCAATCTCTCTGGAAATCACACCGTCATTCAGCACCTGGGCAAAATCCCTGATCCGCCGCAGAAGACGGTTTGCAATACGCGGTGTTCCTCTGCTGCGCCGGGCAATTTCAAGCACTGCATCTTCATCAATAACAACATTCAGCACCCTTGCCGAACGGCGGATGATACTCGCAAGCTGTTCATTCGTATAGTATTCCAGTTTGGAGATAATGCCGAAGCGGTCACGCAGAGGAGCTGAAAGATCACCTGCTCTCGTTGTTGCGCCGACAAGTGTGAACGGCGGCAGATCCAGACGGACACTTCTGCCCGAACCTCCTCCTTCGCTGCCGATCATGATATCCAGCTCAAAATCCTCCATGGCCGGATACAGTACTTCCTCAACCATCTTCGGCAGACGGTGAATCTCATCAATAAAGAGAACATCTCCCGGCTCAAGAACGGAAAGAATAGATGCAAGATCCCCTGCCTTGGCGATACTCGGACCGGTTGTTATACGGATATTCGTATGCATCTCATTGGCAAGAATATAAGACAGTGTCGTCTTGCCGAGACCCGGCGGACCGTAAAGAAGTACGTGATCCAGTGCTTCATTCCGCTGTATGGCGGCTTTGATATAAATCCTGAGATTATCCTTCAGCGCATCCTGTCCAACATACTCATTGAGAGTCTGCGGACGGATGCTTTCTTCATCATCACCCTTTTCATATTCAGCGGAAACAACTCTGCTGGTCTGATCCATAGTTATCCTCCGATCTTTTGTTTCATCAGAAACTGCAGTCCGAGCTTCAGATACTGTTCGGTCTTAAGCCCCGGTTTCTCCTGCATCATGGCAGCCGCATCCGTCAGTTCATGCGGCTTGTATCCGAGTCCCTTCAGACCTTCCAGCGCATCCTGAATTTCAGGCGGATAGGACTGCTGCGTACGGGTGTTGTTCACCGGCGCCGCTACAAGCTTGCCTTTCAGATCGAGAACAATCTGACTGGCCGACTTGGCACCGATACCGGGCATTTTTTTCAGGGCAGCGACATCACCCTGTTCAACTGCGCTGACAATTGCCTTGTATCCTGCTTTCGCAAGCATTCCCACCGCGGTCTTGGGACCGAGTCCCTTAACCGAGATCAGACGCAGAAAAAGCTCTTTTTCATCCGCACTGGGAAAGCCGAAAAGAACCATGTCGTTTTCCGTGATATGCAGATATGTATGTACTTTGATTTCCTGGTTCAGACTGACCTCATCGGTATGAGGGTAAAAGATCTGCCAGCCCATCCCCTGATGGTCGACAACAATCCAGTCCGCGCCGTATGAAGCTACTGTTCCCTTAATAAACGCAATCATGACTGCCACCTACTCTTTGAAGTCCATGATGAACGTACCGACAATGACCTGATCGCCGTCTTTGCAGCCGGCATCTCTCAGAGCCTGATCAACGCCCATCCGGGAAAGTGTCGAAGCAAACTGATATGCTTCCTCTTCCTTGTCAAAGTCAATTGTATCAAACAGACGGTCGATTTTTTCCGATACGACCTTATACCTTCCCGGGCCGAGCATTTCAATTGTGAAGTCCGGCTTCTTCGGCTCGTATCTGTAGACAACGGTTTCTTCGGTTTCCTCCGCCGATTCCGCTTCTTCCTCTCTTGCCTGTTCAATGGCATCCATCGCCGCATAAAGTACTTCATCCAGTCCCTTATGCATCAGCGTACTTGTTTCGTAGACTTTCAGATCAGGATACTTCTTCCGGAATTCCTCAAGATACATCGGCGCAAATTCATCATCCATCTTATTCGCAACAACAATCTGCGGCTTCTTCTCAAGGGAGATATCATACCCGGCAAGTTCCTGATTGATGATCTCATAGTCCTCAATCGGGTTTCTTTCCTCACCGCTCATATCAATGACATGAATCAATACACGGCATCTTCTGATATGGCGCAGAAACTCATGTCCGAGTCCTTTTCCATCCTGCGCTCCTTCGATCAGTCCGGGCATATCCGCCAGTACAAAACCTCTGTCATCGGGAAGACTGACGACACCGATATTCGGTTCGATCGTCGTAAAGGGATACGCTGCGATTTCCGGTCTCGCTGCCGTAACGACGGACAGAAAGGTTGACTTGCCGACAGAAGGGAATCCGATCAGTCCGGCATCAGCCAGAAGTCTGAGCTCAAGCAGAAGATCAAGACTCTCACCGACTTCACCCGGCTGGGCGTATTCCGGTGTATCATTACGCGCTGTGGCAAAATGATAATTACCGAGTCCTCCCCTGCCGCCATGGGCGATCAGAACTTTCTGTCCGGGCTGGGTAAGATCTGCCAGAAGATCATTGTTCGCGGCATTTCTGATCATGGTTCCAAGAGGCACAGAAACCACTGCATCCTCACCGGATTTACCATGCATTTTCTTTGTCAGTCCGGGCATGCCGTTGCCGGCCTTTACCCGTTTGGTAAAACGAAGTTTCGTCAGTGTCGTTTCATTAGTATCAACCTGAAACCAGACATCTCCGCCCTTGCCTCCGTCACCGCCGAACGGACCTCCGTTCGGATAATACTTTTCATGACGCCATGCGACGGCACCCTTGCCTCCGTCACCGGCTTTCACATGGAGTTTGATGAAATCAATCATTTCGGCATGCCTCCTTCCTTAAAAAACTCCTGACAGGTAAATCAGGAGTTGTTTGAATCACTATTAAGCTTCTTTCGGATAGACAGATACCTGTTTCTTATCCTTGCCGAGACGCTCGTACTTGACGATGCCTGCAGCTGTTGCGAACAGTGTATCATCTCCGCCCCGCTTCACATTCTTACCGGGAAAGATTCTTGTTCCTCTCTGACGGTAAATGATGCTGCCGGCGTTTGTGTATTCGCCGTCTGCCTTTTTGGCACCAAGTCTTCTGCCGGCGGAATCACGTCCGTTCTTTGTGGAAGAAACACCCTTCTTACTGGCAAAGAACTGAATATCAAGTGTAAATCTCATGTTTTACTCCTCCGTTTCAATTTCAATAAAATCACTGTTGTTTTCAGCAATCGTTTCAAACTGGATTACTCCCGTCCGCATCACGATCTGCGCTGTATTATCCGGTTCAGGAAGGTAGATCCTGATATCATTGTCCTGAATTTCGAATCCTGCGCTGTCTGACAGTTCATCAAGCGCATTACACAGACCGAATGCGACGGAACTGACAGCTGCACAGATCAGATCTTTGCCGATGTCATCAGACTCAGCGTGACCGAAGATTCTCAGCTCAGTGATCTTTCCTTCTTTCTCCTGTACACGGATATGAATCATTTAAGCCTCGATCGTTTCAACAATCAGCTTTGTATACGGCTGACGATGACCCTGTCTGCGGCGTGTGGAGCCCTTCTTCTGCTTGTACTTGAAGATACGGATCTTCTTGTCTTTGCCCTGCTTTT
>CACXDM010000143.1 GCA_902766435.1 uncultured Erysipelotrichaceae bacterium | reverse complement strand
TTCCTGATGTCCCTTTCTCGGACAACATAATTATACCATCCTGTTGATCAGCTCTTCACCACCACTGTGCAAATGTGGATTCTTTTCGAAAAAAACCGTGCTTGTTATGGCACGGTTTAAACAGAAGATTATTCGAGAGAGCGGCACTCATTGAGAAGTTCGATGATCGGCAGCTGCTGAGGACATGCGGCTTCACACTGACCGCAGGCAATACAGTCACTGGCCTTTCCCTTACCCTGGGTGACAATCGTATATTCTCTCTTTGTGCGGAATTCAGGACTTCCTTTCTTGTGATTCTGAATATGGAAGATTTCGGGGATCGGAATGGACATCGGACAGCCCTTGGTACAGTAATGGCATGCCGTACACGGAATGGACTGATCGGCATTCAGGGCATCCTGGGCAGCCTTGATGACTTCCATCTCATGTTCATTGAGCGGTTTGAAGTCAGTCATGAAGCTGAGGTTATCCTTCATCTGCTCAACTGAGCTCATGCCGCTGAGTACGGCAAGCAGATTATCCAGTCCGGCAGCGTATCTCAATGCCCATGAAGCATAGGACATCCCGTTGTTCTCTTTGTCAAATACCGCTTTGACACTGTCGACCGGATCAGCGAGAATACCGCCCTTGACCGGTTCCATGATAACGACCGGTTTGCCGTGGGCTTTGCATATCTCCCAGTTTCTGCGTGACTGGACACCGGGGTGTTCCCAATCAGCGTAGTTGATCTGCAGCTGGACAAATTCCGCATCGGGATGTTTATTCAGCAGTTCCTCAAGCAGTTCGGGATCCGCATGGAAGGAGAAGCCGTAATGTTTGACGATTCCTTTTTCCTTGAGCTCACGGACATAGTCCCAGATCCCGTATTCTTCATATTTCTGATAGTTGCCTCTCTGAATGGCATGAACCAGATAATAGTCAAAATAGCCTGCGCCGCTTCGTTCCAGACTGGTCAGTGTTTCCTGCTTCGCTTCTTCGGCAGTAATCGAAGAACCTGTCTGAATGAACAGTTTGGTTGCCAGAGTATAGCTGTCTCTGGGATATCTTTCCACCAGTGCTTTTCTGACTGCCTCTTCTGATCCCTGATAGGCAAAGGCTGTGTCAAAGTAGGTTCCGCCTGCTTTGATAAACAGGTCCACCATCTCACATACCTGAGGGATATCGATCGAATCGTCATCATTTCTGGGCAGACGCATCAGACCGAAACCGAGCTTCAGTTTTTCTTTTCCGGTAAAAACACTCATATGATAAACACTCCTTCTGTTCCTGAATTAATTATAGCAATCATGAAGGATTATCATATCCGTCAGGCCGGAAAAAAAGCCGTATTTTTCAACGGCTTTTTCAGAATGATTCCCCGAGGAAGGCACGCACACAGTTGGCAAAACGGAAGTTCTTCGTTCCCATACCGTACCCTGTATTTTCTGTTTTCATCAGGGGCATATAGCTGAATTCATCTGCGAAGTGCTTCAGAAGGGCAGCACCTGTGGGTGTGAGAAGTTCTCCTCTGATCTCACCTGCATAGGCAGGCATGTCTTTGATCAAATATGCCGTTGCCGGAGCCGGAACAGGCAGTATGCCGTGCGCGCAGCGTACTTCTCCATATCCTAAGGCAACAGGGGAAACAACGACTTTATCCGCTTTGATCATATCCATCAGCAGACATACACCGACCACATCCGCAACCGCATCTTTTGTGCCGACTTCATGGAAATGAATCTCCGTGATATCTCTGCCGTGGACAAATGCCTCTGCTTCGGCAATTGACTGATATACGGCAAGGGCGTGGGATTTTACGTTATCGGAAATATCCATTGCCTGAATCATTTCGGTAATGCCTGTCAGATCGGCATGGTGATGGTGGTGATGTTCGTGATCGTGGTCATGATGATGCTCATGTTCATGATCGTGATGATGTTCATGATCATGGTGGTGATCGTGTGAATGTTCCTCTTCGCCGTTGATTACGACTCTTGCATGAGTTCCCATGACACCGCACTTCTCCGCTTCTTCCAGTGAGACTTTGACACCTTCAGGTGCGATCTCATTCATCTTTGCGAGAAATGCCTCTTTGTCGGTCAGTTCGCTCAGCGCTGCCATTAACATGTCTCCGGCTGCGCCCATATTACATTCGATATACAGTGTTTTCATTTTCCTATTTCTCCGCCAGTCCGGCATTCTGCAGTGCTCTTACAATGATTGGCACCAGAATCAGATCGGAAATGATCGCCGGAGCCGTACCGATAAAGTAGGCACTGATCCATGCGGAAACAGAATACTCTCCCGCATTCAGTATGAAGCCTGTCACCAGTCCGCCGACGATTCTGCCGAGGATCATTGCGGTAATCAGGGAAATATAGATCCTCGCCGTTTCATTTTCGACTTTGAGTTTCTTCATGCATAAACCGGTAACCAGACCATAGACACCGAGTTCTGCCATCATCGCCCAGGGACCGTTTGGCGGAAGCTGGTTGATCAGGTAGGAGAGTGCCGGTGTGGCGATACCGCAGATCAGTCCCTCAACAGGACCGATCGCAAGACCTGCAATCATGACGGGGAAATGCATCGGACTGAACAGTCTCAGAATCGGCTGACCGCCGAAATTCTTCAGGACTGTAACGATGACAATTCCGACTGCGATCATCAGTCCGGTCAGTGTAATAGAACGTGTTCTTTTCATTGTAGGTTCCTTTCCAAGAGAAAAAGCATGTTTTCTGACATGCCTTCAGTCATGCGGCGGACTTCAGTTCCGTGTTTTCTTTTGTAAAGCATTCCGTCATTCTGACGTGTTTGATGATCTTCTGATCATTCCCGTATATTTTATCAGATTATCTGCGGTTTCCCATTAATATGCAGTTCTGTTCCTCAGAAATGATCTCAGGGAATCGCCGGTCAGTGGATAACATTCCAGCTGATATCTTCCGTCAGTATAAGTGAAAACGGAAACGGAACCGTTTGCCGTTCCTGTATATGCCGGATCCAGCTTGAGAATGAATCTGTTTTTATGCATGAGTTCATACAGGATATAGCGGTAGTAGCTTCCGTGGCAGGTGATCAGAACCTGATCTTTGTCTTTGGCAGAAGAGACCATCAGATTAAAAGCCTGCCGGACACGTTTTCTGACATCATCTGCCGATTCACCGCCGACATGCCGGAAGCTGTCAAAGATATGACCGGTACGCAGTTCCTGTTTATGTTCTTTGTGCGGTTTTCCGTCAATACTGCCAAAGCTCATTTCCTTTAATGATTCCAGGGGAATGATGGGGATATCTCTTCCTTCGAGAATAATTTCTGCTGTGGAAATGGCCCGCTGAAAGGGTGATGAATAACAGACATTGAAGGGAATATCCTTCAGAATACTGCCTGTTTCCTGCAGAACGGGAATTCCTTCCGGACACAGGGGAGAGTCGACCTGTCCCTGTATGATGCCGGCTTTGTTGAAGTCGGTGCGGCCGTGGCGGACATAATAGAATGTGATCTGTTTCATCGTATCTGTTGTCCGTGATCAGCTGTTCTGTTCTGACAGGAACTGCCGGATGGCATCCGTTACCATATCAAGATGTCTGTCATAGCCGTGATTGTCATCAGGAAGAATGACGAGACGGCAGTTGTCATAAAGCTCTGCCGCATCTTTGGAATACTGTACCGGTACAGCTTCATCCGCGTCTCCGTGTACGATCAGAACCGGACCGTGATACTTCCTGATGCATTCCTCCGCATGGATTAACTGCGCGGTACGGAAATAGTTTCCGCTGAGACTTCTGTCTCCGAGAACAATCATATCGGGGATATGTTCCGGATCAAATGTCATGCCGAGCATACTGCCGCGGCGCGCTCCGTCGGGAATGACAAGGGCAGGGGACATCGGAATAATCGCTTTGTAGTCATCCGGACGCATACCGGCTGCGATCATGATGGTGAGTCCGCCCTGGGAATGTCCGCAGAGATAAAGATCCGTAACGAAATCGAGCGACTTTGCGTACTCGGTTACCTTCATGAGATTGGATATCCATTTGAACAGCGTATGTTCGGCGAAATCACCTTCACTCTGACCATGGCCGTACATTTCCGGTCTGAGTACGGCAAAGCCTGCTTCCGTCATCGTCTTTGCGGCTGCTTTGATATGGTTTTCCTCCATATGGCCTGTCAGCCCGTGTACGAGGATGACAAGAGGGCATTTCTCATGTTTTTCAGGAAGGTCAAGTTTTGCGTGGAGACGGATTCCGTCATCCGTAATATAGAATTCTTTCATTTTCTGTCTCCTTATCTTCAGTCATGCCATTCGCTGTCTTTTACAGTAAAATCCCGTTCGTCTTCTTTTACCGGGATGGTTTTGCTGTAGGTTTTTGTAATCTCAATGTAGGGACTGCGGGTAATCATCTGAATCACGGCATTGATCTGTTCTTCGCTGCCCTGAATTTCCATGGATACGGATCCGTCATACCGGTTGCGGACCCAACCGGTAACACCGGCAGCCCTGGCTGCCTGGATTGCCCGCCAGCGGAAGCCGACACCCTGAACATAGCCGTAGAAACGCATAATCTTTCTGATCCTGTTGTCCATGTTGTTCACCTTTCCTTTCCGCTGAGCAGTGTTTCAATCAGTTCGGAAACATTCTGCCATATATGCACTGCATGACTGCGTATTTCCTCGGGTGAGGCTGCCATACAGCCGCCGTGCAGTCCGTATTCCATCATCGTAATGTCATTGTCCGCATCCCCGAGAGTATATACATCCTCAAGTGAGATATTTTCCCTTTGTCTGACAAGCTCAATTCCCGAGGCCTTTGACATTCCCCGGGGAACGATATCCGCAACGTATCTGTTCGCATATGCTTCGACATGACTGCTGAAATGACGGTTAACCTCTTCCGCCAGTTTCAGCGCCGCTTCCGGTGTATCCATCGAGATGACAAACTGGGCGTACTTTCCAAGCTTCATCAGATCCTCTTCGGACATGTCCGGATCCAGTGAGGGATAGCGTTTTTCACTGAGAGATGGATTGATGATGATGCGGTGACGCCGGAAGCCGTCGTTGACAACATAGGAGACAACTCCGCCCGTCTGCTTTGCGATATACATGATATCGAGACTCATGACGTTGTCGAGGTAGGAGGAAAACAGCATATTCTGCTTTCCGTCAAACAGCATTCCGCCGTTGTTGGTGATGAAGTAATCCGGCTTAAGTCCGTATTTTTCCGTTTCCTGCAGAATGGATTCCATTGAACGTCCGGTATCAATGACAAAAAGATTTCCCGCTTCCTGCCATTTCCTGATGGATGAGATATCTTCAGGTGTAACGGTTTCTTTGTATCGGATTGTGCCGTCATAGTCTGCCGCAATCAGTTTCATA
>CACXDM010000142.1 GCA_902766435.1 uncultured Erysipelotrichaceae bacterium | reverse complement strand
GTCAGCACATGTTTTAAAAAGTTCTTCATCTCTGTCACCTCCTAAAACTGTGCGTACATCGGATCAACCGGCGCATAACCCGCGCCGTACGCGCCGCATATGATGATAAACAGAATAATCGCATACAAGACTGCCCAGCGAACAGCGATATTCTTCTTTGCGAGTTCCGCCCGGAGTGAAATACCCTTTTCGTTAGCGATACCGACAGCCAGAACAAACAGCAGTGTAAAGCCGACAATCCAGAAATCCTTCATATCTGTCTGCAGATACCAAAGCATACTGTCACTCCATGTCTTCAGCGTAAACTGGGTGACCATCTTATAAAACATATTCAGACCGGCTCTTAATCCCTCAGCCCGGAAGAACAGCTCGCCGATAATTACCAGGATTACCGTACGCACTCTCTGCAGGAACTGATATACGGGATGTTCGGGATTGATATGCCACTTTGCCTGCAGGTCCTTGACGACAGGTCCCATCAGGTTCCCGGTCAGAATCAGCACAAAATGATACATACCGAAAAAGATAAAACTCCACGCTGCCCCATGCCAGAGACCATTACTCAGCCATACGCAGAACAGGGCAATACTTCCCGCCACAAGCGGTCCGTAGTGGTTGCCGATCTTCTTTCTGGCAGAGGAAGTCAGTTTCTTCATCGGCTTGGAAGTCGTTACCGGATAGAAAATATAATCCTTGAACCAGCTGCCGAGGGAAATATGCCATCTTGTCCAGAACTCTGAGATCGTTCGGGAGAAGAAGGGACGCTTGAAGTTCTCAGGCATTGTAATACCGAAGATCTCCGCTGTACCGCACACCGCATCCATGGATCCCGAGAAGTCCATATACAGCTGAATCGTATAACATACCGCAGCCACGGCGATGACGCCGCCCTCATACTGATCGTATTTCTGAAAGATATTCGTCACGAACAGATTCAGTCTGTCCGCCACGACATATTTCTTGACCATGCCGTACAGGAAGCGTTCGGCCCCGAGCACCAGGTTCTCATACCGGATCTGTCCCATATTCCACAGCTGATCCGCTGTCTGGTTATAACGGCAGATCGGTCCTTCGACAATCTGCGGGAAGAAGCTGAGAAACAGCGCCAGACGGAAAAAGTTATGGTCCGCCTTTACGGTTCCCCGGTGAACGTCAAAGATATACGACAATGCCTGGAACGTAAAGAATGAGATACCGATCGGCTGAATGAAGTGCGGCACATTAAAACGGATATCCGAATGCAGAAGCTCCATCAGTGTATTGATATTCG
The DNA here is from genome assembly GCA_902766435.1 of uncultured Erysipelotrichaceae bacterium. Lineage (GTDB taxonomy): Bacteria > Bacillota_I > Bacilli_A > Erysipelotrichales > Erysipelotrichaceae > Bulleidia. Next base: position 13,058 of record CACXDM010000142.1, on the reverse strand, counting down.
TCATAAAGAAGCCGGAATACTTCAGCACGAGCAGTACGCCGATATGCAGAAGCACCGCGAGCAGGATGACCCTGCTTTGCTTTTTCGCGTGCTTTTCCTTAATTGCTTTGCGTTCTGCCTTCTCCGCTTCCTTCATTTCCTTCTTCTGTGTTTCCTGCATCTTTTCCAAGAGAATACCGAAGCAGTACATTGACACAGTGGAAAGAAGCAGATAGACAACAAGCTTACCGCTGATTAACGCGAAAAAGCCGTAACTTACGGCTGTGAGATAGTATTTCTTCCATTTCTGCGGCATGAGGGCAAAGCCGATAAGACATACCGGCAGAAACAGAACAAGATACGTTGAAGAGAAGAACGATGTCAATGATCCGAGTCTGACCATTGGCACTGTCGGAAGAAAAGGCATGATCAGAATTCCTCCTGCAGCCTTTCTATCATCTTCATCATCCTTGCGGCGGAGTTAAAGTTATCGGGAATGATTTCCACTGCCGGGATGGAGATATCAAACTCATCCTCCAGTTCGGCGATCAGGGAGATGATTGACAGTGAATCAAGATGATGTCCGTCAATCAGATCCTCACATGTTTCATAATCGACATCCGGCTGGATGTCTTCCAGAATTTCAATCAGTCTGTCCATATTCAAATCCTTTCATATTCCGGCATATTCAGTTCCTCAGTCTCAAATGTACTGCGGATACAATATACACTTTCATCTTCACGCTGAATATACAGCGCAGGCAGATCACGTGTCAGAAACAACGCTATTCCTTCCGTCATACAGTAGGCGCCTGTCTTCTCAAAACAGATCACATCACCGACTTCAATATCCGGAAGAACGGCCTGTTTCACGATGATGTCATTCATCGAACACAGTGAACCGCAGATTGTCCAGGAAGTACCGTTTTCCGGTGTTTCCTTACCGACAGCCGACAGAAACGGATGCTTCATCGCCATATGTTGTCCGAAGTAGACAATATGGTGCATTCCGCCGTCCGTCAGAAGATAATTCTGTCCCTTATTCTGCTTCATGTCAACAACGTGCGTATAGTATCTGCCGCAGGATGCCGCAATACTTCTGCCAAGTTCCAGTGTGATCTTCGGATGGCTTATCATTTCCCGGAGAATACCGGTAAACCCGTCAAGCAGCGCGTCTTCATCAAGCTCTTCGTCTTTGAAATAACTGACCGGAAAGCCGGTGCCGTACTCGAGTTCTTCAGCCTCATAACCGAGCGTTTCCTTCAGATGAATCAGAAACTGATCCAGGTGACTGAGCTCACGGGCGAACTTCTTCAAAGATGTCTTCTGTGTGCCGGAGAAGAACTGTATTCCCTTCAGTACAATACCGGGATGATTCTCCCTCTTGGCAATGATCTCTTCGATATCCGAAGCATTGATGCCGAACTGACTTCCGTTTGTCAGACGCAGAAGAACCTGCAGTGTTCTTCCGTACTTCTCTGAAAGAGCGCAGAGCAGATCATACTGCCGCATTGACTCAACCGTGAAGATGCCTTTAAAGTCCGGATCCGCTGCTGTTTCCTCAATAAACGCAGGCGTTTTGTATACACCGGAAATCACCATCTTTTCCGTATCCACGCCCAATCTCTGACAGATGCGCGCTTCACCCGGGGAACAGATCTCAAAGCGGGGAAGATCATCCATGATCTCTCCGGTGATCATCGGATTTGCCTTTACCGCATAACAAAGAGATACATCCGGAAGCTTGCTTTTCAGATAAGCGATTCTGTTCTTCAGTTCCTTTATGTCAAAGACATAGAAGGCGCTGTCATTCATCTGTATCAGTTTTCCGATATTCCGGTTCATTTTCCAGCTCCCGTCTTTTTCACATCCAATTGCTTACGGTCAATCTTACCGTTCTTTGTCAGAGGAAATTCATCCAGTTTCCGGATAAAGCCGGGAACCATGAATACCGGCAGTGTTTCCTTCATGACAGAACTCAGTTCGTTCTTTTCCACTGTACCTGTGTAGTACCCCTTCAGTCTTGAACGTTTTTCATCAAACAGTACGACACAGCGCTCAACACCCGGTACCGCAGCCATGGCTTTTTCGATCTCTTCGAGTTCGATCCGGTGTCCCATATATTTGACCTGGTTGTCCGCTCTGCCGCAGAAAACCAGTTCTCCTTCTTCATTATACATACCGAGATCCCCTGTCACATAAACAGTTTCCGGATAAACATCATTCAGAGGATTCTGTATGAATGCCTCAGCGTTTTTCTCCGGCATACGGTAGTATCCCAGCGCAAGCGCTGTTCCTCTGACCAGCAGTTTTCCGGTAATGCCCGGTTCCGTAATCTTTTCATTCTGTTCATTTAACAGGAATACATCTTCATTCGGAAAGTGCTTTCCGATCGGTATCCCGGCAGAATAGTCCCTTCCCTTTTCAAGGATATGATACGTACAGTTGCAGGTAATCTCCGTCGGTCCGTAAAGATTGACATACATCGCATCCGGAAGATACTTCTGCCACTGGGAAAGGTGCTTGTACGGCATCACTTCACCGCTGAAGAGAATCTTGTTTACCGTCTTTGGCGTCTTATATTCCAGACCGTGGAAGGTTGTAATCAGACACAAAGCAGATACCGCCCAGATCATTGTCGTAACCTGATGATCACACAGATAATCAATCAGTTCAGCCGGACGTGAGAACAAAGCGCGGGGAACGACAACGAGCTCAGCGCCTGTATACAAAGCCGAATAGATATCCTTGACGGAGACATCGAAATCAAACGGTGCCTGATTCGCAATGACATCTTCCCCTGTAATATGAAACAGTTCGGTAAAACAGGAAATGAATTCGATGACGCTTCTGTGGGCTACGGCAATTCCCTTCGGGACACCGGTGGAGCCGGAAGTGAAATTGATATACAGAGGATCCGTATCCACTGCTCTTTCACGCGCATCACGGAGGAATTTCTCATTGACTTCACATTTCACTGTCTCTTCAACTGTAATGATCCGCAGACCAGGAAACAGCTTTTCCGCTCTCTCCCTGAGATCTTCCGTTGTCAGCACTGTCTCTGTATGGAGAACTGTCTGAATACTTTCCAGTCTCGGATCAGGCAGCTCCGGATTTAACAATGCGTAACATCCCCCTGCCTGAACAATACCGAAGAACGCGCTGAGGGCTTTGATTCCCTTTTCCGCAAAAACGCCCACCGGCATTCCCTGACGTACGTTTCCGGCAAGAGAGCTTCCGATCCGTCTGCTCATATCCAGAAGCTCACTGTAAGTAACGGACTGATCATACTCCGTTACCGCTTTATTCCCGGGAAATCTTTCCGCGCTGTTTTCAAGAAACTCCAATATATTTCTGACCATCATAATCGTTTTCCTTTTTCATTGTTCTGCCTTTGCCGGCAGATTCGCACGGCTTATATTGTATCGCAAACCATGCGGGAAAAGAAGAAGACAGAGACAATTCATATCATGAAAAAGGCCCCGGAACTATACATTCCGGAAAGCCTGATGTTGATTAATTCAGATACTTCATGAAGTCAACAGGCTGGTTTGTCAGGATATCGATTCCCTTGCCCATACGGTTGACTTTATACCATGCCCATGTGGCGGTATTGGTTCCGTTGTCTTCATACAGCTGAATGTCGAATGTACCGTCGAGGTTGATCGACATGTTGTAGTACGGAGCCCATTCCTTTGCGCCGTCATAGTAATAATAATTCGCTGCCAGCTTTGCGAGGTCTTCTGCCGCGAAGTAGTCTTCACCAAGTCCAAGCAGTGTAACGTCAACTGCGTAAACACCGCCTTCACCGCATGTGTATGTATATACGGCATACGGATAATCGAGGTCATCGTTTTCCACTTCGTAGTAATACATCCAGAGCTGGTCATTGAATGTTTCTTTCTTGTACTGAACATTCTTCAGTGTATCAAGAACAGTCTGCTCTGTAACGCCTCTGCGGAGTCCGTCCTCTGTCATGAGACCCCAGTAATTCGACTGGTTGTCGGAAATACGGGTAATCTTGTTGTTCTTGTCGATCGTAACGGAAAGCGTGCAGTATCCGTCACTGAGGTATGTGTTGGAGATCAGTTTGTCTGTTTCATCCTGTGTCGCCTTGATGCCGTTCAGTGATGTCAGTTCCTTTGCGTCAAAAGGCATGGTCAGATTCTGATCAAAGACATTTACATTAACCTTTACCGGCTGCGAGGCTCTGGAGAATTCCTGCTGGGGAAGCTCGATGTCTCCCTGTTCAAGTGTACCGTTAACGTCAGATGTTGTTACACCTGCAACTTCTTCTGTTGTTTCAGCCTGAGGTGCCTCTTCTGTTACTGCAGCTTCTTCGGATGAGGATGAAGCCTGAGCTGAAGATGAAGCCGCCGGAGCAGCTGAGGAACATCCTGCCAGCAGAAGTGCCAGTACTGCCGCTGTATATTTTGTGTTTTTCATGATTCCCTCCATTGTTTACACAATTCAATTATACCTGTTAATTCACGTATTCATATCTCTTCCAGAAACAAATCCGCCGCAATATGTCTTTCCGCCCGCATGATTCCGTTTTCGATATGAACAATCATATAGGTGCAGGGACTGTTGTCTCTCGTACGCCATACAGATCCCGGATTCAGAAGTCTGACACCGTCGATCTCACCGTCATAGTATGCATGGGAATGACCGAAGAATACGGCATTGAAGCCGCATTGTTTCGCATAATCCGCCAGTCCCCTGTAATCCGGAAAGGAACCGGGAAACAGGTCATGACCGTGCTTGATCAGAATATGAAAAGAATCAATATCCAGGGTCTGCTCAAAAGGATAGTCAAAGAAGAAATCCATGTTTCCTCCGACAGCGATGAAGTCCTTCATCTTTTCCGGCGGCATCAGAATATCTCCGCAGTGAACCTTAACCGGAATATCCGGATACTTTTTCCTGACTCTTTCAATTGACTCCTTGTTGTAATGTGAATCACTCATCAGCACCAGTTTCATCATTTCCTCCCATGATACGCAAAAGCCATCCGTGCGGATGACTTTCGTTGTTATTTAACACTTACGCCCTGCTTGTAGGCACGGACGACTTTCAGGAATGTATTCAGGATGTCATTGCAGTTTCCCATTGCCTCGGGATGATACTGTACGCCGAAGACAGGGAGTGACTTATGCTCGAATCCCTCGATCGTTCCGTCTTTTGTATCATATGCAGTTGCCCATAATCCGGAACCTAGATCCTTTACACACTGGTGGTGTGAATGATATGCGGAATATCCGTTCGGCATGACGCCTTCAAACAGAGATCCCTCAGCTGTGGAGACTGCCCGGTAGCCGCCCATATGACCGCTTCTGTCCTGAATCAGTGTACCGCCGAAGTAGACGTTCAGCACCTGTTCCCCGCGGCATACGCCGAACACAGGCTTGCCTGCCTCAACGAACTTCTTGATCGCAGCCATCTGAAGCTTGTCCTCATTGACATCGACATTTCTCGATCCCTGGTTGGATTCGCCATAGAGCGAAGGCTCTACGTCACCGCCGCCGCCAAGCACCAGCGCGTCATAATCATCGACATTGAAGTCAGATGTATTCAGGAAATACATTTTCGGACCGAGCTTACCGAACAGGTTATACAGGTTCTTCCACTGCGGCATCATTGACTTGTCCACAAACAGAATCTTCAGATCGGAGAATCCGCCGGTCTTCAGCGCGCCGTTTGTCTTGAACTGGAATGTCTTTCCGTCAATGGTCTGTGTTCCCGTCGCCATCACGCCGTTTTCATCCATATAGTAGTATTCGCCTTTGAGGCGCTTCCAGCCTGTGACCATATCGCCGGCCTTGTTCAGGTAATACCACTTTCCTTTTGATGCCTGCCAGCCGGTAAGCATCACACCGGAAGAGTCCATGAGATACCATTTGTTTCCAATTTTCTTCCAGCCCGTAGCCATCGCACCGGAGGAATCAAGATAATACCATTTGCCGGAAACCTTCCGCCAGCCCGTTATCATAGCGCCGGAGGAATTCAGGAAATACCATTTGTTTTTGATTTTCTGCCAGCCGGTAAGCATTGCACCTGAAGAATTCATGTAATACCACAAATTCTTTACCTTAACCCAGCCGACTGCCATTTCGCCGGAATCCTTCAGGTAATACCATTTGCCTGATGACTTGAGCCAGCCCTTCTGCATAACGCCGGAGCCGTTCATGTAATACCACTTGTCTTTGATTTCCTGCCAGCCTGTTGTCATTGCGCCGGCACTGTTCATCCAGAACCACTTACCGCCGTCATATACCCAGCCGACTGCCATCTTTCCGGATGACCGGTTCAGGAAATACCATTTTCCGCCGATATTTTCCCAGCCTTTTGCCATTGCGCCGGATTCATGCAGGTAATACCATGAACCCTTGTCTTTCTGCCAGCCGGTAAGCATATATCCGTCTTCGTCAAACAGATAGTATCTGTTATTGATGAGCGCCCACTCGCCGGCAGGACTTTCACCGGTTTCAAATTTATACGTCCATTTTCCGTCCTGCTTTGCCCAGGTGCCATTCAGCATTCTGATGACGGCATTAACAGTGACATCATGATCAGGCATTGTAAACGTAATGGAATTACCGTCTGAAGTATATTCAAGATCATCGTCTGTCTGCCAGGATTCAAAGACATATCCTGGCTTTTCCGCCGCGGTTACCGTGACCGTATCACCGGCAAATGCCATTTTTGCGGAAGCTGAGGAATCTTTTACGGAAATCGAATGTTTCTCACTGAATACGGCTTCCAGCGTAAGTGTATCCGTTACTTCATATGTTCTGGTCCGTTCCGTTTCCCCGTCATTCCAGCGGACAAACTTCCGGTCTTCCGTATCTTCATCCGCTTCAATCGTCAGTGTTGTGCCGACCTGAGCGGAAGTAACCGGCGCGCCGTCTGCGTAGGCGGTGCCGTACATAATCGTGACAGCCACACTTGAATTGGCGGCTTCGTACTTCTCTTCCGAAGCAACATATTCATCCAGCGCCGTTTCCGAAGGAAGTTCCTGTATTTCATCCGGTTCTTCACTCACAACAGGATGCAGAAGCAGACGCAGGAATTCTTCTTCATCTCTGAGAATGATGACTTCTGTTTCCTCTTCCGTCTGCGCCTCAATATAGAAGACTTCATTTTCCTCATCGTACTGCAGGTCTGAGAGAGTCAGTATATTCTCGTCATATACAAATGCATATTCCGCATCATCACCGATCATTTCCAGATCAATCCTGGTGAGTGTTCCTGATTCGATTTCCTGTTCCAGGATATTTTCATTTTCCTGTGAGACTTCCTCCGGTTCCGTTGCGTAAACCTTAAGCGGAACGGTGAAAACGGCCGCAGCCGTAACAGCAGCAGCCATATAAAGATTCAAAATACCAGAAAACGTTATTTTCCGCATTTCTCCCCCTCAGCATTTTTCAAGTAATGAAATCATACGCAGATTGGGGACGGAAATCAATTGTTTTTCCGTTCCTTTATCTGTTCAGATACATTCTGTTGTAGTATTCCTGGTACTCACCGCTGACGATGTGCTCCCACCAGTCCTTATTGGCAAGATACCATTTGATCGTTTCCTGAATACCCTCTTCAAAACGGAATTCAGGTTCCCATCCCAGTTCTGTTTCGATCTTTGTCGGATCCATGGCGTAACGCAGGTCATGACCGGGTCTGTCCTTGACATAAGTAATCAGATCCTCGCTCTTTCCCAGCGCCTTAAGAATCGTCTTTACAACTTCCAGATTGCTCTTTTCATTGTGACCGCCGATATTGTATACCTCGCCGACTTTGCCCTTACGGATAATCAGGTCAATCGCGCTGCAGTGATCCGTTACATACAGCCAGTCTCTCACATTTGCGCCTTCGCCGTAAACCGGAATGCTCTCATCAGCCAGCGCTCTTGAGATTACAAGCGGAATCAGCTTTTCCGGGAAGTGATACGGGCCGTAGTTGTTTGAACAGCGGCTGATCGTCACCGGCAGACCGTAGGTTCTGTGATAGGCATGGACGAGAAGGTCCGCTGCCGCCTTGGAAGCAGAGTATGGTGAAGAAGTCTGCAGAGGCGTATCCTCATGGAACAGAAGATCGGGTCTGTCCAGAGGAAGATCACCGTATACCTCATCCGTCGATACCTGATGATATCTCTTTACGCTGTATTTGCGGCAGGCATCCATCAGAACCTGAACACCCATGATATTCGTTTCAAGGAAGATCTCCGGGTTTTCAATTGATCTGTCCACGTGGGACTCTGCCGCGAAATTCACGACAACATCAAACTTCTCGTTTTCAAACAATGTGTCGATAAACGCTCTGTCACGGATATCACCTTTGACAAACCGGAAATTCGGTTCGTTCATGATCGGCTCAAGCGTTTCGAGATTTCCCGCGTATGTCAGGGCATCCAGGACAACAATCTGATCCTCAGGATACTTTCTGACCATCATATGAGCGAAGTTGCCGCCGATAAAGCCGGCACCGCCTGTAACTAATATCTTCATCTTATTCTCCGTTCTTCTTTTTCAGACTTGTCTGAACCTTTCCGGTCGCAATATTGCGGAGATGCTGACCGTAAGGAGACTTGCCGTATCCCTCAGCCGCCTCAAGCAGCTGCGCTTCATCGATCCATCCGTTGTAATACGCAATCTCTTCCGGCACCGAGATTTTGATCGACTGAACTTCCTCAGCCAGCTTGACATACTCACCTGCTTTGGCAAGAGATTCAACCGTTCCGGTATCCAGCCATGCGAAGCCTCTTCCCAGAATTTTGATGTCCAGCTCGCCTTTATTGAGATAGACATTGTTCAGATCCGTGATCTCGTATTCCCCTCTTGCGGAGGGCTTCAGGTTCTTTGCGTATTCCACGACTTTGTTGTCATAGAAGTAAAGACCGACTACGGCATATTTGGATTTTGGATTCTCCGGCTTTTCCTCAAGGGAGATCACCTTGTAGTTCTCATCGAACTCCGCTACGCCGAAGCGTTCGGGATCCGTGACATACTTGCCGAAGACCATTGCCCGTTTGTTCTTTTCGGTATTCTCTACCGCTTCCTTCAGCATCGCGCCGAAGTGGTTTCCGTAGAAGATATTATCTCCCAGGATCAGACAGACATCATCATCGCCGATAAAGTCCCTTCCCAGAACAAATGCCTGAGCCAGTCCGTCCGGTTTCTCCTGTACGCAATAGGAAAAACGTACACCGAACTGTGAACCGTCAAGCAGAAGACGGCGGAAATTCGGCAGATCCTCCGGTGTGGAAATGATCAGAATATCCCTGATCCCCGCCAGCATCAGCGTACTCAGCGGATAGTAGATCATCGGTTTGTCATAGACCGGCAGAAGCTGCTTGGACGTCACTTTGGTCAGCGGATACAGTCTCGTTCCGCTTCCTCCCGCAAGTATAATACCTTTCATATTACTGAAACCTCACATTAAGAATATCAGGATGCCGGCAATCATAATACATAAGCCGGTCAGCTTTCTCCTCGAGATATGTTCCTTCAGAATAAATACACTGATCATCAGCACGAAGATCTGACCCGATGCATCCCAGATCGGCCCCATTGACAGAGGAATCACTCTCTGGGCAATGACCGTGCACAGTGTGGAAAGCACCATCATGCCGTAGCCGAGAATCACACGCCAGTTCAGATACTGCTGAAGAAATGATTTATATTCCTGTGTGGCAGCTTTTTTCAGAAACAGCTGGGAAAGACCGGCGATTACAACACCTCCCAGCATAATCAGACAATGCGATAAAAAGTCACTCATCTGATGTCACCGCCAGAAATACCCCGATAATGATGACAACTGCCCCGATCATCATATTGAGTGTAATCTGTTCCTTAAACGCGAAGTACGCAATGACCATTGTCCACACAGAAGCCATTGCCCTGCTCGCATAACATGTATTCAGCGGGAATCTCTTCAGAAACTGCTGCCACAGTACGGCATAGATTCCCAATACCATGATCATTCCCCCGTAATACAGAATGAACTGCGTGCTCAGAAACGGATATCCGGCTGCCTTCTTCGTAAAATACCCCGTAAAGGCATACAGAAGCACAGCCAGCTGCAGTCCGATCAGAGGAAGTATCTTCTTCTTTTCAATCATGCTTTTTCCTCAAAGAAAGCGTGCGCTGCCCGGATGACCTGATCCGTTTCCTCTTCGCTGATCCCGTAGTACATCGGCAGTCTGACAAGCCGTTCGCTTTCCTTTGTCGTATATTCATCTTCACCATGGAATCTGCCGAACTTCAGACCGGCAGGAGCGGAATGCAGGGGAACGTAATGGAATACACAGAGAATTCCCTTTTCCTTCATATAGGAGATGAACGCCGTTCTTTCCTCCAGGTCCTTCAGCTTGATGAAGTACATATGCGCGTTATGGACACAGCCTTCCGGTACAACAGGTGTTTCAATCAGGCCTTTTTCCTTCAGATCCTTAAAGCCTTCATCATAACGGTTCCATGCGGCCAGCCGGTTGTCATTGATCAGATCCGCCTGTTCCAGCTGTCCCCAGAGATACGCCGCGTTCAGCTCACTCGGCAGAAAACTGTCACCGAAATCAACCCATGTATACTTATCGATCTGTCCCCGCAGGAAACGGGATCTGTCTGTACCCTTTTCCCTCAGAATCTCTGCTTTTTCGTTATAAGCGGGATTGTTGATGACGACAGCGCCGCCTTCTCCCATCGAGTAGTTCTTTGTCTCATGGAAGGAATAGCAGCCGAAATCACCGATCGTACCGAGCGCTTTTCCCTTATAGGTACTCATCACACCCTGGGCCGCATCCTCGACAACAAGCAGTCCGTGCTTTCTGGCGATCGCCATGATCGTATCCATCTCACAGGCAACCCCCGCATAATGAACAACCATGATCACCTTTGTCTTATCGGTAATGGCATCCTCAATCTTTGTCTCATCGATATTCATCGTATCGGGACGGATATCCGTGAAGACAAGCTTAGCTCCGGCAAGGATTGCCGAATTGGCCGTACTGGAAAATGTATAACTCGGCAGAATCACTTCATCACCGGGTTTGATATCACATAAAAGCATCGCCATATCCAGCGCTGTCGAACCGCTTGTCGTAAGCAGTACCTTCTGGGCGGAAAATCTCTCCTCCATCCACTGACTGCACCGTTTCGTAAACTGTCCGTCACCGCAGATCTTGTGTGATTCGATTGCTTCCTTCACATATTTTATTTCTTCTCCCGTATAGGGCGGGATATTAAATGGAATCATAATTTCTTCCTCCGCAATCATATTCTATTATCTGTCAAAACAGTCCGATTCGTCCAGTACAGAATAAAAGGAAACCCGGCTTACGGATTCCCTGTCATCTCTCTTAACCGTCAGCGGATCATTCTCGCATCCTTCAGATTGCTTTCAGACGCAATGTAATGGGGTCTGTTCTTTGTTTCGGTAAAGATCCTTGCGACGTACTGACCGATAATTCCCAGACAGAACAGCTGCAGACCTCCGATGAAGATGATCACACAGATCGTAGACGCCCAGCCGGCAACCGGATCACCGAAGATCAGCTTTCTGACAATGACAAACAACAACATCACCACCGCAACCGCCGTCATCAGAATCCCGAACCACGACACAAAGCTCAAAGGCGCTTCAGAGAAGCCGATAATCCCGCCGACCCCATAGCTGAACAGCTTGCGGAAGCTCCACTTTGTGCTTCCCTTCTGTCTGTTCCTGTTCTCATACGGAATGTAGTATGTACGGAACCCCACCCACTCAAAGATTCCTTTTGAGAAGCGGTTTGCCTCCGCCATTGCGGCGACTGCCTCCGTCATCTGTCTTGTCATGACTCTGAAGTCACGTGAACCGTCCGGGATCTTGATATCCGAAATATAATTGAAGACCTGATAGAACTTACGGGCAAACCAGCTTCTTACAGGCGGCTCACCTGTTCTGTCCTCTCTTCTTGCGGCAACACAGTCATATTCACCCTGTTTCAGAATCTCCAGCATTTTCACCAGCATCTCCGGAGGATCCTGCATGTCCGCATCCATAACGGCAGTATATTCTCCCGTCACATTGCATATGCCGGCATAGACCGCAGCCTCTTTGCCGAAATTACGGGAAAATGTCATATAGAAAGCTTCCGGATCCGAGGCGGTGATTTCCTTCAGTACAGCCTGTGTGTTATCCGTTGAACCGTCATTGATATAGAGAATCTCGTTCTCCGTATTCACTGTTTCCAGTACTTTCTTCAGTGCCTGATGGAATTCCTTCAGCCCTTCCCCTTCGTTAAAGCATGGGACAATAATCGATAATTTCATCTTCTCCTCCGCTTATGTAATCTTCCTGACCAGGGGGATCCGGCGAAGCAGCCATGAAATTGCAAAGGTCATCACCGTAAACAGGATAAAGAAACCTGCCGTAGCCGGAATATAGAATGACATGAAATCAATCGGCCGGATCTTCAGAAACTGGTATGTAATATGAATGAATACCGGATGAATCAGATAGGAGCAGAAACAGAGACGGTCCAGCTCCCATACGATTCTGCTGTACTTCTCACTGACCTTAACAGGACAGAAAAGAACAAATACAGCCGCAGCCATCAAAGCAATCAGAGGGTTGTTGTACGTAAACAAGGCATCCGCATAGGCAGGTGCCAGGATACCCCAGACCAGTACCGCAGTCGCCGAGACACAGCCAAGGATCAGCCACACATTCCTTTTCAGACTGCCTTCCATATACCCGTCATACAGATATTTACCCAGAAGCAGATAGAAGAACCAGTAGCTGAGCGGAATAATACTGAGATACCCTTCCGGGATCAGCCGCATGATAAACGGAATCACCATTGTAAGAACAAGCAACGAAACCATGACAAGCTTCATTTCTCCCTTTAAAGCCTGTTTCGCAAAATGACGGATGACCGGCAATGTCAGATATATTCCGATTAAGGAATAGATATACCAGAGATGATCCCAGCTGTTCATTGTCAGAATATCCTTCAATGATGCAAGGATTACCTGCAGATTCATTGTACCGGCAATGTAGTATTCCCGGATCACTGCCATCGGCAGACCGAACACCAGAAGCACT
>CACXDM010000141.1 GCA_902766435.1 uncultured Erysipelotrichaceae bacterium | reverse complement strand
GCTTTCAAGATCCGATCCGATGATGTATACCATCACCGTATAGTCTTTCTTTTCTGTATTGACTTCTGATATTTGGAACAGTTCCGCCTTTGTCTCTTCCTGTACCTGAAGCTTCTGTTCCGCTTCACGGAAAAGATCACCGGAATCATCATCGATGACTTCCAGTGCGGGTTTCTCTTTCTCTTCCGCTGTACTCTCTGATATCTGTGTACTGCACCCGTTAAACATCAGGAATACCGGAAAAACAGCTGTAAGCAGGTTTCTTCTTCTGTTTTGTATTTTCATAGATAATTCTTTTCGGGTTTTACAGCATTTCCGTCAAACGGAATGACTGCAGTCTTTTATTCATCCCAGACCGTCCAGCTCAGCTGTTTTTCTTCCAGTTCACGGGCTGTATCGCTGCCTGACGGACAGTGAACCGTATAAGCGGTATCCTGTGTTTCCGTGTTGATCGGAATGGCGCCTGCTGAATTCTTAACAGATGAAGGCACATACAAATCCGTTATATAAATACAATCATTAAATGCATAGGAATCAATCCGTGCAGTACCTTCCGGTATGCGGCACTCCCCTTCCCAAGCGGAAGGAACCGCATAAAGCGTTCGGCGGTCTTTGCTGAAGAGCATACCCTGTACCGTGCAGAAATACGGATTATCATCCGCGACCCTGTAGGAACCGATCGTGAAACCTTCAAATATCGGGAACTTTGCCTGTTCCAGATCATCCAGAATGACTTCTTCAATCTCTACGGATATCCCCCTTGAGACAACCGCTGATTCTCCGGTTGTCTTCAGATGCGGCGGCATATGTATTACCGGAGCTTCCTCACCGGAAAACACAAATGCTCTGCTTCCGATCTCCTGAAGACTCTCCGGAAGGAAGACTTCGTTCAGATCTCTGCATCCGGAAAACGCATTATCGCCTATTTTTTCCAACCCTTCACTGAAATGAACAGCAGTAATGAATCTGAAGGCATGTTTATCTATTTCCTTTACGGTTGAGGCAATCGTTACTTCTTCCAGAACGTATGGTTCAAACGCATACGTTCCGATCCGTTCTGTCCCTTCCGGTACAGTATAGTTTTTCCCTTCCCTGTATTTCGGATACCGGATCAACGTGGTTCCTGTCCTGTCGAACAGAACACCGTCAACTGTTGAAAACGCTGTATTTCCGGCTGCTGCAGTATACTCTGCGGCAGATATTTCCTGCAGAAAGCCACGGTCAATTGTTGTCACTGAAGCAGGTATTTCAATCTGCTCAAAATTATGTCTTCCTGTTCCCGCAGAGTAGTCTCCGGTCTGTCTGAGCCGGGTGACAGGTACTCCCTGAACCATTCCGGGAATGATCAGTTTCTCATCTTCTCCTTCCGTGCTTACCAGTTCTGCGTGGTCTGCATAAACATGAAATACCAGATCAGCTTCGCCGCCGGGAACGACGATTGTCTGATAACCGGAAATGACAGAATCATAATCGGTTTCATATGGAATGTTGTATCTTTCCGCGTATTCTTCAGCTGCCGATCCTTCTGAGCAGTGAATTGTTATTTTGTAAATCTTCTCATTTGTTTCAGTGTCAACCGAAGACGGAAACGCTTCTTCCGAAAAACGGAAAACACTGTCGGGAATGATGAAATCCGCTTCTCTGTCCGCATCCCAGAAAACGTATTCCGTCAGTGTTGTAATCCCTTCCGGAATACGGATCACCTTTCCGATTTCCGGCGGCCTCATCAGGATCGTGTCCTTATGCTTATTTGTAATGAATCCGCCGGCGGAAGCGTAGTACGGATTTTTTTCATCCACCGTAAACGAAGCTGCTTTGACACAGGAAAACGCACGGGCTCCGATATATTTCACGCCGGCAGGAATATGAATCTCCTGTATCGTTCCCTCTGAGGTCATATCGCCAAGGTAATAAAACGTACCGAACGCATAATCGCCTATTCTTCTCAGCTTCTCCGGCAGCCGGATTTCCGTCAGACTGCCGCAGTTGTAAAACGCCATATTTCCGATCTCTTCGAGCGAATCGGGAAATGTTACATTCTTTATCGGTTCCGTGTCCCCTTCCACATGTACAGAGTATCTGACCGCAAACGCACCGTAATCAATTCTGGTTGTCCCTTCCGGCACTGTGTACGAATCCCCTCTGCCCGGCGGATACTGGATCAAAACACTTCCGTCTTTCGAAAAAAGAACACCGTCATCAGTCTTATATGATTCATTATCTCCGCTGATCTTTATTTCCTTCATGTTTTCATTATAAAGAAACGGAATCTTACCGATCTCTTTCAGCTTTTCAGGAAGTGTAACGGAAATCAGATCGCAGCGGTAAAATGCGCCGCGTCCGATCCGTTCAACTCCGTCAGGAATGATAATATCCGTCAGACCGCTGCAGCTTCTGAACGCGTAATCATCGATTTCCTTTAATCCTTCCGGCAGTTCAGCCGTTTTCATATTCGGGCAGAAATTCAATGCGTACGGTTTGATTTCTTTCAGACCGGAAGGCAAAACCAGTTCTTCAAATGTGCCGCCGGCCAGTGCGCTTTCGCAGAAGACTGTGACTGCTTTCCCGTCTATCTCATCCGGGATGACCAGTTTTGTGTCTGTTCCATCATAATCAACGAGTTCCGCATGATCATCATACAGATCAAACGTAAGAACACCATTCTCTGTTTCTCTTTGAATTCTGTTCTCATTTAGTACCTGCGGCAGTTCAATATAATCTGCCGCATACTGATTACCGCTGCTGTCCTTCAGCAGTACCTGACAGATAAAATCTTTATGGAATTCGGAAGCCCGCCTCATCCGGAAACAGATCCCTTCATCTGCCGGCAGCGTCCACATATCATCCATATTTACATATTTCCATTCCGTAAACGGCAGTGTTTTTCCCTGTTCGTCCGTTCTCACCCGATAACCGAAACAATACGCTCCGATTGATTCGTAATTGGAAATATCGACGGATCCTTTACCGTCAAGTGTAACGGAAGAAGTTTCTGTGACGATATCACGGATCACACATTCACTGCCGCCTTCGTCCCTGTGCAGAAGAAATGTCACCAGCTCCCCGTCAAAATTGATCAGATCGCTCTGAATCTCCATGCCGTAAAATGCATAGGTTGAGAAAGTCTGATACTCATATCCCTTTTCACCGTAAGCAGTTTCTTTACATCTGACGGGAAAGCGGAGAGTACCTTTTTCCGTTTCCATTGAGATCAGATACGGATCAGACGGAATATGAACGATTCCGTTTTCATCTGCTTCCACATGGACTTTGCACATTGCCTGTACATAATTAAGATTTCCGGTTCTGAAAAGATAGGTTACCGTAATCTCCGATCCCGCTGCCTGTTCTTCTGTTAACTGTAATGTAATCTCATCACCTTCAAGCACAGGGTCCGCAAGCATCCAGTCCTCTCTTCCCCCGGAAAGCCACTTCTCTTCGTAGGCATCCATGAAG
>CACXDM010000140.1 GCA_902766435.1 uncultured Erysipelotrichaceae bacterium | reverse complement strand
CGAGCATCTGCTTGTCGTATGCTTTTACGAAAGGTACATATGCAAGTACGATCACAGCGAACAGTACGCAGCCCCAGATCAGACCGCCGACTCCGTAGTTCATCATATTTCCGACAAAGAACGGGAGATTCGCCGCATTGGAACCGGCAGTACCGTTAGCATAGCCAAGCAGACCGATCATCTTGAGAATATGTGTTCCGAATACGGATACCGTCGGGGCAATGATAACCCACGGAATGAAGAAGATCGGATTCAGGATCATCGGCATACCGAAATATGCGGGTTCATCGACACCGAACAGCGCCGGCAGGAAACTCAGTCTGGTAATGGATTTGTTGGATTCGGACTTACAGAAGATCAGCGCTGCGACAAGCATCGGAATCGAACCGGTACCGAAGCTCAGAGCATCACCGATAAACATATTGGGCAGCGGCTGACCAGCCTGGAAAGCAGTCATGTTTTCCATCTGCAGCTGCATGAACAGCATCATGATGATCGGACCGGCTGTCATTCCGCCATGGATACCGCAGAACCAGAGACCATACAGGAAGATCATCAGTACCCAGTAGCCGAATACGTTGGAACCGAGCGCCTTAAGCGGCGAAGAAACGATTGTATAAATCAGCTGATGGAATGAACCGAGTTCTGTTCCGGCAAAGATCTGACCGATTATCGCAAAAAGAATCATTGCGGCTGCGCCGGGAACGAGTGAAGTGAACTGCGCGGATACCATCGGCGGTACCTGTTCAGGCAGCTTGATGACAATATTCTTCTTTTCACAGAACATGAAGATCAGCCCGACAACGAAAGCGATGATGATTGCCGTAAACATACCTGAGGAACCGAGCCAGCTGACCGGCAGACTGGCTGCTCCGTACGGATCTTCCGGAAGTGTATACGGAGTAACAATCAGGAAACATGCCAGCGATGTCAGGCCGACAGCGATATCGGACTTGGCAAACTTGTATGTTCTGGCAAACTGCAGCGCCACAAGGAATGAAATGTATACGCCGAACATGCCGATCGTCCACTGATAGATGACGCTGAGAATGCTTTTGATTCCCACCGATGTGATGAATGCCTGGTACGCCTCAATTCCCAGGCCGTTGAAGAGAGCCGCGAATCCGCCGAGCATTGTGATCGGCATCAATAACATAAACGAACTCTGAATGACATTAAGCACCTTATTCTGTGCAAATTTACTGGATACAGCAATCAGTTTATCCATGAACTTATCCATCTTGATATCCTCCCTGAGTTAATTACCTTCTTTCCGGAAGTGATCATTTTCCGGTTCTGTGAAAGCGCTTTTTATCACACACTCATAATATACCGCCGTCTAAAACGCGTGTCAATATTAATTATACATTTTTGAAACACATTTTATTTTGGGTTGTGTATAATAGGATTGTGAAAGAGGGTTTGTGTATGAATTTATTTGAACTGATGGATACGAAAAAGTCATCTTTCTCCAAAACCGACCGGCTGATCTTTGAACGGATCCGGAAATTCCCAAACAGCTTTGCGAATGAGAGTATTACCTCAATATGTGAAAAGGCCGGATTCACAAAATCCGCTTTGACCAGATTTGCCCAAAAACTCGGATTCAGCGGATTCACTGAGTTCCAGTACCAGTTTCAGCAGGATATCAAAGAAAACAAAAATGATCCGCAGCACGAATCCAATGCGGCGATCTATGGAAAGATTCTGAAAAATGTCGAGGAAAGCACCGATCCCGGTATAATCAGGGAACTGACAGGCAGGATGAAAAACAGCCACGCTGTCTATCTTTACGGTTCCAATCTCTCACGCCTTCCGGCGGAACAGATGCTGGTTACTCTTTCTTTCGAAAAAGAGATCACTCCCATCATGCCGGCGCAGGATTTCACACCGTATCATTACCGGGAAGATGACATGATTATCATTTACTCCTCAATCAGCGGCAGTTCGCATCAGAATCTGCTGAAAGAACTCAGGCAGGAAGACAAGACAGTGCCTTACCGGGTATTGATTACAGTTAATGCGAAACACCCTCTGCGTCATAACTTCGAACAGGTCATCGTTCTTCCCACTGCCAGCATGTCTGAATCCCAGTCGGAAACAATTCATTCCGATACATTTGCGTATATGATGTTCAACGACATGGTCGGCTCCGCTTTGTCGGAAGATAAACAATAGTTGTTATTAAAGCGTCTTTCACAGGCGCTTTTTGTTTTCCTGTATAATTCTTTTTGGAAACGGAGAAATGTTATGATATTCGATCTTTCAAAGAAACACTGTTTTTTCTTCAATGAACTTTCAAAGATTCCCCGCGGAAGCAGAAATGAAAAAGCCGTAAGCGACTATATCGTCTCTTTTGCGGATGAACGCGGACTGAAACGGAAACAGGATGAAGTATACAACGTTCTGATCGAAAAACCGGCTTCACCGGGCTATGAAGATTCCGAACCGTTAATCCTGCAGGCACATATTGATATGGTCTGTGAGAAGAACAAGGATTCCCATCACGACTTCGAAAAAGATCCGCTTCAGCTGTACGTTGATGATGAAGGGTGGCTCCATGCCAAAGGAACGACACTCGGCGCAGATGACGGAACAGGTGTAGCATATATGCTTGCCATACTCGATGATGATACTCTTCCCCATCCCCCGCTGCAGTGCATCTTCACCGCGATGGAGGAAATCGGTCTGGTCGGCGCTTCTCATCTGAAGAAAGAAGACATACACGGAAAACGACTGATCAATCTCGACAGCGGAGGTGAAACGGTAACGACTGTCAGTTCTTCCGGCGGCGCAAGAGCACGCATTACCTGTCCGCTGAAATCAGAAGAGAATGATCTTCCCGCTTACTTTATCGGTATCCGGGGACTGCTCGGCGGTCATTCCGAAAATCTGATCAATCAGGAAAGAGGCAACGCAAACCTTCTTGCCGTAAGAATTCTGAAAGAACTGCAGCTGGCAGGCGTTCAGCTGAATCTTGTCAGTTTCTCCGGCGGACTGAAATACAACGCGATTCCCCGTGAAGCAGATATTGTCTTCGTATCGGACACACCGCAGAACGAACTGGAAGCACAGATCCGCCATACAGAAAAAGAGATCCTGGAAGAACTCGAATTCAGCGATGCCGGCTTCCGGGTTGAATTCCGCAGGGAAGAAGGCATAACAGAAAGAATGCCCCGTACACTGACAGACAACATTCTTAACTACATGTATCTGATGCCAAACGGATTCCTTCACAAGTCAATGAAAATCGAAGGACTGACCACTGCTTCCATGAATGCAGGTGTTGTCAAAATGGAGGAAAAAGAATTCGTCATCGAAGATCTGATCCGCAGCGCCATCGCCTCTCATACCGATACAGTCATCCGTCAGCTTGAACTGCTGGCAGAGTTCTTCGGCTTTGAAGTCTCCGTCGGTGAGCGGTATTCAGGATGGAACTTCTCCGATACTTCACCTCTCCGGAAAATCCTGAGAGAGGTTGTCGGCGAAACCGGAAGAACCCTCACAGAGCGCGCTTCCCACGGCGGTCTGGAAACGGGTATATTCAAGGGACTGATCCCGGAAATGGATATCATCACATACGGTCCGATTGCCAGCGGCGCCCATACACCGGATGAAAAACTCGATCTGGCCTCGTATGACCGCTCCTTCGAAATCCTGAAGGAAGTCATACGCCGGGCAAAATAAAACTCTCTGAATTAACAGAGAGTCATGAACTGTCGTAAGGCAGTTCTTTTTTATACACCGCCGATCTCGATGTTCTCATCAAGTGCTTTGATGATCTTAGTATATTCTTCGTAGATCTCTTCGTGTCCGGGAAGAATATCATCTGTCAGATCACTGAAGTCAAAAACGTGAATATCCGTACGCAGCACGGATTCATCACCGACATAGTCCGTATAGACAAGATCCGCTCTGACATTGTCAATCGTTATGACGGATTCTCCGTCCTCAACCGTCTTCGTGATATCCATACCGCCGATCATGCCGATCAGTCTGTCGGTACCGATCTGTGAGCTGACCAGATTTCCCATCGCATAGAATACCGGTACACCGTCCACCCACTGGAACGGCTGAATCACATGAACGTGATTTCCCACGATGACATCCGCTCCCGCATCGGCCAGCTGCTGCGCCAGACTGAACTGTTCATCATTTACTTCATGTGAGTACTCGGTTCCCCAGTGCATCGCAACAATGACAACATCGCACTCTTCATCTGCTCTTCTGACCTTTTCCAGCATCTCTTCGACATGTCCGGGATAGTAGTTTACTTCAAAGTCATAATCGGGTTCGATGCCGTTTGTATGTTCACAATAGGAGAGAAAAGCTACTGATATTCCGTTGACTTCCTTTACCGCAATTTCATCATATTCTTCCTGTGATGTATTGGTGCCCTGCATCAGTACGCCTTCTCTGCTGTTCCAGAATTCACGGGAAGCGCTGACACCTGCCCATCCTTTGTCAAGGCAGTGGTTGTTGGCGGTGGAGACAAGATTGAATCCTTTATCCGTCATGTATTCTCCGAACTCCTGAGGGCTGTTGAATACCGGATACCCGGAAAGACCGAGTTCCGTTCCGCCGAGAATCGTTTCCTGATTATAATAGGCAAGATCATATCCCGATACTCTTTCAAGAACATCATCCAGCTGTTTCCCGAAGTCAAATGTACCATCATCATTCATCGCATCGGTATAGACAGATTCATGAAGCAGTCCGTCTCCTGTCACAAACAGGCTTGCATGATACACTTCAGGCGTTTCTTCGGGCACCGGTGTTTCCACTGCGGCTGTCTCTTCTGTTTCTTCCGGTTCGGGTGTTACGGAGCTGACCGCAGACTCCCCCTGTACCTGACAGCCGCAGAGAGAAACCGAAGCCAGCAGACTGATCAGCAGCTGTTTTCTATTCATAGTCTCCGCCTTTCAGTCCGTAGTATTCCTCAAAGCACTTGCCGGACGCATGGATCTTTTCCGCTTCCTCTTTTCCGACATAGCGGTAATGCCATGGTTCATAGGCAAAGCCCGTGATCTCTTCCGCATCCTGCGGGTAACGGAGAATAAATCCGTACTCATGAGCGTGTTCAGCCAGCCACTTTCCGGCATCTGTATTGACAAACTCATCCGAGAGATCGTACGTGGGATCATCATTGTAAATATCTATTGCCAGTCCCGTCTGGTGTTCGGAATAACCGGCTTTTGAACTGATCTGATCCGCGTTCTCCTGTCCGAGACGCTCTACATATTCATCATAGATGCTCTGCTGTTCTTCATCGGAACGATAGCCTGATCCCAGAACAAGGTAAATCTCCTCTTCCTCAGCCGCATCAAACATCGCCGTCAGATCATTCACCATGACCTCTCTGACCCGGATCCCGTCCAGACGGATTCTCACATCCGGTTCAGTCAGATCCGCCGGTTCATACTGATTCGGCAGTTTATGCTTTTTGTTTGCCAGGATCAGCAGACTTTCCGCGTTATAGAACTTCGCGTCATCCTCGGGATTCATTGTCGGTTCCGGCTGTACTTCCTCCGGTGTTTCCGTTTCCGGAACCTTGTTCAGAAAATCATTTTTCATCAGTATCACACCTGCGGTGATAATCAGTACAATACAGAGAACCACCGCAAGAACTGCAAGTCTTTTTGTCATCTTCAATTCACCAACCTCCATCAATGTTATCACAATTCAGCGGTTCCGCTGTGATCCGGAAAGAGTTTCCTGATATATTTCACGAACTCCTTCTCATTCGGATTCAGCTTCAGACTGTACTCTAGACCGTATATAAACCGGATATCCGGAACCAGAGGCCGGACCACGATTTCATCATCCTTCAGCTTTTCTGCTATTTTACACTCTTCGATCATAATTCCCATATCGGCTTTTAACAATGTCTTTCCGACATTCGGACTGCCTTGGTAAATGATCCTCGCTCTGATTCCTTCACGGTAAAGTACATACTTTATCCCGTCCGCAAAGATCGTCCCTTCCTCCGGCACAATCAGATTACTCCCGCTCAGATGCATCAGCGGCACTGTCTCATAGGAAGCAAGATAATGATCTTTTTTCACCAGAACAACCAGATGGTTTTCCCCGGCCCGGATAAACGGTGTTTTCGGTATATCCCATTCGGGAAAAGCCGTAGTTACCAGTGACAGACGTCCGTGCAGGAAGTCTTCCTGAAGAGCCGCAATG
>CACXDM010000139.1 GCA_902766435.1 uncultured Erysipelotrichaceae bacterium | reverse complement strand
TGTACGCCGCTGCCGTAAACCATACCGATAATCGCCTCACAGCCGACAAAGAACATCGACTGCGGGGTTCCGAGCATTGCCAGAAGCACAAATACGGCAAACAGCACCATCCAGCTGTCCTTCAGTCCGTATTTCGCGCTGTAGAAGACCATCGGAAGCGGAAACAGAAAAAGAACCATGCTTGAAACCGTTCCGGCAAGCTGCCGGTCAAGCAGTAATACCGCCCCGATAATTGCGACCATCATCGCACCGTCTGTAATCTTCCGTATATCTTTATTCATCTTAATACATTTCGCCAAAGGCTGTGATGATTATAGCATAACTTGGAGGAATGGACATAATACGCTTCCCGGCCCGGTCACTTTGACGTCAGGCTGTTTTTGTTGTTAAATCGTTATGAGGTTTTTTATGGAAGCTGTAAAGGGAAAAGGTTTTGCGGAGGGGATGCGTGACGGCATACCGATCGCCCTCGGATATCTGACGGTGTCATTTACACTCGGCATTGCGATGAAGAACGCCGGCATGACGGCATTTCAGGGATTCATGATGAGTCTTGTCAATCTTGCCTCCGCCGGAGAATACGCCGGACTGCAGGTGATTCTTTCACACGGAAGTTATCTTCAGATGGCACTGATGACACTGGTCGCCAATGCGAGATATCTTCTGATGGGCTGTTCCTTCAGCCAGAAGTTTTCACCTGACACGCCATACTGGCAGAGACTGCTCTGCGGGTATGCGATTACGGATGAACTGTTCGCTCTTGCCATCGCGCAGAAAGGATATCTCAATCCCGTTTATTACTACGGGGCAACGTTTATCTCCGCTGCCGGCTGGGCATTCGGCACTGCCGCAGGTGTCATTGCCGGCAACATACTTCCTGCCTGGATCGCTTCGGGTCTGGGTACGGCATTGTACGGCATGTTTCTGGCGATTATCATACCCGGTGCCAAAAAGGACAAGGCGGTGCTTGCCGTGGTTCTTGCCGGATTCCTCTGCAGCGCCCTTTCCCGTATCCTGCCGGTTGTCTCCGGCATACCCGAAGGAACGAGAATCATCATCTTTACGGTTCTGATCGCCGCTCTCGCCGCTGTTATCAAACCGGTTGAAGAGGAGGAACAATCATGAGCGGAAATATCTGGATCTATATTCTGGTCAGCGGTCTGGTATCCTTTGTGATCCGGAATCTGCCTCTGACATTCATCCGGAAGCCGATCACAAACCGGTTCATCCGTTCCTTCCTGTACTATGTCCCCTATGCGACACTCGCCCTGATGACATTCCCGGCGATTATCTATGCTTCAGCCCATCCCATTGCCGGAGCCGCGGCCTTTGCGGCAGGTGTCGTACTTGCCTGGAAAGGAAAGAGCCTGCTTACGGTATCAGGCTCCTGCTGTATTGTCGTATTGATTATTGAGCTGCTTCTTCACTGAGAATCTGTGAAAGCAGTTCTTTTTCTTCTTCATTCATTTCTCTGTGTTCGAGAAGATCAGGTCTTTGATGAAGTGTTGTTCTGAGTGACTCCTTCAGACGCCATCTGCGGACTGCCTCATGATTTCCGCTCAGCAGAACATCCGGCACGGTTTTTCCTTCAAAATCATATGGCCTGGTATACTGCGGATATTCCAGAAGACCGTTCTCAAAGGATTCCTCTTCCGTACTTTCCCGCCGGATATTGCCGGAAAGAAGACGCGCAACGGAGTCCGTCACCATCATTGCCGGTATCTCACCCCCGGAGAGAATATAGTCACCGGCCGAAATCATATCATCCGCGTAGTCAGTAATTCTTTCATCCATCCCCTCATAATGGCCGCACAGCAGGATCAGATGTTCTTCAGACGCAAACTCTCTTGCTTTCTTCTGGGTATAGGGTTTGCCGGCCGGAGAAAGAATGATGAATCTGCTGTTTTCACTGCGGACATCACGGTATGCCCGGATTACCGGTTCACACCGCATGACCATTCCCGCCCCTCCGCCGTACGGAGATTCATCCGTATGCCGGAAGCTTCCTCCGGAATAGTCACGGATATCAATGATTTCCAGCTCAAGCAGACCTTTTTCACAGGCCCGCTTCACCAGTATGTCTTCCTTCAGTCCGGCAAACATTTCCGGCACAATCGTCAGTATCGTTATTTTCATTTTCTTCTCCGGATCCTGATCATTGTCATCTTTCTTTTTTTCCGGCGGAAAGATAGAATGATTGCAGGACATCAATATTTATGAACAAACAGGAATTTGAATCAATCATCAAAGACAATCTGACGGAAAAGATCAGGGATCCCGCCGTATTTGAAGCACTCTGCACCATTACACCGGATGTCAGGCCGATGAAGGACTATGACCAGAACAACAAATATCATTGTTTTGATCTGCTTACGCATACCGTCATGACGGTGGACGGCGTATGCACTGACGGACTGAGTGATGATGAGATCAGAATGCTGAAAACAGCAGCCTTTTTCCATGACATCGGAAAACCCTATGTCGCAGTCATTAAGGATAATCCGGACGGATCAACCCGTACCTCCTATCCCGGTCATCCCGAGAAATCCGAGGAACTCGCTTATCCCGTACTGCAGGAACTCGGCTATCCGGAAGAGGAAATCCGTAAGATCCGTTTCTATATCACCGCCCACGATCTGTTTCTGCACTTTGTGCCGGAAAGCGCCTCTTCCAAGAAGCGCCACAGAAATACGATCAATGAACGGAATATCCTCCGGGTGCAGAACCGGATCATGGAAAACCGGCCCGAACTGGAAATTACACATCATGACTTCTTTGTGCTGCTTCATCTCTGCCGCTCGGATATGAAATCCCATAACCGGATTGTATACAACTATGTCGGAAACATCATCGATACATATGTGCAGATGGAGATGCGGGCAATGATGATTCAGGATATCTGTTATTTCCTGGCTTCACCGGAAAATGACGTAAAACTCGATGATGAATGAAACTGCTCCGGCAGTTTTTTATATTTCCTCTTCCTTTTCACCCATCAGGAATTTCATCAATCTGTCAAGCAGGCCTCCTTTGCGGCCGAAGGACTGAATGAACTCCTTCTTTTCTGCAGTCACTTCCTCAGGGGATATATGAACCAGCATGTAGGAAGGCGGTGAGCCGTCCCGGTTCTGGGTAACGGATCCCGGATTCAGAAGACGGATGCCGTCAATTGTCTCATCACACGGCATATGGGTATGACCGAAGAAGACAATATCCGCTCCTTCCGCCTTTGCCCTTTCCGCCAGCGGTTCATGATTAAAATAGGAACGCAGAATCATATGTCCGTGTGTCACAAGAATCTTATGTCCCTTGATATTCAGTGTCATGTGATAGGGAATTTCCGAGTAATAGGCAAAATCATTGTTTCCTTTTACACAGACATATCCGTCCATCTCGCTGACTTCCATTTCCGAATCCCCGCAGTGGATAAACAGATCATAATCTGCATACATTTCCTTCAGTTTCTTCAGGCTGTCCCGGATGCCGTGGTTATCCGCCGCGAGAACGATGTTTACCGTGTCCATGTCATCATTATAAACGGAAAAGAACCGCTGACTGAACATGTTTCAGGTCAATGCGGTTCTTTCAGAATACTCAGCTGAGCCAGTTCTTTTCCGTGATCACGCATTCCGTGCCGTGAATGCGGATATGATCGCCGATCTTCAGCTTTCCTTTTTTCGCGAGAATATAACCGTTGTTGACATTCTTTACATAGGAGTAGACAAGCTTGGATACTCTGCCGACCTCCTCTTCTTCCCCTTCGATGAATACCGGTTCGCCGGGTCCGCCGTACTGTTTTGCCCTGATGTAGAAATCTTCATTCTCATCGCAGACTTCAAAGCCGACCATTTCTCTTTCCGGTCCGTTTTCCCTGATCTTCAGCAGAGCCTCTTTTCCGATGAATTCCTTATCCCAGTTGATGTTCTTTTCCAGTCCGACTTCGAACGGATTGGTGTGCCCGAGATCTCTCATATAATAGAAGCCCGCTTCCGTCGGAAGCGTCCAGGCAAATACCTGGAATTCCGTAACTTCTTTTCCGCCGGCTGCTTTCACTTCCGCATCCAGCAGTGCCTGAATGTCATCACTGTCGTCGGGATTACAGTAGATTTCATAGCCGAATTTCTCTCCCGTAAATCCGCCGCGGTTGATGATTACGTCATGTCCGCCGATTACGGCAGTTCTGTTTGCGAAGAACCGCAGTTCTTCAACGCCGCCTTCCGTAATCCGGTTCATGATTTCCTTTGATTCAGGTCCCTGAACGGAGAACATATCCCATTCATCCGTAATATCGGATGTGTCAATGTCATAATCTTCGGAATGTTCGTAGAACCAGTCGTCCGTCTTTTCTAAGTACAGTGTGGAAACCCAATATTTTTCTTCATCCATACGCATGATGACCACATCGTCAATGATTTCCCCCTGATCGTTCAGCATCGTTGTATAACGGTCCCGGTTCGGCTTGAGAGAAGAAATGTTGTTGGGAAACATATAATCCAGGAAACGGCAGGCATCGGGTCCCGTCACTTCCATCAGCTGATGCGTAAACAGATAATAACCGACCTTCTGACGCACTGCCATATGCTCAGAGCGCTTCCACTCATCATATTTGAATATATTCTTATTCATCATCACAACTCCTCTTACATAAACTTGTCGATTTTCTTTGCGATTTTGATTCTCAGCTTTCCTTTGGGTGAGTCTTCCTCCCAGACAGACCATTGGGCATTGACAAGTGTCTTGACCATTCCCTGCCACATATACAGATGCGCTTCGGGAAGTGACTGACAGCCGGTAATCGCAAGTCCGCCGCGGTCAATGACATAGATGACTTCATCTTTGTTGAAAGCTTCAATCTCATAACTGCAGACCAATGACTGCAGCAGGATCTCGATCAGACCGCCGAGCAGTCTTCCGTCTTCGCCGACTGAATTCGGAACACCGAGATAATCACGGCAAGCTTTAATTGCATATCTTTCACCGAACATTGCCTTGCCTGCTGCTTCAAGAACACACTTTTTGATCCAGTCGGCATTCTTGGCATCGGTATAACCGAGCCTGACGGCATTGTCGATTGCCGGCAGAAGATACAGTGAAGCCGCTGTTGAAAGATTGATCATCTGATTGGAAGAATCCGTCTCCGTGTTCGTGCCGTTCACAAAACGGTAATTACACTCTTCCCGGAACATCATGGATTCCTCAACGGTATCCTCTTCTTCCGTATATTTAATGTAATCCTGCGAAACAGCTGGTCCGAAGGACTGCCAGAGTTCATGATCGGGCGCCGGATACTTCTCACGGTTTTCGGCAACGATACGGCAGTGTCTGTCTCCGCATCCCTTTGCCTCAACCATCATATAGTCAAGCTTCTTTCCTTTTCTGTGTCTTGTGGCAGTTGCGTCCGCCTGTCCCTGCAGAGACATTGTCGTTGCCCGGCAAAGTTCTGAACAGCAGATATCCCAGTCACATACATCGAGTTCCTTTTCACATCTGTAAGTGCCGAAATCCTGACATCTGCCACACATCAGCAGCGCGTCATCACCCTTATCGCCGATCAAAGCCCCGGGGTAGGATCCGCACATGAAGGGATGAATGCCGAAGCTGTCATCGGCCGGATATGCAGTGCCGGTATAGAACAGTCTCTGATATGCTTCCTTACACATCTCGGAAGCTCTTGTTTCATAATCGGGAATAATGATTCTGTAGGCCTGGGCGACTGCGGCACTGAGAACCGCTTCGAATCTGGAAGCGTAGTGGAGTGCTTCCTGATAGCTGTACAGTCTGTTCCACGGTGACTGAACCGCATTGTATTTTGTGAATGCTGCTCCGTCACCGGAATTTGAGGGAATTCTTTCATCAATTTTCTTTGTCATGTTTACTCCTCCTCGGGATATGCGTCAATTGCGGGCTGATATTTCACAATATTATGCGTTGCACCGCCGTCCACCATGATGACCTCTCCGGTCATACCGTCAGCTGCGGCAGTACACAGTGTATATGCCATGATGCCGATCTGATCCACTTCCATCTGACCGTCTGTCTGCCAGACCATCAGTTCTTCATAGAATTCATCCTGCTGTTCTTCCGTCAGGTTGTCACTTGCGAGATTGCCTGCCGAACCGGGCGTTACCATTCCTCCCGGCGCAACGGAATTGACCATAATACCGAAACGCTTCAGTTCCTTTGCCGTTTCAACAGTCAGTCCCATAATCGCCGCCTTGCTGGAAGCGTAATGGGGATAGCCGCCGAATACCGGATACGGCATGACCGCACAGTTGGAAGAGATCAGAACGATCTTGCCGTGAATATCATGTTCTTTCATGTAGCGGGACACATACTTGATGCCGAAGAATGCGCCGTAGACATTCACCGAAAAGACTTTTTCGATATCCTCTTTTGCGATGTCATAGATCTTTGCGTAATTCCATGTGGCAGCGCAGTTGACATAAATATCAACCGAACCGAACGTTTCCGCTGTGTACGCCACAAGATGCTCCATCTGTTTCTCATCCGTGACATTTGTCAGACAGAACGCAGCTCTGTCCTTAAATCCCTGCTCTTCCAGCAGAGGCATTGCCGTATCTCTTTCCAGATCGGAAAAGGATGCGATCATGACGTTCGCTCCGCCCTGCAGAAGCCGCAGTGTAATGTCAAAGCCGAGACCGGAAGAACCGCCGGTAACGATTGCCGTCTTTCCCTTTACCGAAAACATCTCCTCGAACGGACGCGCTTTTTTGATATATCCTTCAAGCATGGTCCTGTCGGATGCCGTAAATGCCATTATGATTTCCTCCTCAAAACAAAATGATTCCCGGGATGTGAACCTGATTTTATTGTAGGCAGTTAAGAAAAGGCTTTGCAGTCGCTGAATCTTTGTTTTTCGAACCCGCAGAATAAACGGTTTGACGGTCATGATCCGCCATACGGAAGGATGTTCAGTAATCCAACAGCTTCATGGGACCGTTATACGGTTCACTCCGGCATCACGAAAGACGAAAAAACTGCCGAAGACACCTACAAATTGACGGGCCGGAAAACTATAATATGAGTATCCGGAGCACCAATCATGAAACTGAGCGGAGAAATCATCTTTCAGAACCTGAAGAAATCATACAAAACAGAGATCGACGGCACAGGACGTGAGGCAGCGGTTCTCATGCGTCCGGAATTTTATATGGAAAATTCCGAAGACTTTCTGAGCGGTCATCTTTATCTCGCTACTGCCGAGCATCTCCCGCGCAGACCGCGGATTGAAAAGAACTGTGCCCTCATCTGTATCGGCGAAAACATGAATATAAAATACTACCGGGAAAGACTGTGTCTGATCACAATCCGGAACAGAGCAGACTTCTTCCGTGTTTTTCAGACGGTCCAGAACATATTTGACCGTTATGACAGTTGGGAAAAGACGCTTCTGCAGGACCTTGTGGATGAAGCTGACATACAGAAGCTGCTGGCGGACTCCCATGACATATTCGCCCGTCCTCTTACGGTTCTTGACAAACGCTTCCGGGTCATTGCCTCACTGCCGGATATTTCATCCCTTCCCTCATGGGGCGTAAGCAGCACCGGCACCCTCACAACTGAGTCACTCGAAAGCTTCCTCAGGGAATCAAGTCTTCTGACCGAGAAAAAAGGCGCGATCCGTCTTGAAATCAACGGTATCCGCACCCTGAGTGTCAATCTCTTCAGTGCCGACCACATCTATCAGGGCTGTCTGTGTATCAGCGCAGGCAGTGACGACTTCAGGGACGGCGATGACAGATGCGCCGAGTTTCTTGCGTCGGTAATTGAAAAAGCGGCTGCCCGCAATCCGGAAATCATTAACGATAGTGATTCCTCCGTCCGCAGTCTTTTTCAGACGCTGATCGGAGAACTGCCGATTTCACCCTCCCAGCGGTGGCTGCTCAATGCCGTAAACCGCAGAAACACCTATGTCTGTGTCAGCCTTCATTCCGAGGCCCGCAGTGAACGTATTCCTTTCGGCTATATGACAGAAGTATTTGAAGAAACCTTCCCGAAATCCTTTGCATTTATACAGGACAATGAGATCCTCGGCTTTATCAGCACCGGTCCCCTGACGGATTCGAAGACAAATGATTTCAAAGCGGAACTAAATGTCCGTCTGCGTACATTCCTGAAGCAGATGTATCTCTATGCAGGTATCTCGGATCCGTTCATGAATCTTTTCGATATCCGTATTCACTATGCCCAGGCACAGTGCGCCGCCGACAACGGCAAACTGATTAATCCCACTGACAATCTGTACTGGTTTGCCAGCTACGCTCTGGCGGAACTGGTCATCAATTCTCTCGGAGGTCTGCCGGCAGAAGCCTATTTCCCGGCCGGACTGAGTTCCCTGATCGAACATGACAGGACTTCCGGTGTTTCCTATCTGGAAACTCTGAAGGTCTTTCTTGAAGAAAACATGTCCAATACGGCAGCTGCCGCAAGACTGTATGTCCACCGTTCAACGCTCATTGACAGAATAGCCCGTATTGAACGTGATCTTCAGATTGATCTGAAGGATCCCGATCAGCGTCTTCTGCTGGAAATACTCATCAAGGCCATCGACATCGAAAAGATGATGGAAAACCGGACTTAAAAAAGGCGCTTACGCCTTTTCCGTGAATTATCTTGAGCACTTTTTCAGATCTGCATCGATTTCATCAATATGAACCGCGACTTCAGCTGATTCAGGATAGCTGAGAAGCTTACGGTATGTCAGTGCGCCGACCAGCTTCATACGGGGATCCTTTGTTGAGCCGGGCGCGTACTTTTCCATAACTTCTCTTCCTTCGGGTGATCTCATGATTTCCTTGATCTTTGAATCGATTGACAATGCCATAATTTCCTCCTGTAATGGTCTGAATGATCTTTTTTTATTCCTTCCCGGGAATCTGTCTACAATATAGCCTTCCTCACGGTACAGAGCTATCCGACGATCTGATGATTTTCCAAAGGAAAAACCAACTGTTTCAATGTCATCCGTTCATTGTGTATGCCAGAGAGCTTTCATAAACCACGTGTCTGAGGCTTTCAGAACGGGAAAAACCCGGTTAAACTGTAAACAGAATAAACCTAGGAGGTTCTATGACAACATTCAGACCATCGGAAATGAGCCTGGAAGAATTCACGGTCCGTTCTGCTTCCAAAGATCCCGTACCCGGAGGAGGCGGCGTATCCGCCCTTGCCGGTTCACTTGCGGCCAGCCTTGCGGAAATGGTCACCAATCTCACCATCGGCAAAAAGAAATACATAGAATACACCGAAGAACTGATTACCCTCAGGGAAAAAGCAGAATCCCTGCGGAAAGAACTTCTTGCCTGCATTGAACGTGACGCGGAAGCTTTCGCTCCGCTCGCTGAAGCCTATTCACTGCCGAAAGATACTGAAGGGTATGCTTTGAAAATGGAAAACTGTCTGCGGGATGCCGCAAAACCGCCGTTTGCCATCATGGAACTGTGTAAGGAAGTCATTGAACTCGATGAAAGACTTTCTGTAATCGGCTCAAAACTTGCGGTATCGGATGCGGCGACTTCCGTCATACTGGCACATGGCGCCATGTACGGCAGCTATATGAATGTCATCGTCAATACAAGGCTGATGAAGGATAAAGATTATGCCGCCGGGGTTGAAAGCAAAGCAGGAGAACTGCTGGATCACTATGGTCCGAAAGCACTGGAAATCTATGATTCTGTATTAAGGAGGCTGACAAATGGCTGAACTTCTGAAAGGAAAAGATGTCGCTTCGGCAGTAATGAAGCGCTGCAGCGCTGTTTCCGCAGAACTGAAGGAACAGGGAATCACCCCCACACTCGCAATCTTAAGAGTCGGTGAAAATGAATCGGATCTCTCCTATGAAAGAGGAGCTGAAAAAAGATGTGAAAAAGCCGGTGTCAAAGTCGTTAAAAGAGTTCTGCCGGCCGATATAACAGACTTCGTATTCTACGGAATACTGGATGAGCTTAACTGGGATAAGAACATTCACGGCATACTTATGTTCCGGCCTCTGCCTGCGTATCTGGACAATGAAAGAGCGCGCTGTTACATCAATCCCGTCAAGGACGTGGACGGATGCACCGACAGATCACTCGGCGGCATATTCACCGGAAAACAGATCGGCTTTGCGCCGTGTACGGCAGAAGCGGTTCTGGAAACACTGGATTATTACGGCATTGATCCGAAAGGAAAGAACGTCACCGTAATCGGCCGCTCGCTTGTTATCGGCAAGCCTGTATCCATGATGCTGTTAAACCGGAACGCCACCGTCACAATCTGTCATACAAAGACAGTTGATCTTCCCTCGGTTACCCGGAAAGCGGATATTGTAATTGCCGCAGCCGGACAGCCGGAGATGCTGACAAAGGAATACTTCCGTGAAGGACAGACCGTCATTGACGTCGGCATTAACTGGAATGAGAAAAAAGGAAAACTCTGCGGTGATGTCCTGTATGAGGACGCCGAACCCGTTGTGGCAAAGATCACTCCCGTTCCCGGGGGAATCGGCTCGGTAACGACTTCGGTGCTTGTCAGCCACGTTGTTGAAGCAGCGAAAAGAGCAGCAGAGAAAGCAGACAGATAAACACATCGGCCCAAATGAAAGACATCCTGTTACGGATGTCCTTTTTGTTATTCTCTGATTGGGAGACTGACTTCAACTGAGGCATTAACAATCTTAAACGAATAGACTTCATCCGTTTTCGTCATCGAAACATAACCCGGCTGTGAATCATCTTCCCTTGTGCGGGCAGGATCCTGGGCAAATATATAAAGCTTAAGAACATACCCTTCTTCAAGCTGATATTCCGTCGGTGTAAGAACGATTGTGTAATCACTGTATTCTCCGGTTTTGGCAGTATGCCACTTTGTGTCCAATGTCTCCTCACCATAGTCCGCTTCCAGAAGCGCGCTCATATTACTGACAACTCCTGCAGTATACGGCATCGGATCATAAATCGCAGCCGCTTTGTATTTCCCTTCCGCAGCGCTTTTCGGCAGCTGGATGAATGCCTTAACCAGATCAGCTTTGCCGTCTCCGTCCGTATCATGATCGGTTTCGACATAGACACAAAAACGGAGAATCTCACTGTCCGCATTCGGTGTATTGATATCCGAATAGGTCAGGATCGGCTGTGCCATTCCGTCTTCAATCACAAGTCCGCCTTCCGACGGTTTTTCCGTTGTTTTCGAAGCAAGCGCGCTGCATCCCGCAAGACCCAGTACAGCTGCCGCCGACAGTATTCTTTGCCATTGTCCCATTTTCATATTCCGTAAATCCCCTTGTAGCCGGTTTAAGAATACCACGACAGAGGTCAAAAAAGACCACCCTGTCCCGGGTGGTCTGCCTGTATGTCTGATTACTTCTTCGCTGTCTTTTTCGCAGCCGGCTTCTTTGCGGTATCCGATTCGTTGAATGAGAATACTGCGATACCGTACGGCGGCAGAGGATAACGTACACGGAACGGCTGTCCGTCACATTCGCCTTCTTCAGCTGTGAATACTGTCTGCTTGTCCTTGTCTTTGACACTGCCTTCCTGATCCAGCAGGAGTGTATATTTGCCTTTGACCGGAGCACCGACCATATAGTCGTCTCTTGCCATCGGTGTCATATTGATGACAAACAGAATACTCTTCTTCTTTGTGCCGTCACGGCGGATGAAGGAGAAGATCGAACGGCTGTTGTCGTCGGCGTTGACCCACTTGAATCCTTCGGGATCATCATCTTTACGGTACAGTGCAGGATACTTCTGATAGATGTGAAGCAGATCACGGACAAAGTCCTGCAGAGACTTGTTCAGCGGACGTCCGCTTTCATCCCAGCTCAGTTCCACTTTCTCATCCCATTCATGTTCCTGACCGAAATCCTGACCCATGAAGAGAAGCTTCTTTCCGGCATGACCGAACATGAACGCATAGCCGCACTTCAGGTTGGCAAACTTGTCAACCTCATAGCCGGGCATCTTATTGATCATGGAACACTTCAGATGAACAACCTCATCGTGTGACAGAACGAGAACATATTTCTCGGAATACGCATAGCTCATCGCAAATGTCATCTTGTTGTGGTTGTCCTTACGGAAGTAAGGATCCAGCTTCATATATTCAAGGAAGTCATGCATCCAACCCATGTTCCACTTATAGGTGAATCCGAGACCTTCGTTCTTCGGAGATTCCGTCAGTTTCGGCCATGCGGTGGATTCTTCGGCAATAATGATCGTTCCGTCATTTCTGCCGCGGATAACCGTATTCAGATGCTTGAAGAATTCCATGGCATCCAGGTTTCCGTTTCCGCCGTATTTATTCGGGATCCATTCTCCGTCCTTGCGGCCGTAGTCGAGATACAGCATACTCGCAACAGCGTCAACACGGAGTCCGTCAATATGATATTCGTTATACCAATAGAGAGCGTTTCCGATCAGGAAGATTCTGACTTCACTCTTGGAGTAATTGAAGATCTTTGTGCCCCAGTCGGGATGTTCTCCCATTCTGGGATCCGGATGTTCGTATGTCGGTGTTCCGTCAAAATCAGCCAGACCGAACGCATCCTTCGGGAAATGAGCGGGTACCCAGTCCAGAATGACACCGATGCCGTTCTTATGCAGGTGATCCACGAAATACATGAAGTCCTTCGGCTCACCATAACGGGAAGTCGGCGCATAGTATCCTGTTACCTGATAGCCCCAGGAACCGTCAAACGGATGTTCGGCAATACCCATCAGTTCAACATGGGTATAACCCATATACTTACAGTAGTCTGCCAGTTCATGAGCCAGCTCTCTGTAATTCATGAAGCTGTCCTGACTCTTATCGTTCTTCGGCTTCAGCCATGATCCGAGATGACACTCATAGATTGCCATCGGTTCTTCAAAGGTATTCTTCTCTGCCCGGGCAGTCATCCACTTTGCGTCATGCCATTTATAGTCGTCAATCTTCGCTGTCTTCGAAGCAGTTCCCGGACGAAGCTCAGCGCTGAATGCATAAGGGTCTGCCTTGAAGATCGTCTCTCCTGACTGTGTCTTGATTGCGTACTTATAGATTTCACCGTATCCGATATCATCAATGAATGCTTCCCAGATTCCGCTCTTTTCCAGGAGAACCATCGGATTCACATCAGGATTCCAGCCGTTGCGGTCACAGACAACACTGACAGCCTTGGCATTCGGCGCCCATACGGCAAAATGCATTCCCTTACGGTCACCGACCTGCGTTGCATGCGCTCCCATCTTTTTATAAGCCTGATAGTTTACACCCTTATTGAAGAGATATCTGTCCATCGTACTCAGAAATTCGGGAGCGAGCAGTTCCTCCTTCATTTCTTTCTTCTGCACAGTCTTCTTCGGTGTCTTCTTAGCCGTTTCCTTTTTAGCCGCAGTCTTGCGGGCTGCCGTTTTCTTTTCTGCCATTGTACTTTACTCCTTAGAATGATTAGGTCTTGAGTTTATTATGTTAAAACAAATTCCTTATAAATATTATGACACTAGTTAACGGTTCAATAAATCAAAAAATTGCTTTATCGCTGATATTTTCAACATTTTCTGCATTATGTATACAGCAGTTCTTTCATGTCTGGTGCCTTCGGTAACCTCCCCCGCCTGTCCGGAAAAACGAAAATGAAGCCGTACATCAGAATTCAGTCCTGATTCCGGTTCATTTACCGTTCACTTTATTACAGACATTAATCGGATAAAACAAAAGAGAAAGAAAAAGAGCTGAATTTCTTCAGCTCTACAGAGTCGGGATGACGGGATTCGAACCCACGACCTCTTCGTCCCGAACGAAGCGCGCTACCAAACTGCGCTACATCCCGATGACTCAGCGCTTGTTATTATAACGCAGGTTTTCATAAAATGCCATACGTTTTTTCATATATTTCTCCGAACAGCAAAACACTTCAGCTTCTGATGATTATGCTAGAATAAACGTATCTGAAAGGAATTACAGATCATGTATAAGAATTACTGCTATGACGGAAGCCGAAAGTTCGATATCAAAAAGGTATCCACCAATGAGACTTCCCTCTGTGACGACAAGAATCTCGCCAAGGAAAAGCTGAAGGAAAACAGTGAGGAGATGGATGCTCTTCAGCAGAAGCTCTACGCTGACAAGAAAGAAGGACTGATTGTTCTCTTCCAGGCAATGGACGCTGCCGGAAAAGACGGTACGATCACACATGTCCTGCAGAATCTTTCACCGCACGGCGTCTATGAAGCTGCTTTCAAATCACCCAGCTCGGAAGAACTGGCTCATGATTACCTCTGGCGTGTCGCAAAGAAAGTACCCGCAAAAGGTGAGATCGCCATTTTCAACCGTTCCCACTATGAAGATGTACTCATCGGCAAGGTCAAGAAGCTGTACGAGAATCAGGCTCATGCGGAAAGAATTGATCTGGATAAGGTCATTGAAAACCGTTATGAAGACATCAACCGTTTTGAGGAATATCTTTACCGCAATAATGTCAGAGTCATCAAGATTTTCCTGAATGTCTCCAAGAAGGAACAGGCAAAACGCTTCCTCTCCCGTATAGAGGAACCGGAGAAAAACTGGAAATTCAGCGCTTCAGACTATGAGGAAAGAACATACTGGGATGAATATCAGCAGGCATTTGAAGATGCGGTAAACGCCACATCAACATCCTACGCTCCCTGGTATGTCGTACCGGCAGATCATAAGTGGTATATGCGCTATGTCGTATCCGAGATCATTACCGAAACACTCCGTGATATGAATCCGAAGTACCCCGAAGTAACACCCGAACGTCTTGAGGAATTTGAAAAATACAGAAAAGAGATCGAGAAGGAACTCAAGAAGTAAATAAGGACTCTCCGCAGCGGAGAGCCCTCTTTTTATGCCGTAACTGTATTTACAATCATCTCTTCATACTGTCTTGTATAAAGATCGTAATAGTATCCTTTTTTCTTCATCAGCTCACGATGTCTTCCGCGTTCGATGATCTTTCCGTCCTTTACAACGAGAATGACATCGGAATCAACGATGGTTGACAGACGGTGGGCGATAACGAATGAAGTTCTGCCTTTGATTACGGTGGAGATAGCATCCTGAATTGCTTTCTCCGTCAGTGTATCAATTGAAGCAGTCGCTTCATCAAGAACGAGAATTCTCGGATCTGCGAGAATTGCCCGGGCAAAGGACAGCAGCTGTTTCTCACCGGTAGAAAGCATGTCTCCGCCTTCACCGACATCACTGTCGAGACCTTTGTCCATCTTCTGAATGACGAATTCAGCCGAGACAAGACGAAGAGCTTCCATGATCTCTTCATCTGTCGCATCCGGTTTGCCGTAACGAAGATTGTCTCTGACCGTACCTGAGAACAGATGCGGTGTTTGAAGGACATAGCCGATATTGGAATGAAGCCAGAGCTGTGAACGCTCTCTTGCGTCCCTGCCGTCAATCAGGATCTGTCCCTCTGTCGGTTCAAAGAAACGGCAGACAAGGTTGACAAGAGTACTCTTTCCGGCGCCGGTTTCACCGACGATGGCTACATTCGTACCGTGAGGAACATCGAGATCAAAATGCTCAAGCACCATCTCATTTCCATCCGGATAGCGGAAACTGACATCCTTGAAGGTTACATCACCTTTCAGTTCCTCCCAGTTTTCTTTCTTCGGGCTGAACATATCACCGTATTTTTCAATAACTTCAGGTGAATCCATAACATCTGATTCTGTTTCCATCAGTCTGGTAAAGCGTTCGATATTGACCTGTATACCGATTAATGCCGCAATTGTCTCGATCAGCATCTGGATCGGTTCGAGCATATTCATCGCATAGCTCATGAATACAGACAGTGTTCCGATCTGCGTCACCTGCTGCATTGTCAGTATACCGCCCTGCCAGAGCACGATTGCGAGAGCTGCCGAGCTCAGCATTGTTATGGATGCCGAGAAGAACGCGGAATAACGTACTGCGTGTACGGATGTTTTACGCATCTTTTCCGTTTCTTTCCGGAAGTCACTGTCCATCGTTTCCTCAATGACGAGTGTCTTGATGGAACGGGCACCGGTAATGCCTTCATTGAAGTTGCCGGTAATTCTCGAGTTGATTTCTCTGATTCGTCTGTTCAGTTCGATCATCTTCTTCTGCAGAAAACCGATGATCAGACAGGCTGCCGGCACTAACATGATGACATACAGGGCCAGTCTGACATTGACCAGAAACATCATCACCAGAACAAAGATCAGATAGGTGCCGTTCCAGACAATATCCATCATCCGCCATGCCGCAAGTTCACCGATCTTACCCGTATCACTCATGACCCGGGCATGGATATACCCGACGTTGTTCTGATTGAAATACGAGAAGGATAATTCCTGCAGATGACTGAAGGAAGCGTTTCTCAGATCTCTGTCCACATACATTTCAATCGCGCCGCACTGGGATATACTGATGTAATTCATCACAACCTGGGCAGCCAGAATAACCAGATAGCTGATCACAAACAGAGGAAGCGTATCCATTGTGCCCTCTGCCACAAAGTGATCAAGCGCGTACCGGTTGAACAGCGGATATACCGAGTCAATCAGACTTGTGAGACAGCCCATGATCATCATTGCGATAATCGTTCTGCGGTACGGTTTCAGATACGGCATGATCTTCGGAATACCGAACCAGGGAAGACTGACTTTTTTACTCTTCTCACTCATGGTCTTCCTCCTGTTCCGACTGACTGTACTGAAGATCATGGATCTTCCGGTAGATTCCGTTTTTCTCCATCAGTTCGTCATGACTGCCGTGTTCGATCACTCTTCCCTGATCCATGACAATGATGTCATCCGCATTCATCAGTGTTGTGATGCGGTGGGAGATCAGGATAATCGTTGAACCGGCTGTATTCTCCTGCAGTGAGCGTCTGATGCGGGCATCCGTCTCGGCATCGACTGCCGAAAGAGAATCATCAAAGATCATCACCGGCGGTTTCCTGATCAGCATCTGGGCAATTGCCGTCCGCTGTTTCTGTCCGCCTGAAAGTGTGACTCCCCGCTCACCGACATATGTGTCATAGCCTTCCGCAAAGTGACCGACCGTCTCATCAAGCGCGGCGATCCGGGCCGCTCTGCGTACTTCATTCCGGTCTGATTTCTGGGAAGCGATACGGATATTCTCCTCAAGAGTACGGGAGAACAGATAAGGCTCCTGCAGAACCATTCCGATATGCGAGCGCAGCCAGTTTCTCCGGATCATCCGGATATCCGTTCCGCCGACCGTGATTCTTCCGGAATCCTCAGGCAGATCATACAGTCTGTCCAGCAGATACATCAGGGTGGATTTTCCTGATCCGGTTCCCCCGAGAATACCGACGGTTGTTCCGGCTTTGATCGTAAAGTCAATATCATTCAGCGCCTCCGCATTCGCATTTGCGAACCGGAAGGAAACATGTTCAAAACAGATATCACCGTTCATCGGCGGTTCAGCCGCATTATCATCATCCTTCTCTTCTTCGGCATTCATGATATACATCAGACGGTCAATCGAGATCCCTGCCTTGGATAAATTGGAAATGACTCTTCCCAGTGCCCTTGTCGGCCAGATCAGCATTGAGTTATAGGAAATAAACGCAATGAAGTTGCCGGCGGAAAGACTGCCTCTTACACAAAGGGCCGATCCCATGGCAAGGATGACAAGAATCTGCAGATTTGAAATCAGATCACCGGAAGACCAGAAAGCCGCAAGAATATTCAGCAGATGAACCCAGAGACCCGTATAATGGGCATTCTGTTTCTCAAACCACTCCTTTTCATATGTCTCTCTGCCGAACGCACGCACAACACGCACACCCGTCAGATTCTCCTGCGCGATTGATGAAAGTCTTCCCTCTTCGATATCCACCTTTTCAAAAGCGTCGCCGATCTTATGGTGGAAATAATAGCTGTATGAGACAACGATCACGATATACGCAACAGCCGTCAGGGACAGTGTTTTATGAATGCCGAACATATACCAGACAGCCAGTGTGATCAGAATCAGGATACGGATCAGTGATGTCAGCTGTTCGGAAAGAAACATCTTGATCTGTTCAACATCACTCGTACATCTTTGTATGATGTCACCCGTATGATTCTCACTGTGCCACTGAAACGGCAGACGGAGAATATGGGAAAACAGATCATCACGCATTGTCTTTACCAGTGTCTCAGCACCCTTCGCGTTGAACAGACGGAACAGATACCGGCATAAGGCCGAAGCAAACGCAGCCGCCATGATCAGCAATGCGATCATACCTAAATGTCCCTTAAGATATGCAGTGCCGCCGGCAGCTTCCAGCAGTGTCTTCACCATTCCGGTTACGTCGGGAACCTGATCTCCGATCACGGAGTCCACCGTAAAAGCAATCAGTTTCGGACTGATCAGTTCAAACAGAGATACCAGGCAGGCAAAAATGACAGCCAGAAAAAACCAGCGCTTAGAACCGCGCAGGAAATGGCCAACCATTTTCAGTCTTGTCGGATATTTTCTTTCTTCCATGATCTCCCCCGAAACCACATTAGGATATCACGCTTTAAGGCAAAATGAAAATGGACTGCACGTTAATGTGTTATGATACCCCATATGATTAAGACAATTGTATTTGACATCGGAAATGTGATGATGCGCTTTGACTGGCATGCATATGTAAATGCCCGCTATGACGGGGATACAGTCAATGCCGTAAATGAATCTCTCTGGTTTACCGGATACTGGAATGAACTGGACAGGGGCGTATTTCCGGAAGAGGAAATCTTCCGGATGATGCGGGAACACCGCCCTTCATACAGTGAACAGATTACGGACGCATGTGAGAACGTCGCAGAATGCATGCATAACTGTGATTATGCCGTACCCTGGGTTAAGGAACTGAAAAACAGAGGATACCGTG
Source organism: uncultured Erysipelotrichaceae bacterium (assembly GCA_902766435.1). Taxonomy (GTDB): domain Bacteria; phylum Bacillota_I; class Bacilli_A; order Erysipelotrichales; family Erysipelotrichaceae; genus Bulleidia. The sequence continues at coordinate 558 of CACXDM010000139.1, read as the reverse complement.
TCCTCTATCTTTCCAATTATTCCGGCTTTCTGATCCGCAGATGTCCTGAAGTACTGGATTTCCTTCCGTATACCGACGGCGGGGTCTTTTCTTACAAAGTGAAACATGTCAAGCCGGAACCGGATATCTACATGATTCTTCTGGAAACATACGGACTGAAAGCGGAAGAGTGCGTGTTTATCGATGACAACATAAACAATATCGATGCCGCAAACCATCTTGGCTTCAATACCATACACTTTACGGAATATGAAACGGTTTACCGTAAGCTGAATGATCTTCTGGAAAGAAAAGGCATATACCGATGAACCGGAATGTGATGCAAAAAGCTTTCCGGAAATCACTTCCCGTAATGGCCGGATATATCGTTCTCGGCGCCGGTTTCGGTATTCTTCTGGAAAGCGCGGGTTATGGTGTTTTATGGTCTTTTGCCATGAGTACCCTGATCTACGCGGGTTCCCTGCAGTATGTCGGCGTATCGATGCTGACGGCGGGGGTGTCTTTACTGACAGCTGCCCTGACCTCTTTGATGGTTAACGCAAGACATCTGTTTTACGG
>CACXDM010000138.1 GCA_902766435.1 uncultured Erysipelotrichaceae bacterium | reverse complement strand
CTCCCGCCAATGCGGGGTGGTCCACATCGCCAATGTTCTGCAGGTTTTGAAGACATGCACACTTCTCCTACCTCTCAGAGATGTTTAATACATGTCCTTAGAGCCGGGAACTTGTGGAGCATTCCCGGATAAGTTGCTTAAGTGTCACTGCATAACGTAGTCTTTGTTTCAAGACTTAGGCTAATCAATCGGGCTTAAAAGAATTCTCTTTCAAGCCCCGTCTATAGTCCTATGGACTTAGGCGGGGTAATTGACAACTTATTTTTATGACAGATGTGCCGTTTTTTTCTTCCGGCGGTTGAAGTATACCTCAGCGGATTTTTCTCTGCAACAGAATAAAAGACAGATTTTCGGGATAAAACACTTTCATTCAGGATTAATTTTCTGAAAGGGTATTCAGCGTGAAAAAAGGAAGCTGTGAAAGCTCCCTGTATTTATAAACAATGTTTATCTGTTTCAGCTTACTGCCGCAAATGCCGTATCCAGTGCCGCGAGAAGGTCATTGATATTCTCTGTGCCGATTGACAGACGTATTGTATTCGGTCTGATTCCCTGATCCAGAAGTTCCTCTTCACTGAGCTGTGAATGGGTTGTGCTGGCAGGGTGAATGACGAGTGATTTAACATCTGCCACATTTGCGAGAAGTGAGAAGATCGGCAGGTTGTCAATGAATGTCTTTGCGGTTTCGGCATCTCCTTTGATCTCGAATGTGAAGATGGACCCTCCGCCGTTAGGGAAATACTTCTGATAGTATTTATGACTCGGTTCGGATTCAAGAGAAGGGTGATGAACTGCTTCGACCTGCGGATGACTGTTCAGGTAATCAACGATCTTCAGGGCGTTCTCTACGTGGCATTCCACTCTGAGGGAAAGTGTTTCAAGACCCTGCAGGAAGAGGAATGCCGAGAACGGTGAGATTGTGGCGCCGGTGTCTCTAAGAAGGATTGCCCGGATATAGGTCACAAAGGCTGCCGGACCTACCGCGTCCGCAAAGGATATGCCGTGATAGCTGGGGTTGGGTTCGGAGATCCAGGGATATCTGCCTGAGGCTTTCCAGTCAAACTTTCCGCTTTCGACGATGACACCGCCGATTGCCGTTCCGTGACCATTAATGAACTTGGTGGCTGAATGAACAACGATATCCGCACCGTATTCGATCGGTCTGACAAGTACCGGTGTCGCGAAGGTTGAGTCAATGACCAGCGGGATCTGATGCTTATGGGCAATATTGGCAACTTCTTCAATATCGATGATATTGGAATTCGGATTTCCGAGTGTTTCGATGAATATTGCTTTTGTATTGTCCTGAATCGCTGCTTCGAATGATCCTTCTTCATCGGGATCGACAAACGTTGTTGTGATGCCGGATGTCAGAGGAAGAGTATGGGCCAGCAGATTGTATGATCCGCCGTAAATGGTCTTGGATGCGACGATATGTTCTCCTGCTTTAGCCAGGGCCTGAATCGTATAGGAGATCGCAGCTGCTCCGGATGAAAGAGCGAGGGCTGCCGAACCGTTTTCCAATGCGGCTATTCTTCTTTCAAAGATATCTTCCGTCGGATTTGTCAGACGGCTGTAGATATTGCCGGCATCCTTCAAAGCGAAGCGGTCAGCTGCGTGCTGGGCGTTATGGAATACATAGGAAGCAGTTGCGTAGATCGGTACTGCTCTTGCGTCTGTGGCGGGATCGGCACTTTCCTGTCCGATGTGAAGCTGTTTTGTTTCAATACTCCAGTTCTGAGGGTTTCTGATATCTGTCATGTTCTTATTCCTTTCCTTTCATGTATCTGTTCTGATGCGGCTGAATGAGATCGTCTTTCACATTCGGTTTCTGCTCAGCAGGATACAGGAGAGTATAAGTGTTTTGTTTATAGATAACTGCTTCATGTGTTTCTCCTTACGCTGTTTATTATCCGGGAAGAAACAGAAACTGAAAAATACGGGGAATGAATATTCTGATATAAATTCAGACTATGAATGAGAGTAATGAAAAAGGTCCCGGAGGACCTTGTGTGAGATTGGAATCAGAATTCTGAAACAAACTTCTTCAGCGCTTCGACGGAAGGATTTCCGTTCAGAAGAGCGCCTTCGATGATCTGTGTGCTTTCCGGAACACTGACTTTCAGATCGTCTGTCACCTTGCCGAAGGCACTGCCGCCGCTGGTGGCGAACAGAACGATTTTCTTACCGGAGAAATCATACGCTTCCAGGAAGGAATTGATGATATGCGGTGCCGTATACCACCATACCGGATATCCGAGGAAGATCAGATCATACTCCGAAGGATTCAGTTCGTTTTTGATGAAAGCGGGACGGGAATTCTTATCCTGCATTTCGACGGTGGTGCGGGAAGACTTGTCTCTCCAGTCGAGATCGGCTGCAGTATAGGGAACTTCCGGAATGATTTCAAACAGATCAGCACCGGCAGCTTCTGCCAGTTTCTCTGCGGTTCTCTTTGTGACACCGCCGGCGGAAAAATATGCGACTAATGTTTTTGCCATTTCTTCACTCTCCTTCTCACCATTATATCAGTGAACCGGGGAATGATGTCTGTTTCACTCTTCGAAAAGAGCAGTGGAGAGATAACGGTCACCGGAATCGGGGAGAATCACGACAATCGTCTTCCCTTCGTTTTCTTCTCTCTGTGCCAGTTCAATGCCTGCTTTTACTGCCGCTCCGGCAGAGATGCCGACAAGAATACCTTCTTTTCTGCCAACCTGACGGCCGGTGGAAAGGGCGTCTTCATTCGTGACTGTAATGACTTCATCATAGACGGAAGTGTCCAGAACAGAGGGGACAAAGCCGGCGCCGATTCCCTGAATCTTATGCGGACCGGGATTTCCGCCGGAAAGAACGGGGGAAGAAGCCGGTTCTACTGCCACGACTTTAATATCGGGATTCTGTTCCTTCAGGTATTTTCCCGTACCGGTAACGGTGCCGCCGGTTCCTACACCCGCAGCGAGGATATCCACTTTGCCTTCTGTGGCTTTCCAGATCTCAGGTCCGGTTGTCTCATAATGAACTTTGGGGTTTGCCGGGTTGTCAAACTGACCGGGGATAAAGCTGTTTTCGATTGTGGCAGCCAGTTCCTCTGCTTTGGCAATGGCACCCTTCATTCCTTTGGAGCCTTCACTCAGAACAATCTCCGCGCCGTATGCCTTGATCAGTTTTCTGCGTTCAACGGAGAATGTTTCGGGCATCACGATAATGACACGGTATCCCTTTGATGTGCCGACTGCCGCAAGACCGATGCCGGTGTTGCCGGATGTCGGTTCAATGATGACGGAGCCTTCTTTGAGAAGTCCTTTTTCCTCTGCGTCTTCAATCATTGCTTTGGCAATTCTGTCCTTTACCGAACCGGTGAGATTCAGATATTCGGGTTTACCGAGAAGACGTGCTTTGAGATTGTATTCTTTTTCGATATGTGTCAGTTCGACGAGCGGTGTGTTTCCGATCAGTTCGGATGCGTTTTTTTTGATTTCTGTCATTTTTCTATCCTCTTTCTTTCAACATGGCGGCAAATAAAAATCCGGGATATGTTTACCCGGATACAGTCTGCTTCAGTCAATTCATGAACTGGGGATTGCCGTCAGAAACAATCCCGGACAGCGTAACCGGGCTGAGTATCTCTGCAGCAACACATCATGGTAAATACATAAGCTGTCATATCCCGTCTCCTTTCACCGTCCTGTTTTCTAAACTATTGCAGAAAAGAATCCCAAATGCAAGAGAAAAATACATCGTTTTCAGAAAAAACTTTCAATTATTTATGAAAATATATTCAATAATTTTCATAATATTCCATCCGCTCAGGACTGATCCGGATTCCGATATAATGATCATGACAGGACGGAAGGGGGAATGAGGATGAACTATACAGCAGAAGAAATCGCGGCGATGATCGATCATACAAACCTGAAGGCGGATGCGGTAACGGAGGATTTCCGGAAACTCTGTCAGGAAGCGCGTGAATACGGATTTAAATCTGTTGCGGTAAATACATATCCGGTTAAGATGTGCCGTAAGTTGCTGGAAGGATCTGATGTTCTGACCGGGGCGGCAGTCGGCTTTCCGCTCGGACAGATGACCATCGAATCCAAGGAAGCGGAAGCGCGTAATGCCATCCGGGACGGCGCGCAGGAATTTGACTATGTTCTCAATATCGGAAAACTCAGGGAACACGACTATGCCTATATCGAAGAAGAGATGAGACGGATGAGAGATGCGGCGCATGAAGCCGGAATTGTATGCAAGGTCATATTTGAAACCTGTTATCTCACTGAGGAAGAGATCATCAAAACGGCAGAAATCTCATCCATTGTCAAACCTGACTTTATCAAGACAAGCACCGGCTTCGGTACGGCAGGCGCAAAGGCAGAACATGTCAGGCTGATGAAGGAACACTGCGGACCGGATGTTCAGGTTAAAGCGGCAGGCGGTATCCGTACGCTGGAAAAGACACTGGAAATGATTGAAGCAGGCGCCTCAAGAATCGGTACTTCTTCCGGCGTATCCATTATCCGGGAGATGAGGGAACAGTAATTTTATCTTTCGTGCATGATTCGATTCCGATAAGATAATGTTGAATATTGTTTCATGTATTTATAAGTAAGAATTCTGATCATAACGGGAGCTTCCTGTAACATACAAACAGGAGGACAACCTGAGAGATTAGGAGGCTGAAAGAAAAAGTACCTCGCTGTAAAATTGAATCTG
>CACXDM010000137.1 GCA_902766435.1 uncultured Erysipelotrichaceae bacterium | reverse complement strand
TGGAGCGCAGGTTCCACTGGTTCCGCTTCCTGACAATGCTGCTGGCAGTGCTTGTCGGATTTGAACTGGTGTTTACCGGTGTCGGTATGGCTGCCCTGTCAACCTTCCTGGAAGGAAAACCCGAGATTGATGTCAATGACTTCTTCTCTCAGGAATCCACCCTGATCTTTGACAAGGACGGTACACAGATTGCCGACGTCGGCAAACAGCTCAGGGAAAACATCACATACGATCAGGTTCCTGAATCTCTCGTGGATGCCTTCCTGTCAATTGAGGACTCCCGTTACTTTACGCATAACGGATTTGATATCCCCCGTTTCACAAAGTCGATCATTGAAACGATCATCCATCACAACATGCAGGGCGGCTCAACGTTTACAATGCAGCTGGTCAAGCTGACTTACTTCGTCAATGATGATGAAAGCACCAGCAAGACCAAGGATATCGAATATAAGATCCAGCAGATTGCCATGGCTATTGAACTGGAGCGCAAGTCCAACAAAAAGGCAATCTTCGAAATGTATCTGAACAAGATGAATTTCGGCGGCATCGGCAATATCCGCGGTGTGCAGAAAGCAGCACAGCAGTATTTCGGCAAGGATGTCAGTGAACTGACACTGCCTGAAAGCGCGCTGCTGGCAGGAATTGTCAACTCACCTTACTACTATGACCCGCATTTCTATCTTGATCACGCAACGGAAAGAAGGAATACGGTTCTGAATCTGATGTGTTCCCACGGATACATCACCGAGGAGGAACGCGATCTCGGAAAAGCCGTAAAGGTTGAAGATCTGCTGATTGATCCTTCTTCCGTCGAAAGTGACAATGACGGACAGTATCAGGCGTATATCGATACGGTCCTCAAGGAAGCAGAGGAACTGACAGGTCATGATCCTCTGAGTGTCTCAATGGAAATTCATACGGCCATGGATCCTGTCGTTCAGACGGCAATGGAAGAAATTCAGGCCGGTGAAAATGAAAATGTTCAGTTTGCGGATGATCTGATGGAAATGGCAGTCATCTCCGAAAACAACCAGACCGGCGAAATTGTCGGCATCGGCGGCGGCAGAAACTATGCCGGCGGCGGATCCATGCTGCTGAATCACGCGACAGAGCAGTATAAACAGCCCGGTTCGGCTGTCAAACCGTTCCTAGATTATGCCCCGGCATTTGATTATCTCGGCTGGGCAACAACACATACGCTTGTTGATGAACCGGTCACTTACGGCAACTGGACTTACAAGAATGCCAGCGGTCAGTATATCGGTGAAGTCGATCTTGAAAAAGCCGTTGCCGTTTCATTAAACACTACGGCAATCAAGGCCATGCAGGCAGTCATCGATGAAAAAGGACAGGATGTCATTATCAAGCTGCTGCAGGGACTGAACTTCTCCAAGTTTGATCCGAGTCTCTTCAATATCAGTTTCGCGATCGGCGGCAATGACTTTATCTGCACAACCGAGGAACTGATGGCAGCCCATGCCGTACTGATGAACGGCGGCAATTACATTCAGCCGCATACAATCACAAAGATTGTTTACCGCAGCGGTCTCTATGAACCGGTTGATCCGCAGTATACCCCTGTCAGTGTTCTTTCACCTCAGGCAGCGTATATGGCAGCCTGGCTGATGGAGAAAGCGGTCGAATCACCTTACATCAACTTCATGGAAGTCCTGGAAAGAAACTACACTGTCTACGGCAAGACCGGCACAACCGACTGGGGAACCTATGGTGTCGAATACGGCATTCCGGTCGGAGCCTCAAAGGATAACTGGATGGTCTGCGAAACTTCCGAATACACCACAGCCGTCTGGGTAGGCTATGAAAAAGCGGAAAAGGACAAAGACACCTATTTCCAGACATGGAAAACAAATATGAATACCCGCGGTCACATCTGCAGTGAAGTGCTTGATGTTCTGAACCGTGATCATACACCCGAACCGCTGACAAAGCCGGACGGAATCAAGGAAATCACACATGTTAAAGGCATCTATCCGTATGTATCCCCACCTCCGGAAATGCCGGATGAGTATGTCGCAACCGGAATGATCAAGGCAGAATATGCCGACATCGGTTCATTCGAAGCGCAGATTGATCCGCTTGCGAATCTCTCTTCCTTCAGTGCATCGCCGAACGAAGACGGTTCAGTAACCTACTCATGGTCACCGTATCCGGATTCATCCAAGCTCGACACAGACGGTGATTCCTTCAATATCACATGGCTCACCGGACCGGTGCGCTATGGTGCAAGAGTATCCCAGAACGGTACTACAATCGCCGAATTCAGCACGGATTCAAGCAGTACCTCAAAGACGCTTGACGGTCTGACACCCGGCAAGGAAGCAACAGCCTGCGGCTGGTACTTCTATCAGAACCTCTCAGACAGATCCAATGAAGTATGTACGACCTTCACGCCGAAAGGAGACAAGAAATCCACGGCTCCCGGGTCTTCAGCTTCAGTTGATGACATCAAGAAATGGGCGGCTGAAAACAACATCAGTCTTACTGTCACATACACCCAGACAACCGATTCATCAAAGGACGGTGCGAAGGAACTGATATACAACGGTTCCAGTGCATTCGGTCAGGAAATACCCGCCAAGTCATCTGTAACTCTTGTCGTATACGAGTACATTCAGACTGCTCCCGAAACAACGCCTGAATCAACGCCGACACCGACGCCAGAAATCACACCTGAGCCGGAAATTACGGAAGAGCCTGAGGAGTATCAGGTTCCGACAAATACGGAAAACGGTGAAGGCGGAGACTTCGCTCCACCCGGAGAATCCGAAGAACCTGACTATCAAATCGAATTATAGTTTCAAAGAACCGCCCAACCGGGCGGTTTTCATCTTCCATTTGCTGTATTACTTTCTGTTCTTTACGGGAAATCCGTAAGTCCCGGTTATCCTTTTACTGCTATAATTGTTTCAGCAGGAGTTGAATACAGTTCATGGACCCTAAGGATCTGATTCCGTACAGGAATAAATTCATCAGTGCCACTCTGGATGACGGCAGTATTGTTTCCGGTTATGTTTCCAATCCGGAGGATTTCAGTGACGGTGAAGATCGGGAAGACAGAAAGATTCTTCTGCTGAACGGTCTGCTTCATTCCGAGATTCAGGTATCCAGAATTGTGGATATAACCCTTCCCGAGCGTGAAGATACAATTCATATCCCGGTTGTCGACACTGACGGAGTGACAATCAAACAGAAAAAAACTCTGGACGAACAGCTTGATGATCTGTTCAGACAGAGTCTGAGTGATGATATCGTTGTCACACTGCCTGACGGCAGAAGAATCCGCAAGGTTAATGAAGATGAGGAGTGATCAGATCACTCTTTTTTTATCTCCCTGCCAGCCATTTTTCCGCTTCATCAGCTGTGTTTTTCAGATAGCAGATCACCTCCGCAGGATACTTTCCGGCAGCTGTTTCATTGGTTGCCATAACCGCATCGGCACCGTCAATCACGGCATTGAATATATCCGATACCTCCGCTCTTGTCGGAACGGCATGATCAGTCATTGACGCAAGCATCTGCGTAACGACAAGGAACGGTTTTCCGGCCCGCAGGCAAAGATCCTCAATATCCTTCTGGGCAGCAGGCAGCTGCCATAATGGCATGTCATTGCCGAGATCTCCTCTGGCAATCACAATCATATCCGCATACGGAATGATATCCCTGAGATTTTTCATCCCGGTGCGGTTTTCGATTTTCGCAAAGATACGGATATCCGCACAGCCGTAAGCATTCAGCCGTTCACGGATATTACGGAGCTGACGGCCTTCCCTCACAAAGGGCACCATCACTGCAGTCACACCGTATTTTTTCGCTTCCGAAAGATTTTCCAGATCCTGCTGTGTCAGATCAGGTCCGGAAATATCCTTTCCTTCGATTTTGATGCTCTTGCGGTTCATCAGCAGGCCTCCCCGTCTGATTACCGCTTCAGCACGGTCTTCAAAGACAGCTGTAATCACAGCCAGTATCCTGCCGTCATCCATAAGAATGCTGTCACCCTTTTCCATTGCGGAAACAACACATTCATCTATGCCAATACCGCCTTTGCCGAAGCAGATCAGATCCCCCTCACTGAGATTCATGGGTTCACGGACGGAAATCCTGAGTTCCGGTCCCTGAAGGTCAATCAGAAGATCCCCTTTTCTGCCGTTGGCAGCAGCTGCGGAATGATATGTCCTTAACAGCTCTTCACTTTCGCAAAGACTGGTATGCGACATGTTCAGTCTGATGCCGGTCATTCCGTTTTTGAACATCTGATCCAATATGTCATAATCCGCGCAGGCCGGACCGAGTGTTCCGAATATTTCGGTCATTTTCATTCCCTCCGCTTCTTCATACTGCAGTCAGCCCGCCGATCTTAAGATTCTTTTTCTTCTCATGACAGATCTTTACAAACGGGCATCGGATACACTTCGGATTCCTTGCATGGCAGAGATATCTCCCGAAGAAAATCATCTGATGATGTGTCCTGATCCATCTTTCCCTGGGAATCTTCCGGCAGAGCTTACGTTCAATGACATCAACCGTATCCTTTGCATAAGCAAGTCCGAGCCGCTTTGAAACACGGGAAACATGCGTATCCACCGCCAAAGAAGGAATACCATGGCATTCGGCAAGAATGACGTTCGCGCACTTGCGTCCCACACCGGGAAGTGAAACAAGCTCATCCATAGAAGCAGGAACCCTGCCTTCAAACCGTTCGGTTACCCCTTTGGCAAAACCGATGATCGACCTTGCCTTGTTGCGGTAAAGCCCCAATGAAGAAATCAGTTCTTCGACCTCCTGCTGATCCGCTGCCGCAAGAGAAGCGGGATCGGGAAATCTTTCGAAAAGACCGGGTGTTACCCGGTTGACGGATGCATCGGTTGTCTGTGCGCTCAGAATGACCGCAACTGCCATTTCATAATCATTTCTGTGGTCCAGTTCACAGCGGGCATCGGGATAAAGCCTGTCCAGGTGACCGATAATCTCTTCCGGCGTCATTCTTTCCATCGCTTCTTACCGTTTACGATCATTTCCGTCGTAATGCCCTTTCTGTTCCATTCCGTCAGGATCTTATCAATATAGGACAGATTCAGCTTCTGAAATGCGCTGGCTTCCCGCAGAGCATAAAGAATCATTTTCTTATCCATACTGCGGTTCCAGTCACTGATTTTCTGCATTTCCTTTGTACTCAAAGGTCTGCCGAATTCACTTTCAAATGTTTCAAAAAGAGAGTTATCCAGTATACGTTCATCCCTTGCTGTTTCCGCTTCAAACAGTCCGTTCAGCAACATTGCAATCCCGCTGCTGGATGCCTTGATATCGAGATATCGTCTTGCGCAGAGAACATCAATCGCGTTTTCGGTTTCTTCTTCGGAAAGCCCCGTTCTCTTCTGCAGTGATTCCATTGAAACCGGCATATGATGTTCGTTCATATAGTCAATCATCAGAACGGTAACAGCTTCCCGGGCACTTAATCCAAGCACGCCGAGGTGTTCCATAATCCAGTCTCTGCGGTTCACGTAATTCTGTTCATACCATTTCATATACAACCCCGTGCAGTTATTATATTGAGTTAATGCCGGCGATTTCAATATCAATTGAATTTATATGACTCGTCTGATAGAATAACCGCATATTGAAAGAAGAATAACCGATGTTTAAAAAAATACTCTTTACATTTCTCGTAACACTGTCTCTTTACAGCATTGTTGCTGCAGGATATCACCTGTTTGAACCGGAAGATGATCTCAATGAAATTACCGACGCACTGGTAATTGACTATAAATCACTGAATGAATATGTTCTCAGCGGTAACGAAGGCGCGATTCACTACGTACTGTTCTATGACAAACGGATCCAGGACAGTGAATATGTCCGCAACACACTGCTTACAACCGTTCAGAATGATACCCAGCTTCAGCTGGACAGAATCATTGATATCGTGGATACTTCCGAAATTGAGCAGGATTCCGTTACTCTCAGACTCACAGAAGACTGGGGAATCCGGAATATTCCCGCTCTTGCCGTCATCCGTCTGGAAAACGGCACACCTGTTCTTGTTTCCAAACTGGAATGGAACAGTGAACAGATGCTGAGTGCTGAAGATGTTGAGATCTGGCTTGCCGATAACGGTCTGTATCAGCCCGGTGAAACAATGGAACCGGTTGAAACACCTGAGTCATAAAAAAACTGCAGTGCAGTTTTTTTTTGTCTATTCTCCGCTGTAGCTTTCCTGCGGCTGATCGGCCCAAAGAGCTTCAAGCCGGTAAGTCTTTCTCGCTTCTTCAGTAAAGATATGAATGACTACTTCGTAAAGATCGAGAAGAACCCAGGTACTCTCCCTTTCACCTTCACGCATTCTCACATCATATCCGCGCTTATTCGCTTCTTCCTCAACAAAGTCGGCAAGAGACTGGGCATGTCTGACATTTCTTGCTGTACAGATTACAAAATAATCAGTGAACGGATTGATATCACGCATATCAATCACCGTAATATCTTCAGCCAGTTTCTCATCGAGAACCTTTTTTGTCATTTCAAGAATTTCTGACATCAAAACCCTCCTTGTCTAAAATATACTGCATTGCTTCCTCTTTTACCAGAGCAGCTGCCTTCTTCAGATCTTCTCCTGCAAGCTGGAGTTCCTTCTCACAGTTATATGCCCTGCCGGGTTCCGTCTTGTCGGCAATATACAGAATATGATCCAGTTTTGTTTTACCGTCACCGACAGTATGATGGCGCAGCGCATTCAGGAATACGGGATCGGTAATCCCCATGTTTTCCTTAACCCACCAGGCTGCGGTATAGCTGTGCCAGATCCGCGGATTCAAAGACAGAACTTCCGGTTCCCTCTTCTGCAGGTATGCTCTGCCTTCTTCTTCGCTCCATTTCTTCGTAATATCATGCAGCATCCCGGCTCTGTATGCCGTCTGCGGTGATACACCGTGTTTCAAAGCAAGCCCGGCAGCCGTTTCAGCCACACCCAGGGAATGCGCTGCTCTTGTTTCCTTACACATTCTGCGTGTGATTTCCTCCAGATACATCGTACCTTCCGCAAGCACAGCCCGTATGCCTTTTGCCGCAAGATAATAATATCCGCTTCTGACTTTCTCCTCGTCCGCTTCAAACTGACTGATCATTACATCGGCTGGTTCTTCCGTCACAACAATATGCCGGTATGGCGAAAGCGCCTTCCGCAGAAGATAAAGCCGGATCTTACGGTCAAGGATACCCTCTTCCGCGGCGGTCACATACAATGTTCTGATTCTGTTTTCCTTCCGGTATTTCTTCAGATATGAAACTTCCGCATCCGTTACCGGATCAAACCGCATGCCGATAATCATGGAAGCAGAATTCTCGGTTCTTTTGCCCGCTTATAGAGAACGATCTGTCTTCCGATGACCTGTACGACCTCGCTGCCGCTGAGGCGTGCCAGATCAAAGGCAAGCTCCCGGAGATCTTCATCCGAGTTCTTCAGGACACTGATCTTGATCAGTTCTCTTTTGCGGATTCCGTTTTTCACGGTTTCAATCAGATTCTCACTGAGGCCGTCTTTGCCGATCTGAAATATCGGCTTTTCGGTCTGGGCAAGACTTCTGAGATATACTTTCTGTTTTGTCGTCAACATTACAACATAGCCTTTCTGAATGTTACATTCACACCTTTCGGTACATGTACGGTAATTGTCCGGATTTCTCCGCTGACACATGCCCAGCCGAGTCCGTCGATCACGATATCAGTTTTTCCTTCATCCTTGCGGATGGAATAGCTGCTGAATTCCTTTTTCTGCGGCACGGGAACGAGGGTTTCACCGTAATGGTTTTTCCAAAGCATGTCCGCATTGGAAGCCTTTGAGCGGTGCAGCGTAAGCGCGCTGCTTACATACCATACACACGATGCCTTATGACAGCCGTAAAGATCCAGTCTCACAAGACCCCCTGCCGCAAAGCTCTGATCATCCTTCAGCTGATAGACAACAGGTTTGATGGTCTTCTGGGGAATAATCGTCTTCAGGTCTTTCTCTTCAGCAGCCATCAGAATACTGTTTTCAATCTCGATTCCCGGAGTATCAATATACGTTCTGCCGTCAATGACAATCTCATTGAAGTCCAGTGTGGTTCCGGGGTATCTCGACATTGTCAGATCATTTCTGCCCGCAAGACGGTTCATCAATGTGCTCTTGCCGGAATTGGCTCTGCCGATTACAACAACCGGTCTGTTTCCGGCATACATTTCAACCGCTTCCTTTATTTCTTCAGCACCGAGATTATGTTCACGGGATGTCATGATCATCTCACGCACACGGATACCGGATTCCCCGAGCCTTCCCGCAATAAATGTCATGATTTTCTCATCGGAAATATTCTCCGGCAGAAGATCTCTTTTGTTCAGCGCCAGAATGATATCTTTCCCGGACAGTTTCCGGTTAATGCCCGGAATCATTCCCGCTTCATTGTCGAAGAGATCAATTACCCAGAGAATCAGCGCATCCATGGCAGAAGCCTGACTGATTACCGTATCGGGATCGATCCCGGTCCGCATGGAAACAGTCAGATCATCATAATGAATCAGCCGGAAGCAGCGCTGACAGTATCCTCCTTCGGGTTTCGGTGTATATCCCGGTTCACTTTTGTTTTCACTCTGCAGGACAGCCCCGCAGCCAATGCATTTTCTCATTCATGTTCCCCTCAGTCAAAGAGACTGATCTTTTCAATATCATCATGGACATCATCTTCGGCATTTTCGGGAATATCAATGATCCGGCACTCTTCAATGCCGCGGTGCAGACGCCATCCGTTTTTCAGAACAAGCGGAGCGGAGAAGCCTGCATCCTTCGCCCGGATCGGAATATCCGTTGCCTTCAGTATCTGTTTTTCCGGATCCGTGAAAATCATACTGTCACCCGGCATGATTCTGTTCATATAGATGACTTCACTCGGATTTGTCTTCAGACGGCGGCAGATCAGATTTCCCTTAAGCGGTCTGTTTCCTTCCGGGATTTCTTCCTTCTTCAGTCTCTTCATTCCGCCGGTGCGGCTGATGACAACCACCATATTGTCGTTTGATGAAAGCGGGCAGGCAAAAGCAGTACTGTCACCCTTACCAGGATTCATTGCCTTGACACCTTTTGATCTGACCCCGGTTGAAGGGATTTCATCAACAGAGTACCGGCAGGCAAAGCCGTCACGGGAAACAACAGCGATCTGCTGTCCCTCATATACCGCAAAAGCCGTAAGGAGCTCATCTCTTGATGAAATACTCATGGCAGGAATGACCTTGCTGTTCTTCTGTACCCGGAACATCGAAACCGGTGTCTTCTTGATCTGTCCGCCGGAGGAAAGTGTCACAATCCATGCGTATGTATCAAAAGACTTAATCAGAAGCGCGCTTCGTATCTTGTCATCTCCGTCAATCCGGACAAACTTGTTCAGATGTACACCAATATCCTTCCATTTTCCTTCTTCGATCTGCCAGACAGGCAGTGAAGCGTAATTTCCCTTGGAAGTAAACAGAAGCAGTGTATCCACCGTATCACATTCCATCGTACCGACAAGCGTATCACCGTTCTTGATGCCGGTGTCACTGTCTCCGCTCGCATTAAACGAACGCAGGGAGACCCGCTTGACATAGCCGTCCTCCGATACCGTCACGACAACTCTTTCGTTAGTAATCATTGAAGCCCGGTCAATGACAATGTCCTCAACTTCGGACTGAATTTCCGAGCGGCGCGGTGAGCCGTATTCCTTCTTCACTGCCCTGAGTTCACGGATGATGACGGAACGGAGAACATTCTCATTCTCGATGATCGCCTTTGTCTCCTCAATTTGATTGACAAGACCCGCAAACTCATCACGCAGAACCATGATATCGGTATTTGTGAGACGGTACAGACGCAGGGATACAATGGCTTCCGCCTGGGGATCGTCAAACCCGTATGCCTTCATCAGATTCTTTTTGGCGTCGGCCTTATCCTTCGAAGAACGGATGATCCGGATCACTTCGTCAAGAATGGATACGGCTTTCATCAGACCTTCGATGATATGGCATCTCTTTTCCATCCGGTCAAGTTCAAACTTTGATCTTCTGATGACGACTTCCCGCCGGAAATCGATAAATGCGTCGAGCAGTCCGGCAAGACCGACCTGGACCGGTGTCTGATCAATAATCGCAACATTGTTGTAGCTGTAGTAGACCTGAAGCTTCGTATTCTTATACAGATAGTTCAGCACCATATTCGCATCGGTATTCTTCCTGACATCCACGACAATCCGCATGCCGTTCCGGTCTGACTCATCACGGACGTCAAGTATACCGTCGATTTTTCTGCTGACACGGATCTCATCCATCTCACGAACAAGATTTCCCTTGACCACTTCATAGGGAATCTCGGTGATGATGATCTGCTGAATGGAGGCATTGGATACGATCTCACATCTTCCTCTGATGACAATCTTTCCCCTGCCCGTCGCAAAGGCATCCGTAATTCCCTTTTCTCCCTGAACGATTCCGCCGGTGGGAAAATCCGGTCCGGGAATGATATCCATCAGATCCGCAAGGGAACAGTCGGGATTCTGAATCCGGTAAATCGCCGCGTCAACCACTTCCCCGAGATTATGAGGCGGCATATTTGTCGCATATCCGGCCGCAATTCCGGTGGCTCCGTTAACCAGCATGACAGGAAACGGAACCGGCAGCACTGTCGGTTCATTTTCCGTATCATCGAAATTCGGCGCCATTTCAACCGTATTCTTATCCAGATCATCTTCCATGACCTGTGTAACTTTAGCCAGACGCACTTCCGTATAACGCATCGCGGCAGCCGGATCATCATCAATCGAGCCGTTGTTGCCGTGCATGTCGATCAGCGGCAGTCTGACTTTCCAGTCCTGTGACATACGCACCATCGCATCATAGACAGAACTGTCCCCGTGCGGATGATAATTACCGATGACAAGGCCGACTGTCTTTGCGGATTTACGGTAAGGATGATCCCACGTATTGCCGTCATGATACATCGCATACAGAATTCTTCTCTGCACCGGCTTCAGTCCGTCTCTTGCATCAGGAAGCGCTCTGTCCTGAATAATGTATTTCGCATACCGGCCGAAACCGGCACCCATGATATCCTCAAGCAGCTGAGGCACATATTTCGTGTTGTCCTTAATCTCTTTCTTTTTCGCCATTGATCAATCCACCCTGAAACTGTCCTCAAGCGTAAACGAGATGTTGTCTTCGATCCATTTTCTTCTCAGTTCCGCCTTGTCTCCCATCAGCACAGACACTCTTCTTTCCGCCTTTATGCCGTCATTGATGCCGACGCGGATCAGTGTTCTTGTTGAGGGGTCCATTGTTGTTTCCCAGAGCTGGGTGGCGTTCATCTCACCAAGTCCCTTGTATCTCTGGATTTCCGCCTTGCCGATCTTTTTGCGCAGCGCCTCAAGCTCATCATCGTCATAGCAGTACTGTACGTTTTTGCCCTTCTGTACCCTGTAAAGTGGCGGCAGAGCAATGTAAACCATTCCCTGCTCGACAAGCGGACGCATATAACGGTAGAAGAACGTCAGCAGAAGGATCTGAATATGAGATCCGTCATCATCGGCATCGGTCATGATAATCACTTTTCCGTAATTGCTGTCACGGTAGTCAAAATCAGAACCGACACCGGCGCCGATCGTATGGATCAGCGTATTCAGCTCTTCATTCTTTTCAATTTCGGCCAGCGAGCATTTTTCCGTATTCAGAACCTTTCCTCTTAACGGAAGGATTGCCTGGAAATGGGAATCTCTTCCCTGCTTGGCGGAACCGCCGGCAGAATCTCCCTCCACGAGAAAGAGTTCCTTGATTCTGCTGTCCTTTGTCTGTGCCGGTGAAAGCTTGCCGGAAAGAACCTTTTCACCCTTGCCGACACGTTTTCCCTTACGGGCCTCTTCTCTTGCCTTACGCGCCTGATCCCTTGCGTAAGCGGCCTTCTGCATTTTCCGCACAAGCATATCGCTCTGGGTGCGGTTTTCCTCAAGCCAGAACGAAATCCTCTCGGCAACGACGGAATCCACCGCAGGTTTTGCCTGAGGAGTGCCCAGTTTACCCTTAGTCTGTCCTTCAAACTGAAGGATTTCCTCAGGAACGGAAACCGACAGAATCGTCGTCAGGCCTTCCCTGACATCGCTTCCCTCAAGATTCTTGTCTTTGTCCTTCAGAAGACCGTACTTGCGGGCATAGTCATTGACTGCCTTTGTGAACGCGGTCTTGAAGCCGACCTCATGCGTACCGCCGTCTGCCGTACGCACCAGATTGACAAAACTGTATGTGTGATCCTGATAATCATCGGTATACTGGAATGCGCACTCAACATGAATTCCGTAGGCATCACCGGTGAACTTCACCGGATTCATCAGTGTGTTTCTGTCTTCATGAAGATACTCAAGGAACGCTGTCAGACCGTCTTCATAACAATAGACTTCCTTCTGCGGCTTCTTTCCTCTGTTGTCACTGACGGAGATCTCAATCCCGCTCAGCAGGAACGCTTCCTCACGTGCTCTTTCACACACTGTATCGAATTTGAACGTCGTCACGGAAAAGATCTTCGGATCCGGCTTGAAACGGACTGTCGAACCCGTCCTGTTTGTCTTACCGAGTTTCTGAAGCTTTCCGATCTTCTTGCCGCCGTTGCGGAACTCCATCCTGACAAGTTCCCCGTCATGCGCCACTTCAACCGTGAGCCACTCACTGAGGGCATTGACTACGGATGCGCCGACACCGTGCAGACCGCCGGCTGTCTTGTATCCGCCTTCGGAGGTAAACTTTCCGCCCGCATGGAGAACGGTAAAAATGACCTGCAGGGTATTCACGCCGCTGGCATGCATTCCTGTCGGCATGCCTCTGCCTTCGTCGCTTACCGTAACACTGCCGTCATTTTCAAGCGTAATCTGTATTTTCTTTCCGAAGCCGTTCAGCGCTTCGTCTACTGCATTATCGACAATTTCCCAGATCAGATGGTGAAGGCCAGCCGCATCGGTGGAACCGATATACATTCCCGGTCTTTTTCTGACCGCCTCAAGCCCTTCGAGAATCTGGATACTGCTGTCATCATATACATTTGTCATTCGCAAAAATCTCCTGAACGTCAGTATTATATCAAAGAAACCACACGTTTTCACAAAGAAGAAATCAAGGTTGGAAAAGCCCCGCGGATACACCTGTCTGATTTGTGATAGAATGTTTCCGTCGGAGGTATTTTATGGACTACTTGAAAATCGTGCTTGTAATCCTGATCAGCTATCTGTTCGGATCGGTTCCCTGGGCACTTGTGATCGGGAAGGTGTTTTACCATAAAGATATCCGTACAGAAGGTTCCGGAAATCTCGGCGCATCCAACGCCGGAAGAGTACTTGGAAAACCGGCAGCTGTTGCCGTAACGGTACTTGATGCGCTGAAAGCATTCTTTTCCATGCTGATCGCGCATTATATCGCGCCCGGTACGGAAATCTATGCCGGACTGGCAAGTTGTTTCGGACACTGCTTCCCTGTTTTCGCCCAGTTCAGAGGCGGTAAGGCAGTCGCTACGTCATTCGGTTTTTTTCTCGGTATTGCGTTGCTGATCACCGGAAACATATTCATGCAGTTTCTGCTTCCTGTCATCAGCTTCTTTGTTATCCTCTATCTGACGAAAACCGTCTCCATCTCTTCAATCTGCGCCATTCTGATTGAAGCTGTCGCTTCCTTCTTCAGCGGATGCGATCTTTCCGTCAGTATCTCTCTTCTGATACTCTGGTGCTTTGTCACATACCGTCATAAGGACAACATCAAACGGATCATGAACGGTACCGAAAACAAGATCAAATGGATGGGAGGTCAAAATGGCACTCGTTGAAACCTTCACCCTTGACATTTCACCTCTGTCACAGAATCCGAGACAGATCTGGGTCTGTCTGCCGGACAGCTACAGTAAAAACAAACGGAAAAAATATGATGTCCTGTATATGTTTGACGGTCATAATCTCTTCTTTGATGAAGTGGCGACGTACGGCAAATGCTGGGGCATCAAAGAGTATCTCGAAAAGACCGGGATTGACCTTGTCGTCATCGGTCAGGACTGCAATCATACCGGTTCAAAACGCATGGATGAGTATTGTCCGTATCCTGCCGTAAAGACGAAATGGGATTCGGATGACATCAGACCGGAAGGCAGAATTACAGCGAAGTGGTTTGCTGAAGTCTTAAAACCGGAATGTGAAAAGCGGTACCGGATCCACAGCGGACGTGACCATGTCGGTATCGGCGGCAGTTCCATGGGCGGACTGATGGCCGAGTACTGTATCGCCGCATACAACGATGTATATTCCAAAGCAGCGTGTGTATCCCCTGCGACATATTTCTGTGCCGCAGATATCAGGAAACTGATCACTGACACAGACTTTAAAGCGTCCCGTGTCTATATTGATATCGGCTCGCGTGAGACAGGACGCAAGAACGATCTGGTCAGAGCTGTTGATCTGATGCTCGATATCAGTCATCTCTATGAAACCGCAGGATGTATAACCTATCCGAGGCTGATCGTCAACGGCACACATTCCGAAGCCAGCTGGGAAAAGGCGTTCCCTGCCATGATTGAATTTCTTTATCCCGAACTGTTTAAAAAGAACTGATCACACGGTCAGTTCTTTCATTTGCTTCAGTTGTTCTGATAGAAGTTGATCAGGCATCCTTCACGGAGTATTTCCGCTTCTTCACTTGTAAGATCACCGAGCGAAAGATTCACCTTCACCGCATTGTCGTCCTTAACGGCATACGCTTCAATCTTTTCCCCTTTCAGACTGTCCCGGATATTCTTTACAAATACCCATGTCCCTTCCGAAAGAAGCTGACTGTCTTCACTGAGGAACGGAAGAATACCCCAGTTGATGCAGTTGGAACGGTATCTCTTTGTGGCGTATTCCCGGGCAAAGTTCGCCGCTCCGCCAAGTACACGCTGACAGGAAGCAGCCTGTTCACGGGCAGACCCGTCTCCCGGTTTAACGGCATACAGCGCGCTGCCGATGACAGTGGAAGAAAGATCACAGGCTATTCCCGAATTCTTCAGGACTGCTTCAGTATGCTGTACTTCGTCCGTCAGATTTCCTTCTTTTCTTGCCTGTTCAACAGCCTGAACCGCTTTTGCCTTTGCGACATAGGAAGGATCACGGCGGGAAAGCGTAAATTCCGCAAGACGCAGCGGGTTGGAGCGGAAGCTGGAGGTTTCCCCGGAAGGGATCAGTTCATCCGTTGTTGTGACGGGATCGCCAATATGTGTCACGATCTTCAGCAGAATATCCTGTGTAAGACGCGGCTGTTCAGGCCAGTCCTTGATATTCGGTCCGAATCTGAGTTCATATTCCGGCTCTTCTTTCCCATATCCGCTGTAAACACGTTTTTCATAAATCGAGGGATCAAAGCTTCCCGGTTCAGTGCTGAGAGGCGGCAGATCGAGTTCGGTCGCTGCTGTCAGTACTCCCTGATTCAGTGCCGTTGCCGCTATGGATCTTGCGTCCATAAGAGCAACTGCGGAAATCTGACCTTCACCCGGCTTTGAGCCTTCCCGGTTGGGGAAGTTTCTCGTTGTATGACGGATGGACAGTTCACCGTTGGCAGGTGTGTCTCCGGCACCGAAACAAGGGCCGCAGAATGCCTCACGCCATACCGCTCCGGTACTGATCATATCCGTCAGAACACCTTTCTGCGCCAAAGCCTTGTATGCCGGCATCGAATCCGGATATACCGAAAGCTTGAATTCACCGCTTCCGCAGCTGCCTCCTTTGAGAATTTCGGAAGCCTGAACGATATTTTCATATACGCCGCCCGAACAGCCGGCGATTATTCCCTGATCCACGCGGATATTTCCGTCCGGACCGATCTTGCCGACAAGATCCATTTCCGCCTTACCGCCAAGCTGCGCATTGGCTCTGTCCTGTGCCTGCTTAAGTATGGTATAGGGATCTTCCTTAAGCTGACGGATCGGCAGAGCATAGCTCGGATGCATCGGCAGAGCGATCATGCATTCGATTTCGGAAAGATCAAGATCAATCCACGCCTCATAATATGCCCCTTCACTGATTTTCAGTTCACGGTAATCATCTTCCCTTTGGTGAATCCGGTAATACTCCCGTGTTTTCTCATCCGTTTCCCAGATACTTGACCAGCACGTGGTTTCCGTCGTCATGACATCAATCCCGTTACGGAAATCCTGAGAAAGTGAGGCAATACCCGGACCGGCAAATTCCATCGAACGGTTTTTCACGAATCCGTTGTCATAAACCTCTTTGATCAGCGCAAGAGCCACATCGTGAGGTCCCACACCGGGTTTCGGCGTTCCGTGCATATAGATCAGAACAGTCTCAGGTCTTTTGATGTCATACGTATGGCCGACCAGCTGTTTTGCCAGTTCCCCGCCGCCTTCACCGACACCCATTGTGCCGAGAGCACCGTATCTTGTATGTGAATCAGAACCGAGAATCATTCTGCCGCATCCCGTCATCATTTCCCTGTTGTAGCTGTGAATGACTGCCATGCAGGGAGGTACATAGATACCGCCGTATTTATGCGCTGCGGAAAGCGCAAACTGATGATCATCCTCATTGATTGTCCCGCCTACCGCACAAAGTGTATTGTGGCAGTTTGTCAGTACATAAGGCATGGGAAACTTCTTCATGCCGGATGCTCTTGCCGTCTGGATGATGCCGACATACGTAATATCATGTGATGTCAGTGAGTCAAAACGGATATGGTACAGATCACCGTCTTCTCTGACGTTATGCGCCTTCAGAATTCTTCCCGTCAGTGTCAGATCCCTGCCGGTGTCTCTGTCTGAATCCGCTGCCGCTTCAGGTCTGCCGTTTCTGATCACGACCGGTTCTGCGTATAATTTCATATATATGCCTCCATGATTACTCAATCATTGTATACAATTATTCATTCTTTTCAAATATCTGAAAGAATTTACATCTTGATTTTGAAAATCCTTTCAATACAATGTATTCATACGGTTATGGGAGGTGCATCATGTCCAGAATCTATCCGGATATCCACGACATTACAAAAGAAGATCTCACAAGACTCTGTGATGAATACAGAAGAAACAATTTTCTTGATCCCGAGATCAGCGAACAGCTCGGTGTCAAACGCGGTCTCAGAAACAGTGACGGTACCGGTGTCCTTGCCGGTCTCACAAATATTTGTGATGTCCGCGGTTATAAAAAAGATGAAAACGGAAATATCATTCCGGCGGAAGGAAAGCTTGTCTACCGCGGAATCAGTCTTGATGAACTTGTTGAAGAAGCCATGAACAATGACAGATTCATGTTTGAAGAAGTTGTCTGGCTGCTTCTGTTCGGTTCCCTGCCGACTGAAGATGAACTGAAATCATTTAAGGCAATGCTCGAAGATCACCGCGAACTTCCTGCCGGTTTTGCCGAAACAATGATTCTCAGCGCACCTTCACCCAACATTATGAACAAGATGGCAAGATCCGTTCTGGCGATGTACAGCTATGATGAAAACGCGGATGATACTTCTCTTGAGAATATCCTTGTCCAGTCGGTGAATATGATTGCCCAGATGCCGACAATGATGGTCTACGCCTATCAGATCAGCCGGCATGCCTACCATCACGAATCACTCTATTTCCATTATCCGAAATCCGGCATCTCCACTGCCGAACATATTCTTGCGACCTACCGTCCCGACCAGGAATACACAAAGGCAGAGGCGAAGCTTCTCGATCTTTGTCTGATGGTCCACGCCGACCATGGCGGAGGAAACAACAGTACATTCGCCAACCGTGTTCTCTCCAGTACGGGCACGGATACATACAGCGCCATTGCCTCCGCAATCTGTTCCCTCAAAGGACCCAAACACGGCGGCGCAAACCTGAAAGTCATGCATCAGCTTGATGATATCATGGCCCATGTCAGTTACCCATATGATGAGGAAGAAGTAAAGGATTACCTCCGTAAAATACTTCTCCGGCAGGCATCCGACAGAAGCGGACTGATTTACGGTGTAGGTCACGCCGTATATACCCTTTCCGACCCGAGAGCGCAGATTCTCAAAAAGTACTCACGTGATCTCGCTTATGAAAAGGGACTCGGTCCTCAGCACGAAATGCTTTGTCTGATTGAAAAGCTTGCGCCGGAAGTCTTCCTCGAAGTCAAGGGAAACGCAAAGAACATGTGCGCGAACATGGATCTCTTCTCCGGTCTGATTTACCGTATACTCGGTATCGATGAATCTCTCTACACACCGATCTTTGCGATCGCAAGAGTTGCCGGATGGTGTGCCCACCGCATGGAGGAAGTAGAGTTTGCCAACCGGATCATGCGTCCCGCATACAAATATGTCGGCACAGATCAGGCCTACCTCCCTGTTGAAGAACGTTAAAAAACTGCAGCATCTCCCTTACTCAGGAGATCTGCAGTTTTTCTTATTCCGCAAAATTGATCTTTTCACCGGAATTCTGATTTGTTCCTTCGGCTGTGAAGCGGTCAATGATATAGTACGCGGCTGTGGAATTATGACCGTCAACGTTGTCAAACAGCTGAACGGCTACCGTGGTGTTGTCCATATCCTCATACGCATAATCGGCCGGTTCGGATCCGTTGGTGCGGACATAGTAATCCAGCGCCAGATCACAGAGATCCTCGGAACTGTAAATGGTCAGATTCTCATCATATTCCCTGACCCATTCCATTGTCTCAACAGAACCGTAGTCCCATGTGACTTCCATATGCTCAGCATCTGATTTCTGGAAGATCGCGGATACGACATTCTCGTCTTCACCCATGTAGAAGATGATTGTGTCGCCGTCAATCTCATAACGGAAATCCATGCTTTTGCCACTGGTGCTGTCAAAATCATGGCCGTGCATTTCATTGTCAAACACGAAGTATCTTGTCAGTGAATCCCCTTCATATGAAGCCCATACGCCGGTTCTGACGCCTGCTTCTTCCTGTTTGTCTGCCGGTTTCTCGCTTTCGGCAGGTGTTTCCTCCGGTTTTGTCTCCGGTGTCGGTGTCGGTTTTTCATCTGTTTTGCTCGTCTCTTCCGGAACTGAAGCAGAAACAGATACAGCGGACGAATCATTCGCCGCATTACAGCCGGCCGCCAGCAGGAGAACGCATCCCGCAATCAGTATTTTTTTCATCATTTGTTTCCTTTCCTGATATCAAAATCCTCGGGTGAAGTCATCGGTGTGATGATTTCATATTTCCCGTTAACATAATCGAATTCGAAGATGCCTCCGTTCGGCATTGCCTGTCTGCCTTCCTTCATGGCATTTTCAAAATATGTCTTCCTGTTCATTCCGAACAGTTCTTCCAGCATGTTGAGATAATATGTCCCGTGTGAGACAAGCAGAATCGTTTCATCATTTTTTGCCCGGGTAATGATCTTGTTCATTGTGGCAAAGATTCTTTCCCTGACTTCTTCCTTGTCCTCACCGCCGACATCACCCCATGTCTCGGTTTCATGTCTGCGCCCGATTTCCTTCTGCCATGAATCTCTGACGATTCCGTCAAAATCCCCGAAACTGACTTCTTTCAGTCCCTTTTCAAGGATGGGACGGATATGATGCGGTGCGGCAATCATCTCAGCCGTGTCACGGGTCCGCTTGCTGGTGGAAGTATAGATCCTGTCAAAATGGATATGACGGAGCGCATCTGCCGCCATCTTTGCCTGGGCAATGCCATGGGATGTCAGCGGAGAATCGCAGGCCCCCTGCATTCTGTTCCACATGTTAAAGCTTGTTTCGCCATGTCTGACATAGACAAAATGAACCGTTTTGTCTTCTTCAGGCGCTTTGAATTTCCCGGGTTCTGCAGGCGCTGATACTAATGTATACACACCATCTTCCCATGTGAACACCATAATCCCGCCGTTGGGAATCACATCTTTGCCGGAAGCGGTTTTCTTTTTCTGCACTTCATTCAGATCAACACCCATCAGTGACTTTGCCGCAATCATCTCCAGCATGCCGTGGGATACAATCAGCACCCGGTCACCATCTTCACATCTCGCCGTAATACGGTCAAGTGTTTCCCGGATTCTCGCTGCGGCATCAGCTTCCGTTTCACCTTCCACCGATGAAAAATCACGGAGATCAAAACAGCGCCTGATCTCGTCGGGATGGGAAGTGAATCTCGTCCCTTCAAATCTGCCGAAATCAAACTCATGAAGACCGTCGGTAATCACTGCCTCCGTCTTTCTTCCGTTCAGAATAAGTTCGGCTGTATCCATCGCCCGCTCACTCGGTGACACATAGGCACGGTCGAAATAGATCTCCTTCAGTGCCTCACCGGCCTTTTCAGCCTGCTTTATCCCGTTTCCGGTCAAAGGAGAGTCACATACTCCCTGGATTCTGCCTTTCCGGTTAAACAGCGTCTCGCCATGTCTTACAAAATAAAACGTAACTTTCATAACAGTTCACCGCCTTAACATCACTATTGTAGCAGTGTGCCTGAGATAGTTCAAAGATTTCAAAGCCGCAGAGAAAAAGACTCTTTTCATAAGAGTCTCAGTCCATATCCTTCAGGAATGCGGTATATGCTTTCCAGCCTTCATACAGATCCGCCTTGGAGGAAATCTCATACGGAGCGTGCATATTCAGTACGCAGATACCGGCGTCAATGACATCCATATTCATATCCGCGAGAATATAGGCAATCGTTCCCCCTCCTCCCGCATCGACTTTTCCGATTTCGCATGTCTGGAACATCACATCATTGTCATCCATGACCCTGCGGATCTTCGCAACATATTCGGCGGAAGCATCACTGGATCCCGATTTTCCCCGGGCTCCCGTATATTTGTTGAAACAGATGCCGCGGCCGAGAAATGCGGCATTTTTCGGATCCATGACAGACGGATACAGCGGATCAAACGCAGCCGATACATCACTGGAGAGCATTCTGCTGTTTGTCAGTGCTTCATTCACCTGCCGCAGACTCCACTGACCGCAGAGGTCAAGCAGTCTGATCAGTGTATTCTCGAAGAAACGGCTCTGCATACCGGTGTTTCCCACGGATCCGATCTCTTCCTTATCGACCAGAATACAGCAGGATGTTCTTTCCGGTACTTCCATTTCAAGAATCGCTCTGAGAGACGCATAGGCACAGATCTTATCGTCCTGGCCGTATCCCATGATCATCGATGAATCGAGTCCGTAATTTCTGGCTTCCCCAGCCGGAACGATTTCGATTTCAGCCGACAGGAAGTCATCCTCTTCCATGCCGTACTTTTCCTTCAGCAGATTCAGAATATACTTCTTTACCGGTTCCTTTTCCTCTCCTTCTGCCGGAATACTGCCGACAAGAAGATCGAGCTGTTCGCCTTCAACGACTTCACTTCCGCTTTTCTTCATCTGTTCTGCCGCAAGATGAATCAGCAGATCCGAATATGCGACAACCGGATCACCTTCATGATCACCGATATTGATATCAATTACCGAGCCGTCCTTCAGACAGACAACACCGATCATTGCCATCGGTCTTGCGACCCACTGATATTTCTTGATACCGCCGTAGTAATGTGTGTCAAGCAGAGCAAGTCCGTCTTTCTCATAAAGCGGAACCTGTTTGAGGTCAGACCTTGGCGAATCAATATGCGCGCCGAGAATATTCATCCCTTCTGTAAGCGGCTTCTTTCCGATGACATAGAGACAGATATTCTTTCCTCTGTTCACAAAGTAAATTCTGTCACCCGGTTTCGGCGCTCCTTTCAGTGAATCAGCCGGCACAAAACCGGCTTCTTCAGCCATGCGGATACTGTTGGCAGTCAGTGTGCGTTCTGTTTTCGAAACACTGAGAAACCTCCTGTAATCCTCGGCGAAGGCAAAGAGTTTTTTCCGCTCTTCACCGTTTGTTTTTTCCCATACGGTCTTTTTTGTCATTTTTCAGTCCTTTCCATTTCCGTTCCTGCACTTCTCACAAGATCCTCCGGTCCACAGAAACGAACAACCATCCCGTTTTCGTTCTGTTCAAGGATCGTGCTTTTCAGCAGGCTGAAGTATTTTTCAGCAACACCCATTCTATCATAGGAAATCCGGCAGAGCACCGAATCTTCTTCCGGATACAGCCGGTCAATGATTTCAACCGTCAGTTCCTTTATTCCGTAACCGGTACGGCAGGAAATCATCATACCGTCCGCTTTCTTTCCGTTCACAAGATCACATTTATTGAAAACCCGGAGCACCGGAATACCTTCCGCCCCGATATCCGTCAGCGTCTGTTCCGTGATCTCTGCCTTTGTCTGCCATTCGGGATCAGAGAAATCGATCACGTGAATCAGCAGATCAGCTTCCGCCGCAGCCCGCAGTGTCGCATGAAATGCCTCAATCAGCGAATGGGGAAGATCCGATACAAACCCTACCGTATCACTCAGCAGAAACGATCTTCCCTGTACCGTGATTTTCCTGACACTGGTATCCAGAGTCGCAAAGAGCATATCCTTTTCTTCGACCCTTGTGCCGCTTCTTCCGGATATTTCGAGAAGACAGTTCATCAGACTGCTCTTTCCGGCATTCGTATAACCGATCAGCGCTGCCCGCCGGAACAATGTCTTGGCCCTCCGGCGCTCATCCTGTCCGGCTCTTTGATCGATCTTCGCGAGTTCTTTGCGCAGTACGGCAATTCTTGCCTCATATTTCCTCGCTGTAAGAGAGCTTCTCATTTCACCGGTCCCTCTGTTGTATGCGGCTCCGCCCCGTTCATGTCCTGCCGAATCCCGGTCACTGAGAATACGCGGCAGATCATACTGCAGTCTTGCCATTTCCGTCTGCAGCTTAGCCTGCCGGCTTCTGGCGCGCCTGGAAAAGATATTCAGAATGACTGCTGTCCGGTCAATGACTTCAACGCCGCATACAGAAGCAATCCGGTTGGCAGTCTGTACCGAAAGCGCATTATGAAAAACAATACCGTCCGCGCCGAGTTCACCGCACATCAGACGGAGTTCTTCCAGTTTTCCTTTTCTGAAAGCGGTTGAAGGATCCATCGAACGGGATTTCTGTACAATCTCACCGGTCACATTCATGCCGCATGCTTCACACAGCGACTTTGTTTCCTCCATCATCAGACTGAAGGATTCCCGGCTGTTCTTCAGATCTATTCCCGCAATAATCACGTTTTTCACGCTGATGATCATACCATATGGAAAAGCGTAATGACAGTACAGCCACAATGAAAAAACCTCCCCTCAGGAGAGATTTCAGTTCTCATGGTCAGAGAATACACTGTCGGCATACCGGACGGTTGCCATTGCGTCTTTCGCGTACGCGTCCGCACCGATCATATCGGCATATTCCTGCGTCAGCACAGCTCCGCCGACAACGATCTTTGTGTCCGGCTTACGCTTACGGAGAAGTCTGATGGTTTCCTCCATACTGACGACTGTCGTTGTCATCAAAGCGGAAAGCCCGACAAGCTTAATGTTTTTTTCAACTGCGGTATCCGCGATCAGCTCAGGATCAACATCCTTGCCGAGATCAATCACATTGTATCCGTAGTTTTCCAGCATGACCTTGACGATATTCTTTCCGATGTCATGGATATCCCCTTTCACCGTTGCAAGAATCACGTCACCCTTAATACTCTGTGATCCCGGCTCCATTGCATTTTTCATGACGGCAAACGCTGCTTTGGCCGCATCGGCGCTCATCAGCAGCTGAGGCAGAAACACCGTTCCTTTTTCAAATCCCTGTCCGACTTTATCCAGTGCGGGAATCAGAAACTCATCGATGATATCCAATGGTTTCTTTACCTTAAGCTGTTCCGATACCGCCTTTTCCGCCTGAGAGATCAATCCCCGCTCAATGCAGGAAAACAGATCCGTCCCCTGATTCTGAACAGCTGAGGCATCATTTCTCTTCAGGCTTAATCCTGCCGATTCGCCCGCCGCGGCAAATGCGCTGATATACTCACCGCACTGGGGATCCTGATTCAAAAGAGCGCAGGCGGAAAGATAACCGGCCATCATCGTATCGTTGTTCGGATTAATGATCGCGCAGGAAAGACCGTTCTGCATTGCCATCGCAAGAAAGAAGGAATTGATCATCTGTCTCTGCGGCAGACCGAAAGAAATATTTGATACACCCAGAACTGTACAGCAGCCGAGTTCCTCTCTGATCCGTCTGATCGTTTCCAGTGTAACCAGTGCTGATTTACTGTCGGAAGATACCGTCATGGCAAGCCCGTCAAAGACAATATCCTTCCTGCGGATATGGTATTTCTCCGCTTCCTTCAGAATCTTCTCAGCCACCGCAAAACGTCCCTCTGCGGTATCGGGAATCCCGTTTTCATCAAGACAAAGCGCTACCAGAACACCGCCGTATTTGGCTGCGAGCGGCATGACAGCATCCATGGATTCCTGTTTGCCGTTAACCGAATTGATCATTGCCTTGCCGTTATAGATGCGGAGCGCTCTTTCCAGGGCAACGGGATCGGATGTATCAATCTGCAGCGGAAGCGTTGTCACGCTCTGCAGCTTGCGGACAACAGTCTCCAGCATCTCCGCTTCATCAATTTCCGGCAGACCGACATTGACATCAAGCAGATCCGCCCCGCCGTCTTCCTGCTTCAGTCCTTCACCGATGATATAGTCGTAGTTTTTCTCACGAAGCGCCTGTTTGAATATCTTCTTTCCGGTGGGATTGATTCTCTCACCGATAATCTTCGTCTTTTTTCCGAGTTCCGCAATCCCGGATCCTGATGCGGCAAAAGTCCTTCCGGGCTGTTTCCGTTCAGGAACAGGCTTACAGCTGACGGTTTCGATCAGACGGCTGATATGCTTCGGTGTCGTGCCGCAGCATCCTCCAAGCATCGTCACCCCGAGACCGGCAATCTTTTCCATATAACCGGCAAAGTCATCCGGCGTAATATCATAATACGTCATCCCGTTCTTCGTTTTCGGCAGTCCCGCATTCGGATTGACAATCACAGGAACGTCACTGGCATTTACAATACGCTCAACAATCGGAAACATCTCCTTCGGCCCGAGGGAACAGTTTACACCCAGCGCATCCACGCCCAGTCCCTCCAGAATTGCCGCAGCGCCTTCCGCAGAGGCACCTGTCAGCATCTTTGCGTTCTGATCAAACGTCACGGTGCAGAATACCGGCAGATCACAGTTTTCCTTTGTGGCAATAACAGCTGCCTTAGCCTCATAGATATCACTCATTGTTTCAATCAGAACCAGATCCGCCCCGGCTGAAACACCGGTCCTTACAACAGAGGCAAATACATCAACTGCCTCTTCAAAAGACAGATCACCGATAGGCTCAAGCAGTTTTCCCGTAGGACCGATATCCAGCGCAATCAGAGCATCCTTTCTGCCGGTCTGCTTCCTTGCCTGATCAGCAAGTCTGACTGCCGCACTTACCACTTCATCGAGATCCTCAGGGTAATGGAAACGGTTTGCGCCGAACGTATTGGTGTTGAAAATATGACATCCGGCATTCAGATAACCGGAATACAGTTCAATAATTCTCTCCGGATGTGTCAGATTCCATCTCTCCGGCAGTTCTCCCCCTTTGAGACCCATCTTCTGCAGCAGCGTTCCCGATCCGCCGTCAAAAAATATCCATTCTTTTCCGATTCTGTCACGCAGAGATTTCATTCCTTTTCTCCTTCCGTACGGTACGGGCATTCATCTGCCATGGTACAGTTTATGCATTTATTTTCCGATGTGCCGCATTCCTCATAACCGAGACCGATCAAAGCAGTGACCGATTTCACCGGCACCATCAGCATCGATTCCGTCAGTGACACACCGGTTGTTTTCGTAATTGGCACGATACGGAAGAGGTCTTTCTGCAGTGAAAGTGAAAGATCTCCGTATCCCGGAGAAAACCGGGGATGACACACTTTTCCCTTTTTCTCTGCCTCTTCACGGATCAGGTCATTTACGGTCTCACACCATGCCTCTGCCATTGCCGAAGCAGATGCCTGATACACAGCCCCCTCAAGCGCGGAAATCACCGAAGCACGCCTGATCATTCTGTCCGCTTCCGCTCCCAGCGTACATGCCATTACACAGACTTCATCACATCCGCTGAGGTTCGCCGCAAGATTCCGGCTGACTGTTTCTATTCCGCCGAAGCTGACGGTATCCCCTTCAACGCTCAGATCCACGTACTCCCTGCCATATGAAGGTGAACACGCCTTTTCAAGTTTTCCGAGAGCTTCGGTGATTCTTTCTTCAATCCGGGGATCCTCTGTGAGCGGATCCATCCCCAGATATCTTCTGATTTCCCTTCTGTCTGCCTTTCTCATTTCAGAATTTCCGACAGATTATGCATGATGCCTTCAGCGATATCAGGCTTGTTCATCGTATAGACATGAATATGCTTCACATTGTTGGCAAGCAGATCGATGATCTGCTCTGAAGCATAGATAATACCTGCCTGTTTCATTGCCGCAGGATGATCGCCGAAGCGGTCCACGATTGCCCTGAAGCGTTCCGGGACATTTGTTCCGCTGAGCGCAACGGAACGGGACAGCTGACGCTTGTTGCAGATGGGCATAATGCCCGCAAGCACCGGAACATTGATTCCCGCTTCCCTGATGCGGTAGAGGAAATTGTAAAGAATATTATTGTCGAAGAACATCTGGGTCGTCAGAAAATCACATCCGGCATCCACTTTTTCCCGCAGATAACCGATATCTTCAGCCTTATTCGCGCTTTCCACATGTCCCTCCGGATAACATGCCCCGCCGATGCAGAGATCCGTATTTGCCTTCAGGTAGCGGATCAGATCAACCGCATGTTCGAATTCATGTTCGCGTTTTCCGTCAGCCGGCAGATCGCCGCGCAGAGCCATAATGTTTTCAATCCCCGCTTTCTTGAGCCGGTCCGTCATTTCCACCGCCTTCTTTTCCGTCAGCGTCACACACGTCAGATGCGGCATGACCGTGATTCCGTCACTGTTTTTCAGATTTTCGGCAATTTCAATCGTATAGCCGGCAGTTGTGCCCGCTGCGCCGTAGGTAACACTCATAAAGGAAGGATGAAGACAGGCAATCTTTTCGGTAGCGGTACGTACGGATTCAAGGTTCTCTGCCTTCTTTGGCGGGAAGACTTCAAAAGAAATGGTAATCTTGTCGTTGTTCAGTAAATCAATAATCTTCATAAACTGCTCCTGTATTGATTGTACACATGACTGTATACGGTAAGATGATCGGAAAAATCTATGGCTGAATATAGGAAAACCCGTGCTTTCGGGAACTGTTTCCGGATCCCTTTGGCACAGGCTGACTCAGATTAAAGATGCAGAATCATCGTCGCAAACTGGAAATAGATCAGCAGCGAAATCGCATCAACGATTGTCGTAATGAACGGAGATGCCATGACCGCCGGGTCAAACCCGAGTGCCTTGGCGAGAATCGGCAGTGTGCATCCGACAAGCTTGGCGGCAAAAACAGTGACGATCAGCGTCAGACAGATGACAAGGGCAACCTGTACCGTAATCGGATTATGGAAGAGCATCTTATCAATCAGCATCAGTTTGGCAAAATTGCAGCAGGCAAGTATCGCACCGACGATTACCGCCACCCGGATCTCCTTCCATATGACCTTGAAGATATCCTTCAGGGTAATTTCATCAAGAGAGATACCGCGGATTACGGTAACACTGGCCTGTGAGCCGCTGTTTCCGCCGGTATCCATCAGCATCGGTATATATGCGTTCAGTACGGTCACCGCAGCCAGCGCGTCTTCAAACGAAGAAATGATCTGACCGGTAAACGTCGCCGAAATCATCAGCAGCAGAAGCCAGGGAATTCTTGACTTGACCGTCTCCATGACACCGGTGTTCAGATACGGTTTGTACGAAGGAGAGATAGCAGCCATTCGTTCAATGTCTTCGGTCGTTTCTTCAACCAGGACATCGAGAGCATCGTCGATCGTAACGATACCGACAAGTCTCCCCTCTTTGTCCACAACCGGCATTGTCAGAAAGTCATACTTCTCGAATTTACGCGCCGTCTCTTCCTGGTCATCCAGCGTATTGGCGGAAATGACCGTACGGTCCATGATCTCTTCCATCGTATCCGATTCATCCGCCAGCAGAAGCGTACGGATCGAAACGAAGCCGATCAGATGTCTTTGCGGATCAACAATATACATGACGTTGATCGTCTCCATGTCCTGACCGATACGGCGGATCTTCTTGAAGGCGTCCTCAACCGTCATATCCTTCTTCAGGTCGATATACTCGGTCGTCATGATCGAGCCGGTGGACGACTCGGGATACTGCAGGATATTGTTTATGTCTCTTCTTGTATCGGAATCAGCCGAAGCCAGAATTCTTCTGACGACGTTTGCCGGCATCTCTTCAATGATGTCTACAACGTCATCCAGATACAGTTCGTCGACGACTTCCTTCAGCTCGGATTTAGAGAATCCCTTGATCAGGTTCTCCTGTGAATCCGTATCAAGTTCGACAAATACTTCAGCCGCAAGTTCCTTCGGAAGCAGCCGGAAAACAATCGGTATTGTCTCCTCCGGAAGAGTTTCCATAATATATGCGATATCGACCGGTTCAAGATCAAGAATCGTATCTCTGGCCTGTACATACTTCTTTTCCCCGAGATAGGATTTCATCCTTTCGACCAGCGCTTCGAAGCTTTCTCTCTCATATGCCATAAAACACCTCCGTCTGCGGACTCATTACATGATATGTCCCGTGATTCAGACACTCTTTTTTAATTATAGCCGCAAATTCACCGGGTGCGGAAGACTTTCATTTTTTCCCGGATTTCTGAGTACCTTTACGTAATAATCCACACCCAGCCATTCACCATTCTTGCATCCGAAATCCGCAAAATGCGCCGCTTTTACAAACCCGAATTTTTCATGCAGTTTCTGACTTGCCGTATTTGTTTCGGTGATGACGGAAACCAGATTGCAGTAACCGCAGGCTTCCGCCAGTCTGATCAGCTCTGCCATAATCAGACTGCCATAGCCGCGTCCTCTTGCGGAATGATCCAGATACACTGCCGCATCAGCTGTCCAGTCATAGGCAGAACGCGGAATGAACTCACTGAGATAAGCGTATCCCAGAATATTTCCCTCTTTGACAATCACAATCCAGGGATAGCGTTCCGTAATCCGCTTGACACGTTCCGTGAATTCCTCTTCACTCAGCACTTCTGTTTCAAATGTCGCACTGCTGTGAAGAATGTAGTAATTATATATATTCAGACATGACGCAATATCTTCTCCGCGCAGAGAGCGGATCTCAGCCGGCATAGACCTCTTCCCCGTCCATTACCGTCATGACGATTTTCGCGGTTGAGATCTTTTCCGGATCCATCTTCCGGATATCCTGATCAATTACCGCAAAGTCGGCCAGATATCCTTCTTTGATTTGTCCGAGACGGTCTTCCATGAACAGCTGCTTCGCGCCGCATACGGTAAAGGAATCAATGGCCTGTTCCACTGTCATGCATTCATCCTGTATCATGGAAGCATCGTGGTTTACCGACTTACGTGTCACCGCCATCTGAATTCCGAAAAGCGGATCCGGCATTTCAACCGGACCGTCTGAACCGTTGGAAGTCAGTGTTCCTTCAAACAGTGTCCGGAAAGGATAAGAAGTCTTAGCGAGAAGTTTTCCTGCTCTTGCCTCGAGAATTGAAGCGTCATAATCAATAAACTGACTCTGAATATAGCAGCTCAGCTTCTGCCGCAGCACCTGATCGATCTGTGAACGGGTCATGATCTGACAGTGTACAAGACCATGATGAAGCGGATTGCCGGGCAGTACATTGTCTTTGAACACATCAAGAACACGCTGTACGGCATCATCCCCGATCGCGTGGCAGATCGTTCCCATATTGAACCGGTTTGCCAGTTTCACGA
Source organism: uncultured Erysipelotrichaceae bacterium (assembly GCA_902766435.1). Taxonomy (GTDB): domain Bacteria; phylum Bacillota_I; class Bacilli_A; order Erysipelotrichales; family Erysipelotrichaceae; genus Bulleidia. The sequence continues at coordinate 7,423 of CACXDM010000137.1, read as the reverse complement.
ACATTTCAATGTCTTCATCGCTCATGGACATATATCCGCTTGTCTTCGGGTCATCATGATACGGCTTTGACATCGCGGCAGTTCTTGCGCCCAGTGATCCGTCGGTAATCAGCTTCAGCGGACCGATGCGGAAATAATCATTTCCCACATCCATCGTATATCCGTCATCCAGGAAACGGGCAAATGTCTTTATATCCTCGAATTCACACTGTTCATTGACTCTGACCGTCATTCTCCCCTGATATGCCATCTTTTCAAAAACGTCCTGAACCAGACGTGAATCCTTGGCTACAGACAGGAAATCATCGCTGCCTGCAACGGTAATTCCCTTCGCATTGCAGTAGGAAGAACCGGTCTCAATATATTTCATCAGCATCTCCGGCGTATGCTTCGGCTGGGCATCATGAATCAGATGAATTGCGTTTTCCTCAACCAGACCGGTTGACCAGGTAACTCTTCCTCCGTCCAATTCAAGATCGCCGCTGATTCCCGCTGCTTCAAGCGCTTTCGTGTTGACCGTCATCACGTGACCGCATGCCCGGGTAATGGCAGCCGGCTTATCCGCCGAAACAGAATCGAGGAATTGTCGGTCCGGAACGGAATGATCCGTGAAGGTATCTTCATGATAACCGCGTCCGATGATCCATTCGGCATCCGGATTCCTGGTACAGAACGCATTCAGTTCTTTTCGGATATCCTCATTCGAACGGCAGCCGGAAAGATCGGCATTGAACAGATAATGTCCGAGTTCGAGAAGATGCATATGGGAGTCTATGAATCCGGGAACGACAAACATACCGTTCAGATCAACGACTTCCTGCAAAGGTGTGACACCGGCAAGAATATCATCCGTCTTTCCGGTGGAGACAATTCTGTTTCCCTCTGTCGCAAAAGCAGTATCCTCACTGCCGTAAATCACACAGTTCACATAATATTTTTTCATCGGGACCTCCAAAACAATTCAAGTATACAATGTCAGACCGCTTCGGAAAATGATTCGCGCTTGCAATTTTTCCGGCAACTGATGAAAATTGATTCATGGATATCACAATACTTCTCTGGTTTCAGAAAATCAGAATCATGCTCGGCCCTGCGGCTGAAACAGCCGTCAGTTTCCTTTCGGATCTTGCCGGTGCCGGCAGTATATCCCTTCTTCTTTATCTTTTCTGGGCAAAAGACCGGAAGAACGGCAGATATTTTCTTCTGGTCATGATCATCAGCGTTTTTCTGAACCAGTTTCTGAAAGTCACATTTACCGTCTTCCGCCCATGGATTCTCTGGCCGGATATCAATCCCGCCGAAGCAGCCCTGAAGCACGCAACGGGATATTCATTTCCCAGCGGACATACACAATGTGCCTGTGCCGCGTGTTTCTCCATACTGATGAAAACAGACCGGCAGGAATACCGGAGAGAGAGAATCTTTATGGTTTTCACCGCAGTGTTTACGGGATTCAGCCGGATGTATCTCGGTGTGCATACACCTCAGGATGTTCTGGCCGGTGCTGCAGTCTCCGCCTTTTCCGCTTATGCCGGCCTGTTAATTGAAAGTCTGATGAATGATCCTCCAAAACGGAAATACTGTATCGCAGCAGGTATGATTCTGGCTGCCGCATCTGCGTATTACACACTGACGAAGATCTATCCGGGTAACTATGTGAACGGCGCCATTTCCCTTAACCCTTCCGGCATGATCACGGACTCACTGATGCATATCGGCGCTGCGGCCGGCGGCTTCTGTTTTCTCTGCAGCCGTAAGGACAGTATTCCCGCTGCAGACAAAGAGTACAGATTAATATTAAAAGCAGCCGTCAGTATCATCCTTCTGGCTGCCTTAAGTACACTGATCATTACAGTAGTCAATATACCGATGAATTATTACGCTGCGCTTCTTGCCGGTACATTTGCCGGCGGTGCCGCTGCCGTTACGCTTGTTCCGGAGTATGTTTTTGATCGTCCCCTATCTTGAACTGCGTCTCATACAGTTCGGTATATGTACCGCCTCTTCCGACGAGCTCCTGATGGGTTCCTCTTTCAACAATCTCCCCGTCTTTGACAACCAGGATCTCATCTGCCGCAAGAATCGTGGATAATCTGTGGGCGATCAGAATACTGGTTCTTGCCTCAATCAGCGGATCAATCGCATCCTGAATCGCTTTTTCCGAAATGGAATCAAGCGAGGCAGTTGCTTCATCAAAGATCATGACGGCAGGATTCTTGAGAAGAACCCGGGCAATCGAGATTCTCTGCTTCTCACCGCCTGACAGTTTCAGTCCGCGGTTGCCCACCTGCGTATCATAGCCAAGCTCCTGCTTCACGATGAAGTCATGGATATTGGCTTTTTTGCATGCCTCGATCATATCCTCTTCCTTTGCGTGAATATTGGCATACATCAGATTCTCACGGATCGTACCGCTGAACAGATACGTATCCTGGGAAACGACACCTACACTTCCCCGCAGAAATGACAGATCCAGTTTTCTGACATCGATGCCGTCAAAGCAGACCGAACCTGAAGTCACATCATAAAGACGGGGGATCAGATTGATCATCGTGGATTTACCGCTGCCGGAAGGTCCGACGATGGCGATGCTGTGACCGCTCTTGAGCTCAAAATTGATGTGTTTCAGCACAAGCTTATCAGGATTGTATCCGAAGCAGACATCATCAAAGCGGATATTCCCTTCCGCCTTTTCCGGTGTAACCGCATCCGGGGCATTGGTGATTTCCTCCGGCATATCGTAATAGCTGAACAGTCTTGTGAACAGCGCCATGGAACGGATCCAGTCTGCCTGCATGTTCATCAACTGATTCACCGGACCGTACATCCGGGAAAGAAGTGATACGAGAACCGTAATGTCACCTACTGTCAGACTGCTGTCGTACTTCATCATCATGATGCCGCCGACAAGATAGATCATCAGCGGACCGATGGAGGAAAATGTCGACAGAACAACACGGAACCAGCGGCCTGCCATGGATTCACGGATATTCAGATTGATCATCTTCCTGTTTTCCCGCTCATAACGGCGGTATTCAAAGTCTTCCATGCCGAAGAGCTTGACCAGCAGCTGTCCGGAGACACTGAGCGTCTCATTCAGGATTCCGTTGATTCTGTCCCTTGACTCCTGTGACTCTCTGGTCAGTGACCATCTTGTTTTTCCGGCTGCCCTTGTCGGAAGTGAAAACAGCGGCAGAAGGACAAGAGAGAGAAGCGCAAGAACCCAGTTCTTGTTTACCATTGCGATGAATGCCGCAACCAATGTAATGGAATTTGAGAGAATACTGGAAAACGTATTCGTAATGATGTCCTTTACGCCGTCAATGTCACTCGTCATGCGGGTAATGATGTCTCCCTGGTTGTTCTCGGTAAAAAAGCGGTGTGACATGTTCTGCAGATGCCGGTACATCTGATTTCTCATATCAAAGGTGATATGCTGGGCAATCCATGTATTCAGATAGCTTTCCAGAACACCGATCAGATTCGCCGACAGAGTCAGAATGAATGAAAGCACGATAAAGAAAATCAATCGGTTCAGATCCCCGGCAATCAGTCCTTCATCGATCATCTTTCCTGTCAGGATGGACGGATACAGATTTAAAACGGAAGAAACAACAATGGCTGTCAGAACCAGCAGCATCTGCTTCCAGTACGGTTTTAAATACGAAAATACGCGGATGAGAAGTTCTTTAGTGACCTTTGGGGCATTCTTTTTCTCTTCTTCACTGAGAAAATGTCCGCCGTGCCCGCCCGGTCCGCCTCGCATTGACATAAGCAGCACCTCCGATTGTCATCATTATAAACGAAAAAGCCGGAGCGTATTTGCCCCGGACTTCCGATTTCACTTACAGTTCAGACATGACAGACGCATGTGTTCCGGAAATCACTGCGAGATTGCCGTTTCTGACTCTGATTTCATCAATCATGTTCTTCTCCTGACGGGGATCCTTCAGATTGATTTCATAGGACAGCTGATACATCGTGCCGAGATTCACCGTCCTCACGGATTCGATTTCAGCGCTTGTTGTGTATTTTCTGAAGATATCTTCAAAGACAGCAGTGTAGTCAAGATCATCCGGAATCGTAATCCGCAGGCTTCTGTAGGAACGGTCAGCGTGCAGAAGCGGAGTCTTTGCCAATACGACCATTGCGGCCGACATGATCACCGACAGCAGCACTGCAAACAAAGCGTATCCCATTGCGTTGCAGAGTCCGAGACCCATAGCCAGGAAGATGACAAGAATATCGCTTGCCTTGCCGGGCAGTGATCTGAATCTTACAAGTGAGAAGCTTCCGGCAACCGCAACACCTACGCCGAGATTGCCGTTGACCATCATGATCACGGTCATGACAACCGGCGGCAGAAGCGCAATGGTAAGAAGAAAACTTTTTGAAGCGTGCTCACAGAATCTGTAAGCAAGACTGACGATCAGTCCGCAGGCAGCTGCTGCCGCTAGACAGATCATAAATGAACTGAATGTTAAAGTACCGCTTAATACTGAACTGAACATATTCTACCCTCCGTAATCATCTGATTTTCATATGTGTATACCGGTCTGACAACCGGAGCCATCTGTTCAAAATTCTCTGTATAGATCTTCCCGTATTTTGAGAATGATCCTCTGTAAAGCTTCATCGCCGACAGTGTTTTCGTCAGCCAGAGCGGATATCTGTCCATCGCCTTGACCTCCATGACAACCGTATCTTCATCCGTCAGCCTCTTTTCACTGCCGTCAAGAACCATGCTGAAGCCATCAATCCGGTAACGGACATTGGAATCAAATGTGATTCTCACATCATCCTCCGTCTTTGAGGCATAGCATTCACGGTCATATGCGATCATGACTTTCTCTGAGAGATTGTAGTAATTCAGAAGATAGTCAATTTCATCCGCCGTATTGTTCTTCACATGATGGGGAATGCCGTAATCCAGATACGCAATTGCCTCATCATAACTCAGTCCGATTCTTCTTTTATAGATAATGTCTTCGAACTCTTTCTTTGTTTCCAGAAATACCGGTGTGTCACCCTGCGGATCACAGTAACTTCTCAGCCTGAGCTTCATCTTGTAATCCGGCTTCATCAGACTCCGGATCACCAGATCACTCCGTTCGGAATCGAAGTAGACCGACCTGACTGTATATCTGAAGTACGTGTCTTCCTTCAGATGACTGCTGCACAGTTCCATGAAGCGGGCAGCCTGTTTCTTTGTCATGATGTATTTATCTTCCACTCTTTTGAATGTATCCAGTGCAATCATATCGTGCCTCCTGACACTGAAAAGAATACAGACTCATTCTGTTTTCCATCTGAGTGAAAAATGAAGTTTATGTGAAGATCATGAAAAAACTGCCCGAAACGGACAGCTTTGACATCAGATCATCAGTGGATTAAAAGAGAAAGTTTCATCAATTCTGAGAAGAAACCCGCTCAGAAGTTCAATACAGTATTCAATATCCTTCAAGGATACGACTTCAACCGAGCTGTGCATATAACGCACCGGAATAGATACCAGCGCCATGGGTATGCCCTCCGCCGCCTTCATGATCACATCTCCGTCCGTATATGTGCTTCCGGAAGCCACTTCATACTGCACGGGAATCTGCAGTTCACGCGCTGTTTCTTCCAGCAGACGGTTCATCTTTTTGTTTACCATTCCGCTCAGACACAGAACCGGTCCTCCTCCCAGCTTGACTTTACCCGTTTCACCGGGATCGGTACCGGGACAGTCACTTGCCCATGTCACATCAACCGCAACCGCGCAATCCGGCTTCAGCCTGGCAGCCGCAAAGTATGCGCCTCTTCCGGTTGTTTCCTCCCCGACCGCAGTATTTGCCATAATACGGACTGCAGGACCTGCCGCAGCAGCTTTTTCCGCCGCCCTGAGAATGACATACGCACCTGCCTTATCATCCAGGGCACGGCTGCTGATACAGTCATTCAGCAATGTTCTGCACTGCGTATCCGCACACACGGAATCCCCCGGGGAAACAGCTTTTTCAGCCTCCTCTTTTGTAACAGCGCCGATATCAATCAGAAGATCCGTATCAGATGCTTTTTCCTTCTTCATCAGATCATCGGTAATCACCCCGACACCGTTAACCTTATGATATACGATTCCTTCTTCCGTCACTTCACTGTGAATAATCTGCATCGGACTGCCGATATACAGCTTCGCCTGAACACCGCCCGCCTTCTGTACTCTGATCAGTCCTTCATCGGTAATATGCGTTACGCGGAAACCGATCTCATCCATGTGACCCGTAATCATGACACTGAATTCCTTGTCCGGATTTATAATTCCCGTCACATTGCCTGTGGGATCCGTTACGATTCTATCCGCGAATCCCTTCATATATTCAGCCGCATGTCTCTGGTTTTCTTCTTCATTTCCGCTGACTGAAACAGTATTCAGCAGCTTAAACAGCAGATCATGTTTCATTTTTCACCTCTTCGTTTCAGCTTATTCCTTTCCGTATTTTCTTGAAGCTGCAGTCATCGCAAGCGCAACCGCATCTTCCTGTGTTTCCGTTCCGGCAAGAAATCCGGACTGATGGACAAACACAGCTGTCTGAATCCCGCTGATCTTACGCAGCTCATCATAACGCAGACCGTACCACTCCTCAGGAAAGGGATGACGGTAATCTGTCCGGTTGTTGGAATCCGAAAGCGCGCACTGAACGTTCCAGCCTCCGCGCAGAGCGGGAGAGATGACATACCAGATATCGGCAGCCTTAGGATTATATCTCTGTGAATACAGCGTTCCTTCCCAGGGAGCGAATTCCTCCAGTATCATCAGATGATCCGCGGAATAGTCAATATGGCGGAGAATAAAGTCTCTTGCGTCAAGGGAGGAAATAATGCTGTCAATGCGGTTAAGAAGAATGCTTTTGGCAAAGTCCACCGCATCAAGAAACGCATCATAGTAATCCATGTCACTGTTCCACGTCGGATTGAAATCACGGATCATCTGCGTGACCGTATAATTGATTCTCGCCCTTGAAAGAAGTTCCTCACGCTGAAAATCCTGCAGCTGTGCCAGATTTTCCGTATAGGAAACAACAGGACTGAAGCCGTTGTCTTCCGCATCAATACCGAGGATCAGCGTGCTTTCAAGTCTCTGAAAAACCTTCTCATAATATCCCTCCGGACAGTCGGCAGCTGCAAGGATCTCTTTATAGTACTTCCGCCAGACAAGACCGCACGCCGCATAGGGAATATCCGTGTTGGGATGACATCCGTTGTTTACCTTGTTTTCCGGTGTATGATGATCCAGCTCACCGCCGCCGATATCATATATGATCCAGTTTTCCCGGTCTTCAGGAAGATCAAGATCACTTCCTCTCACAATATTCACATCATCGGAAAGCAAAGAAAGCATTGCCGTCGCAAATACCTCATCCGCATGAAACTGCCCGTCATG
>CACXDM010000136.1 GCA_902766435.1 uncultured Erysipelotrichaceae bacterium | reverse complement strand
GCGACAATGATGGTTCTTGAGGCAATCCAGAAGGCAGGAAGCCTGAAGGCAGCTGATATCAATGCCGCAATCGCTTCAACTGAATATGAAGGTATCCTCGGCAGTCTGAAGTTCGACGACAACGGAGATCCGATCAAGACTCCGGTTTACGTAATCATCAAGGACGGTGCTTACGTAACGTACAAATAAGTCTCAGGAGAATGAATTCAGCCGGAGGGGAACGGAAATGTTTCCCTCCTTTCCTGCTTATTTGGGAAATATATAGGAGGAAGGGAATATGTCTGCGTTTAACCAGTTCTTAATGCAGCTGATCAACGGACTGAATATCGGTTCGATCTACGCGCTGATCGCATTGGGATATACGATGGTTTACGGCATTGCGAAACTGATCAACTTCGCCCATGGTGACATCATCATGGTCGGCGCGTATATCAGTCTTGTTCTGCTCGGCACCGGTCTGCCCTGGTGGCTTGTCTGTCTGCTGACAATCATTGCCTGTGCGGTACTTGGTGTGGTGATGGAGAAAGTTGCCTATAAGCCCCTGCGGAAGGCTTCGCGTATCTCACTGCTGATTACGGCAATCGGTATCAGTTATCTGCTGGAGAACCTGTTCCAGCTGATCTTTACGGCAAATCCGAAACCTTATCCCGGATTTATCACACTGCCGCCGATCGTACTCGGATCCATCACAATCAGCTCAAACTATTACATTACATTTATCGTATCCGTCACACTCATGATCATACTGAATCTGTTTGTGCAGAAGACAAATATGGGAAAGGCAATGCGTGCTGTTTCCGAGGATGAAGGAGCGGCGCGTCTGATGGGAATCAATGTCGATACGACGATTTCCCTGACATTTGCGATCGGTTCCGCTCTGGCCGCAATTGCCGGTATTCTTTACAGCAACTGCTATTCACCGATCAATCCGACAATGGGATCACTGCCCGGCATCAAGGCGTTTATTGCGGCGGTTCTCGGGGGAATCGGTTCCATTCCCGGGGCGGTGCTCGGGGCGTTTATTCTCGGTATGGTGGAAGCGATGACCAAGGCATATATTTCATCGCAGTTTCTTGATTCGATCGTATTTACGATTCTGATCCTGATGCTGATACTGAAGCCTGCCGGAATTCTCGGCCGGAATGTCAAGGAAAAGGTATAAGGAGGCTGTGTATGAAAAAGAATGATTTTAAGAAACAGCTTCTGATTGACTTTGTTTCCATTGCGGCTGGTTATGTTCTGATGCGTGTTCTGTTTGCGGCAGGCATCATCAATACATACTGGCAGGGTATCGTACTGAATATCTGTATCAATGTCATCCTGACGGTATCCCTGAATATGACAAGCGGCTTCCTCGGGGAACTGGCGCTGGGGCACGCCGGATTCATGGCGGCCGGTGCGTATGCGTCCGCTTTCTTCTCAAAGACACTGAAGCTGCTGCCGGTAATTGAATTTCCCGCTGCGCTTCTGATCGGCGGATTAACGGCGATGCTGCTGGGATTTATCGTTTCACTGCCTGCACTTCGTTTAAGAGGCGACTATCTTGCGATTATTACCCTTGCCTTCGGTGAGATTGTCCGTAATCTTCTGAAGAATATGGATATCGTCGGCGGCACGAAGGGGTATTCCGGAATTCCCGCGTATACGACATTCACATGGGCATATCTGATGGCGGTCATCTGTGTGCTGGCAACCAGATCGTTGATTAACTCGAGACAGGGAAGATCCATCATTTCCGTCCGTGAGGATGAGATCGCGGCTGAGGCTTCCGGTGTTAACACAAACACATACAAGTTCCTTGCGTTTGTCTTCTCGGCTTTCTTTGCCGGTGTGGCAGGAGCGTTGTATGCGCACTATATGCGTTTTCTGCAGCCGGGTGTATTCACGCTGGACAAGTCGATTGAAATTCTTGTCATGGTTGTCCTTGGCGGTATGGGATCAATCCGCGGTTCGGTGATTTCCTCGGTTATCCTGACGGTACTGCCGGAGCTGCTGCGTTCCATGTCCGATTACCGTATGCTTGCCTACTCAGTCGTCCTGATCATGATGATGCTCTCAAAGCATTCCGAAACGGTTCAGGCTGCGCTTGAAAAGGTGAAAGGCATGTTCGGCCGCGGGCGGAAAGAGGAGGTGCACTCATGACAAATGTACTTGAAGTCAGAGATCTCGGCATCAATTTCGGCGGTCTCAGGGCTGTTGACGGACTGAATCTTGATATTGAAGAGAATCAGCTGTACGGTCTGATCGGTCCAAACGGAGCGGGAAAGACCACGGTATTCAATATGCTTACCGGTGTTTATGAGCCGACTGACGGAACAATTAAACTGAACGGTCAGCTTCTCAACGGGAAGAAGGCACATGAGATTGCCCGTCTCGGGATTTCCCGTACGTTCCAGAATATCCGTCTGTTCAAGGATATGACGGTGCTGGAAAATGTTCTGATTTCGCTGGATACACAGGCTGACTACGGTCTGTTTACCGGTATTCTCAAGCTTCCGAAATTCCACGCGCAGGAAAAGGCGATGGAGGAAGAAGCCATGTCACTGCTCTCCGTATTCCATCTGGAAGGGGACGCCCACAAACTGGCAAAGAATCTTCCTTACGGCAAACAGAGGGAACTTGAGATTGTCAGAGCCCTCGGCACACATCCGAAGCTGCTTTTGCTGGATGAACCTGCGGCAGGTATGAATCCGCAGGAGACACAGGAGCTGATGGATACGATTGAAACGGTCAGAAAACAGTTCAATATTGCCGTGCTTCTGATCGAACATGATATGAAGCTCGTTATGGGTATCTGTGAGAAAATCACGGTGCTGAATTACGGGACGATGCTTGCCTGCGGCACACCGGATGAGATCAAATCCAATCCGGATGTCATCAAGGCATACCTGGGAGAGTGACGTTATGCTGAAAGTGGAAAATCTGTATGTACGCTACGGTATGATCGAAGCGATCAAGGGTATTTCCTTTGAAGTCAATGACGGTGAGATCGTTACGCTGATCGGTGCCAACGGGGCAGGCAAGACAACAACGATGCATACAATCTCCGGTCTTCTGAAACCTGCTTCCGGGGCGGTATTACTCGATGGAACAGACATCACAAAGGTGCCTTCCCATAAGATCGTTTCCATGGGACTGGCGCAGGTTCCCGAAAGAAGACGTGTCTTCGCCGAACAGACGGTTGAGGAGAATCTTGATCTCGGCGCGTTTACCCGCAAAGATAAAGACGGCATCAAAAAAGACATGGAAGAAGTATATGAGCTGTTTCCCCGTCTGAAGGAAAGAAGAACACAGCTTGCCGGTACGCTTTCCGGCGGTGAGCAGCAGATGCTCGCAATGGGAAGAGCATTGATGGCAAAGCCGCGGATCATGCTGCTGGATGAACCGTCAATGGGACTTTCTCCGCTTTTGGTCAATGAGATCTTCCGGATCATCAAGGATATCAATCAGCGGGGTACCACCGTTCTTCTGGTGGAACAGAATGCCAAAATGGCGCTCGCCATCGCCAGCCGGGCATACGTTCTGGAAACAGGAAAAATCACACTGGAAGGCACCGGTGAGGAGCTTGCCAGAAGTGAACAGGTCAGAAAGGCTTATCTGGGAGGATAAAATGTACGTTAAGGATCATATGACCACAAATCCGCATACGGTCACTGCGGATACCTCTGTCTCCAAAGCACTGGAGATCATGGGAATGAATCATTTTCACCGTCTTCCGGTAACGGATGATAACGGCAGACTGATCGGACTTGTGACGGAAGGTCTTGTCTCAGAGACATCCGGAAAGAATACGACTTCTCTTTCGATCTATGAGCTGAACTATCTTCTTTCCCGGACAAAGGTGAAGGATATCATGATCAAGGATGTCAGAACGATTTCACCTGATGTATTCCTGGAGGAAGCTGCTTCCGCCATGCTGGAAAACGGCATCAGTGTTCTGCCTGTTGTTGAAAAAGACAACAAGGTCATCGGCATTATCACCGAGAAGGATATTTTCCAGGCATTTGTCGAACTGATGGGCTACCGTTCTCAGGGTACACGGTTTGTCATCCGCTGTGAGGACAAGCCCGGTGTATTTGCCAAGGCAACAGCGCTGTTCGCGCAGGAAGACGCAAATCTCGAGTCACTTGCCGTCTATCATACCGAAAGGGGTGTTGAGGTCGTCGTAAAGGCAACCGGTGTCGTTCCGGTCGAAACGATGACGAACGTTCTGACGGACAACGGGTTTAATGTGACCAATGTTGTGCAGACAAAGAAGGACGGGAAACGGATCGTCTGGGTTTCCAAAGATATCTGAGTATTTTACAATAACAGGAGTGAAAGCTCCTGTTTTTCTGAGGTGAATGATGGAAAACTATGAATGGATGATTCTCATCATGGATCTGATTCTTCTGGTTCATACATGCCGTATGATGTATCTCTCACGAAAGGTCAGACTGGAATCACAGGCCGGATCGAAATGGACGATGCCGGTAATCTATGCCGTGATTTCACTGATCTCGGTCTTCCGTTTTACCGGAATGATGAAATATGTTCAGTCATTGCTGATGCTCTTTCTGGCTGTTCTGAGTTCCTTTCTTAAACATGGTCTGGCGGAAGACGGCATTGTGCGCACAGGTTCCTTTGTGCCGTATACAAAAGCGGGTACGATTACCCTGTCCTATAATCACTCATGTATCTTCTTCCGGGCGGGAAACCGGGATGCCATGATGTCGTTTGATTATGATCAGCTTCCGGCCGTACGGGAATACCTGCGGGAAAGGAGCTCGGTTTCACATCTGTGAGGCTGTCAGGAAAATGAAGGATGTAAGACGCGGATACTGTGACGAGGATGCGGTCCTGTTCGGCAGGAAGGCAATGGTGGAGCTCTGTGAATGCGCCCGGGATATCACGTATCTGCTCAACAGGGGATATCCGTTTAAGAATGCCGTGACGTTTACCGGCAATCATTATCAGCTGGCCAAACGGCAGAGGGATGCGCTGATGCGTACCTGCGCTTCGGATGAGATGGTACGGATCCGTAAGGAAAAACAGCTTGCATGTCTTCCTGAAGGCTGTACGGTTCATGTGGACGGATTCAATGCGGTTGTGCTGATGGAAACGGTTCTCTCCGGCAGTATGGTGCTGCGCGGAAGAGACGGGTGTTACCGGGATCTCAGCGGACTGGCCGGGACATATGCGGTGATTCGGAAGACTGCGCCTGCTGCGGAAGCCATCATGCGCTGTCTGCAGGAACACGGGGTTTCCAAAGCTGTATTCTGGCTGGACGCTCCTGTCTCCAACTCCGGCAGACTGAAAACGCTGCTGGCGGAAACGGCGGAGAAGCTCCGGTTTGCGGCGGATATTCAGATGGTGAAGGATGCGGATTTTGAGCTGAAGAAGAGGGCGAATGTCATATCGGGAGACTCTGCTGTCATAACCGAATGCATCAGCTGGTATAACCTTTATGAAGATCTGATCGGAAACCGGGAAAATACATGGATTACGGAGTTTCAGCTTTAAGGACTGTCATCACGCAGTCCTTTTATTTCGTATGGCTTTTTTACAGGTAATGAAAATGATAAACTTAAAACAGAACAGGAGCTTTCTATGAGCGAAAAAACAAAATCATTTCTGAAATTTGCTTCCCTGGATTTTTTATTCTGGGCATATTTCGCTTCATTCATCGGCTACATTACAACCTACTTCCTGGACTGCGGAATGAGCAGTTCCATGCTCAGCATTGTTCTTGCCGTCTATATGATGTTTGCCTTTGGCGGCGCATTTTTCTGGGGCGGCCTTTCCGATAAGAAAAGATCCAATAAAAAAGTGTTTATTCCCGAGCTGTGTCTTCTTACGGCAGTCGGCATTCTTGAATTCTATCTTACCCGTGTGAATATCTGGTTCGCCGCTGTTCTTCACCCTCTGGCGGGCTTTCTCGCAGCGCCTCTCGGTACGAATCTCGATGCGTGGATGCTGAAGAGCTTTTCCCGTGATGCCGGAATGTTCGGAAGGGCAAGGGCGCTGGGTTCTGCCGGTTTTGCCGTCATGATGCTTTTGTGCGGTACATTATACAATACGTTCGGCTTCGGCATGATTCCCGTTGTCATGGGAATTCTGTTTGTTCTGATTCTTATTCTTGCCCTGATGACAAAAGAAAATCAGACGGCTGAGGTCAAACGGGTTAAGTCTTCCGGAAATATCAAGGATCTCTTCAGAATCCGTCCGTATGTGTTTCTCGTGATTGTTCTGTTTCTGACCGGACTGGCTTTGTCTCCGATCAATAACCTGAAGATCATCATTCTGCAGAGTGTCGGCGGTGATGTATCAATGCTGGGGCTTGATTCGTTTATCGGTGTGATGGTTCAGGCGCTGTTTATCTTTATCTCAGGCGCTTTGAAGCGGATACCGGTCAAGATGAGAATGCTGGTGATGACGGTTATGGCGATGCTGATGGTGACCTTTGTCTGGCTTGCGGTGTCTCCGTTTATGGTCATTCTGGGTACGGTGATGTCCAATATATCGTATGGATTCATGCTGCCGACGATGCGGGAGATTACGGAATCTAACGTGCCGCAGGAACTGAAGAATACCGCGCACTCCCTTACGGATGCGATGTTCGGAAGCTTTGCCGGCGTGATCGCGCTTCTTTACAGCGGTACGCTGATTGATCTTTACGGCGCCAAATTCGTTGCGTTCCTTGGCGTGATCATCATGATTGTTCCCACCGCAATGTGCGCCATAGACTATGCGCGTTCTCTCGGCAGTAAGAAGACTGCCTGAAGATAAACTGAAAGGAGATAAATGTTATGGCTTTGCTGAATCTTGATTTTGAATCCGAATACATGGGTGCCAATCAGAATGTCAATATCATTCTGCCTGACAAACCGAGACTGATTACACCCTCCGACTTCTACGGAAGCGGGAAGAAGTACAAGGTGCTCTGGCTTCTGCACGGCACATTCGGCGGCTACAGTGACTGGATCAGAAAATCAAACATTGAACTGTATGCCTGTGAAAAGGATCTGATTGTCGTCATGCCCGGCATCGGAAACGCCGATTATGAGGAATGGAATAATTTCACCCTGGGACTTGATGCGGAGCGCTACATTACAGAGGAACTGATGCCTTTGGTTTATAACTGGCTGCCTGCTTCCGATAAACGGGAAGACAACTTTGTGGCAGGTCTTTCCATGGGCGGGGCCGGCGCGCTGAAGTTTGCGCTGAAGTATCCTGAGAAATTCTCAAAGTGCGCTTCATTATCCTATTGTCCGTCAAAACCGGATGAAGAAAAGCTTGCGGAACTCTTTGCTTTGAAGCGTTCGGAAGTCATGGATCCGGCGGATGTCATGCATTCCAAACTGCGTGTATATAACCGTATGCACCGCTATGATACATTCGAAGAATATCTCGCTGCCGATCTCTATGGTCTGCTGATGCGTTCACTGAAGAGAGATGACCTGCCGGCATTCTTCTTCTCGACCGGTACGGAAGATCCGCTGATGGCAGTGCCTTTTGTCAATCTGAAGAAGGAACTGATGGAAAAGGGATTCAGGGCAGAATGGCATGAAGGACCGGGCACACATGAATGGCGTGTATGGGAAAGAGATATCCAGAAGGCGTTTGTCTTCTTCGGACTTGATGATGACAGTGAAGTGAAAGGAAATGAATTCTGATGGAAGAAAAAGTATTCTCATTGACAGCTGACGCACCTGAAGCGGAAGAAGAAGTTACACGCGCAGCGCGTAAGACAACATCTTCGCGGAAAAAGACAACAACTTCCACGGCAAAGAAAAAGACGACAACAACCGCAAAGAAGAAAACAACAACCGCGAAGAAAAAGACAACAACAAGCAATACACTGAAACTGACAGCTGCCGAAAAGAAGCTGGTACAGAATTACCGCAAGTGCAATGCCCTTGAGAAGAAGATCATTCAGTCTGCCGTTGAAGCGGCTTCCGGCGGTATTGATCTTTCCGGCATCATGTCATTCCTGGGGAAATAAGCATATGAAAAAACTGACAGTCGGCTTTATTTCAAACGGCAAGAGCACCAACCGTTATCACGCGCCGTTTATCCTGAACCGAAGGGATAAATTCACAATCAAGACAATCTATGCAAGACATCCGGAAAAGACAGACTGGGCAAGGATCGAAGGTGTCAATTACACTTCCGATCTGAACAGTCTTCTGAATGATCTGGAAATCGATGTGGTCATTGTCACGACACCGCATCAGTTCCACTACAGCTACGCAAAGCAGGTAATTGAAGCAGGAAAGAACTGTGTTCTGGAAAAGCCGTTTACCGAAACACCGCAGGAAACAGAAGAACTTTTTGCCTTGGCAAAGGAAAAAGGCGTCATGCTGCAGGGCTATCAGAACCGCCGCTTTGACAGTGATTTTCTGACTGTGCAGAAGGTCATTGAATCGGGAAAACTCGGTGAACTTCTGGAACTGGAAATGCATTTTGACTATTACCGTCCGTATATTCCGGAAAGTGTGAAGGATTATTCTCCTTATCTTTCGTATCTTTACGGGCACGGCTGTCATACACTGGATCAGGTGATCTCATACTTCGGTGAACCTGACAGAATTCATTACGATGTCCGCCAGCTGCTGGGTGAAGGCAGAATGAATGATTACTTCGATCTTGATCTCTATTACGGCGTACTGAAAGTCTCCGTCAAATCCTCGTACTTCCGGGTGAAGAGCCGTCCTTCCTTTGTTGTTTACGGCAAAAAGGGAATGTTTGAAAAATACACCAAGGATCTTCAGGAAACGGATCTGAAGAAGTTCTATCTGCCGGAAGGTCATCCCGACTTTGGCATGGATACACCGGCTGAATACGGTACTCTGATCTTTTATGATGATGAAGGCAAGTATCACGAAGAGAAAGTCGAAACCGTCAAAGGTGATTACGGGTATTACTATGACGCGCTGTATGAAACACTTGTGAACGGTAAGGAACAGCTCGTGAAACCGGAACAGACAAAGCTTCTGATGAAGATGCTTTATGAGGGAGTAAGCGGACTGAAGTAAAGGACAAATACATCTCAAAAGTGCGCAGGTCAAAACGTGATATATCACGTATAATAAGTCATTGAGAGGAAACAGAATATGAAACAGTATGATTATCTGGTTGTCGGAGCCGGACTCTTCGGCAGTGTGTTTGCCCATGAGGCAAAGGAACAGGGTAAGAAAGTCCTTGTCATTGATAAGAGAGGAAATATAGCCGGAAACGTCTATACGGAAGATGTTGAAGGAATCAAGGTACATAAGTACGGCGCCCATATTTTCCATACAAACAATAAGAAGGTATGGGAGTATGTGAACCGCTTCATCGAATTCAACAGATTCACCAATTCACCGGTTGCCAACTATAAGGGAGAGCTGTATTCCCTGCCTTTCAACATGTATACATTCAATAAGATGTGGGGTGTTGTAACACCGCAGGAAGCAGCCGCAAAGATTGAGGAACAGAAAAAAGAAGCGGGAATCACCGAACCGAAGAACCTTGAGGAACAGGCAGTCAGTCTTGTCGGCCGTGATATTTTCGAGAAGCTGGTCAAGGGTTATACGGAAAAGCAGTGGGGACGTGACTGTAAGGATCTGCCGGCGTTCATTATCCGCCGTCTGCCTGTCCGTCTGACATTTGACAACAACTATTTCAACGCTCTGTATCAGGGTATTCCTGTCGGCGGCTATACGAAGATGGTTGCCAATATGCTGGAGGGAATCGAGGTCCGTCTGAATACGGATTATCTCGAGCATAAGGAAGAACTGGACGCATTGGCTGAAAAGGTTGTCTACACCGGTGCCATTGACGCTTATTTCGGCTACAGCCTGGGTAATCTGGAATACCGTTCCGTACGTTTTGAAAACGAACTCCTGGATATTCCCAATTTCCAGGGAAATGCGGCAGTCAACTATACCGACAGGGAAACACCGTGGACACGGATCATCGAACATAAATGGTTTGAATTCGGTAAGGATGAAAACGGAAATGATCTGCCGAAGACGGTGATCTCACGTGAGTACAGCTCCGAGTGGAAGCCGGGTGATGAGCCGTATTATCCTGTCAATGATGAAAAGAACTCCGCGCTGTATCAGAAGTACGCTGAGCTTGCGGCGAAGGAAGAAAATGTGATCTTCGGCGGAAGACTTGCGGAATATAAGTATTATGACATGGATGCAGTCATTGCCTCCGCGCTTGACTGTGTTGAAAAAAAGCTCCGTTAACGGGAGCTGATGAATACCACGGCAGCTGCGTAACTGCCGTCGTGTGAAATACTGATCTCTATATCGGGTCTGCCGTATACGTATGGCTGCCCGTTTTCTTTATTCAGGATGGTGTATGAGAGCCAGTCCGGATCCTGGGTGGCTTTGAATACTGCCTCTTTGGCGGCGAAACGGCCGGCAATATATTCTTTTTTCCGCTGTTCCGTCGGACGTTTTTCATATTCTCCGTATTCTTTTTCCGTCAGAACACGGCGGATGAATGACTCTCTCAGGGTAATCCTGCTGATGTCCACGATATCGATTCCGATCATAGGTTCATTATCGCAGACTTGAATGAAATTGTGAATGTAAGTATGATTTAGGCTGTGAGGTTTTTATT
This sequence comes from uncultured Erysipelotrichaceae bacterium, assembly GCA_902766435.1. Classification (GTDB taxonomy): domain Bacteria; phylum Bacillota_I; class Bacilli_A; order Erysipelotrichales; family Erysipelotrichaceae; genus Bulleidia. The sequence continues at coordinate 21,668 of CACXDM010000136.1, read as the reverse complement.
ATGAGTGAAAATGAGAAGCCGAAAAAGAAAAAACTGACGAAGGCCGGCAGATACTTACTCGATGCCGTTCTCGTTATATCACTCTGTACAGCAGCCTTTTCCGGCTGGAAACTGTACGAAGGGCTTAAAGAATACAACGATTCAAAAGACAGTTATGCAAAACTGAAGGAAACCGCATCTGTTAAGGCGGAAAAGACCGGAAGCGCTGAAGAACAGAGCGAAGAGAATACGGTTGACTATGCGGCCATGAAGGAGATTAACCCTGATTTCGGCGGATGGATCTCACTTGAGGATTCATCTATTGATTATCCGTTTGTATACGGTCAGGATAATGAGTATTATCTCTATCATCTTTTTACCGGTGAGTATAACCGCAGCGGATGTATCTTCATCGATGCCCAGAATAACCGCGGTTTTGAAGACAAGGTAACCGTATTCTACGGTCATCATATGCGCAACGGCACAATGTTTGCGGATATTGAGAACTACAAGGATCCTTCCTACTATGAGACACATAAGGAGATCAGGATTCTGACTGAGGACGGGGAATACAGTGCCTACCCGGTTGCCGGATTTGTCACAAACGGAAATGTCGCATATATCGAGTTTGATTTTACGGATGATCAGGCTTTTATGGACTATGTGAACGGCTATATTGCCAATTCGGATTTCAGCTCGCAGGAGACGGTTGAAGCGGATGATCAGATCGTATTGTTTTCAACCTGTTCCTATGATGTGGCGGACGGCAGATATGTATTGATGGCGAAGCTTGTGAGGACGCGCTGAAAATGAAAAAAAATGAAGGCAGAGGGTATGACGCGGAGTTTGTTCATCCGCAGTACCGTAAGCGGAAAAGACATATCAGTCCGATGTTCCTCTGGGTGCTTGTATTTGCGGCGGCTGCAGTGTTCTTCGCTGTTTTCTGGGCGATGCCGATGTTTCCGAGGAAATGGAGCTGGTATCTGCTGGCAGTACTGACAGCAGTTGTTGTTCTTTCCGGTATTCTTTCTGCGGCGGCAGGAAATAAAAACTGGTTTGTCAAAGGTCTGGATCTGATTCTTGCGCTTTCACTCAGCTGCGGATCAGCCATTCTTCCGTACTATACGGAGAAAGTATCCGATCTCTTCAACAGTGTTGTGGGCGATCAGGTTAAGATCAATCTCTATGTTCTGAGTGACATGCCGGACAAGGAGCTGACGGAATACCGCAATGATGTATTCATCACGACAGAGACGGTCGATCAGAACAACCAGAAATACGCCCTGAGTCAGCTGACCAACATGTTTACGGAAACCGATATTCTTCCGTGCGGCACGGCGGCTGAGGCAGCTGCGGCTCTCTATGACAGGCGGGGTGATGTACTGATTCTTTCCGAAGCGTATGAATCCGTGCTTGCGGATACGGAGGGATTTGAAAACTTCAGTGAGGAGACAAAGATTATCTATTCGTTCTACCGGACGATTGAATCTCCCTTCGGAAACAAGAAGAAAGTCAAAATGACCAGCGAACCGTTCACCGTATTCTTCGGGGGCAACGATCAGGAAGGGGAGCTTTCTCTGGTCGGCAGAACGGATGTGAATATGTCGGTGACGGTGAATCCGGTCAGTCATCAGATTTTGATTGTCTCCATGCCGAGAGACTCATATATTCCCAATCCGGCTCTCGGAGATATGAAGGATAAACTGACACATCTCGGCGTACAGGATATCAAGAACACACTGGACGGTTTCGGAAACTGCATCGGCATTGATATCGAGAACTATGTTCTGGTTAACTTTACGACATTCCGCAACATCATTGACGCGGTGGACGGCGTTGATGTGGATAATCCCTATGCATTTACCTATACATGGGATACGGACTATCACTATGATCAGGGCATGATTCATCTCGACGGTGATTCGGCACTGTACTATGTGCGTGAAAGATACAACCTTCCCGACGGTGACTTCGGGCGGAACATGCATCAGCAGCTGGTCATGAAGGCTTTGATTTCCAAACTGATGAGTCCGGAAGTAATCGTTCATTTCAATGATATTCTCGGGGCGCTGGACGGCACATTCCTGACCAATATTTCAGGGGATTCCGTCTATGCATTCTTCAAGATGCAGCTGGAAGACAATGCCGAGTGGAATATCGTGAACTATCAGGTAAAAGGTCTGACCGGCATGGAGGAATGCGCCTCCGCTCCCGGACAGTCACTGTCTGTCGTCTATCCCGATGAGGAACAGATGGCATTTATCCGCCAGGAAGTCCTGAAGGTCATCTCCGGTGAAGAGATTGAACAGCAGGAATTCGGGTGGTGACGTTTTGAGAGAAAAGTGCTTAAATGATTGGCAGGAGGTTTAACATGTATACAATCAAAGACTTATATGATCTGGATCATACGATCGCGAAGGATTATCTTGAACAGTTTACTTATCCCTGGGAAGCTCTGCAGGGAATCAAGAATATGATTATCGAAAAGGGAAAAGCGCTTGATCCCGCTGAATATGACGAAGTATCGGAGAATGTATGGGTTCATAAGACGGCAAATGTGTTCCCTTCAGCGTATCTCGGCGCACCGTGCATCATCGGTCCCAATACGGAAGTCAGACACTGTGCTTTTGTCCGCGGCAGCGCTCTGGTCGGAGCGGATTGTGTTGTCGGCAATTCGGTCGAACTCAAGAATGTCATTCTGTTTGACCATGTTCAGGTGCCGCATTACAACTATGTCGGTGATTCCATTCTCGGTTACTGTTCCCACATGGGCGCCGGTTCCATCACATCCAATGTGAAGAGCGACAAGTCTCTCGTTGTCATTCACAGCAAGGATGAAGAAATGGAAACAGGACTCAAGAAGGTCGGCGGAATGCTGGGTGACTATGTTGAAGTCGGATGCAACTCCGTACTCAACCCGGGCACAGTCATCGGCCGTCATACGAGAATCTATCCCACATCCTGTGTCAGAGGTCAGATTCCCGAAAATGCCATTCATACCAACATGGGTATGATCAGAAAGCAGACTTCAAAATGATCTGTCCCAACTGCGGTACGGAAGCGGCGGAAGGAATAAAGATCTGTCCGGTATGCGGTAATGAGATTCCCGATTCTCCGTTGTTTCAGGAAACAACAATGCTGAGGATTGAGGAAACACAGATGCTGAAGATCAACGATGAAGAACCTGAACCGGAAAAGAAGTCTTCTTCAAAAACGGTATATCTGATCATCGTCGCAGTGATTCTGGCAGTGATTCTGTTTCTGCTGTTTAAGCCGAAGTAATGATTCAGTCTTTCAGGAAGAACCGGTAACTGGTTCTTCTTTTCGTTTGTCCCGGCGGATTAAGACATCTCTAACACGGCTTTTTTGGCGGGAATCGGTTGATTGATCCCTGTTTTTCAGTACAATTGAAGGGTATGAAACGCTGGAAACAGAACGAAACCGATCTTATGGCCGAAGTACTCCGCAATGACGGGGTAATCAGTGTCGTGACGGATACGGTATATGGAGTCTGCGCGAGAACGGCTTCCAGGGAAGCGGAGGAAAAGCTGCGTGAAGTCAAGAACAGACCGCAGGCAAAATCCTTTCCCCTGATGTGTGCTGATCTGGATCAGCTGAAGACGGTTGCCGTGACGGATGAAAGAAGCGAAAAGGTGATACGGGAATTAATGCCGGGACCGCTTACGGTGATACTGAAGAAACGTCAGGAAGTTCCTTCCTATGTCAGCGGCGGAAAGGATACCCTTGCCTTAAGACTTGCCGGATCTTCCGCTTTGAAGGATCTGATCCGTAAGACAGGCTGTCCGATTTTTCTGACCAGCGCGAATCAGTCAGGTCAGCCCGAATGCCGGACACTTGAAGAAATTGAAGAAAACTGCCCTCTGCTGGACGGAATGATGGAAGGGGAACCTTCCTTCGGAAAGGCCAGTACGATCCTTGACTTAACGAAAGAAAAACCGGTGATTCTGAGAGAAGGACCGGTCAGTATGGATACAATCACGGAGGTATTGAAATGAGAGACGAAGTATTGGAAATGCTGATTGAAAAAGAACGGGCAAGACAGGATGATCATATCGAACTGATCGCTTCGGAGAACTTCTGTTCAAAGGAAGTCAGGGAAGCTGCCGGTTCCATCCTGACAAATAAATACGCGGAAGGCTATCCCGGAAAGAGATACTACGGCGGATGCCAGTACGTGGATGAGATTGAAGAGCTTGCCAGAACAAGGGCATGCACACTGTTCGGGGCAGAACATGCGAATGTTCAGCCGCACTCCGGTTCTCAGGCTAATATGGCAGTATACTTCAGTGTGCTGCAGCCCGGTGATACCGTACTGGGAATGGATCTTTCCGCCGGCGGACATCTGACGCACGGCGCAAAGGTTTCCTTCTCCGGCAAACTGTATAACTTCTGCAGTTACGGAGTAAACAAGGATACAGAATGTCTTGACTATGATGCGATCAGAGAACTCGCTCTTGAAGTCAAGCCGAAGATGATTGTCTGTGGGGCAAGTGCCTACGCAAGAGAAATCGATTTCCGTAAATTCCGTGAGATCGCCGATGAATGCGGTGCTTATCTGATGGTTGATATGGCTCACATTGCCGGCCTTGTGGCGGCAGGATACCATATGAGTCCTGTTCCCTATGCGGACTTTGTCACAACGACAACGCATAAGACACTCAGAGGTCCCCGCGGCGGTATGATTCTCTGTAAAAAGGAATATGCGAAGAAAGTCGATTCTGCCGTATTCCCGAGAAGCCAGGGCGGTCCGCTCTGTCATATCGTGGCAGCCAAGGCAGTATGTTTCCATGAGGCAATGCAGGATTCCTACAGGGAATATATCAGACAGCTTCTTGCCAACTGCAAAGTACTGGCAGAAACACTGGAAGAAGCAGGATTCCGTCTGGTAACGGGCGGAACGGACAACCATCTGATTCTCGTTGATACGATGTCGATGGGCATCACCGGCAAGGAAGCGGAAGAAGCACTGGATGCCGTAAACATTACATGCAATAAGAACGCCATTCCGTTTGATCAGCAGAAACCCAATGTGACAAGCGGTGTCCGTCTCGGTACGGCAGCCATGACTTCCCGCGGATTCAAAGAAGAGGAATTCCGTCAGGTCGGAAAATGGATTACAGAGGTTCTGCAGGACCGCAGTAATGAAGAACTGAAGGAAAGGGTAAAGAATGAGGTCATTGCCCTGACACGGAAGTTTCCGTTAGAATAATTCCCGAAGGAGAATATATGAGGAAGATTGTATTTTTGGATGTTGACGGAACACTGATTGACTATAATGCGAAATGTCCCGCTTCCGCAGCTGAAGCAGTGGACCTTGCCAGAAAGAACGGACATAAGGTATATATCTGCACCGGATGTTCCAAAGCGGAAATCGAACAGAGAGATCTGCCGGAACTCGACGGTATGATCGGCGGCAATGGCGCCTATGTTGAAGACAACGGAAAGGTTGTCATGCATCAGGGTCTTTCAAAGGAAGATGTAAAGCATATCGTCGACTGGTGCAATGACCGTCATCTCGGGTTCTATCTTGAGGCAAACTCCGGTATGTACTGCAATGACTGGATGCTCGAACAGGGACCTGCCACCATGGTCAAATATGCGACCGGCAAAGGCGCTGACATGGAAAAGGCAAAGAATTCCGCAAGCAGTTTTGTGAACAGCTTTATCCATCTGCAGGGAGAAGATCTCTACCGTGATGATGTAAACAAGATCAGCTTTATTCTGAGTTCCTATCAGGACCATCTTGATTCCAAGACAGAGTTCCCCAACCTGATTGCCAATACATGGGGCGGCAAGGGTGAACTTGCGCTGTTCGGTGATCTCGGTCCGGCAGGCATCACAAAGAAACATGCGATTGAAGTACTGCTTGACTATCTCGGCGCGGATCAGAAGGATACAATCTCCTTCGGTGATGCGAAGATCGATCTTTCCATGTTTGAACTCTGCGCGTTCAACGTTGCGATGGGCAACGGCGGACCGGAGATCAAGGAAGCAGCCGACTATATCACAACAGATGTCAATGAAGACGGTCTGTGGAATGCATTCAAATACCTGAAGCTCATTTAATAAAACGGGATACCGCTAAAGCATGCGGTATCCTTTTTCAATCCTGTTCTTAATTGTGTTCTTCTGTTTCTTTCCGAAACACAGAGGCCATCTGTCTATGCATACCAGTACGTTTCCCTCAGTGTCCGAATCATCCTGCAGTGTTTCCCCGCGCAGACAGCGGATCACCCTGGGATCACCGGCCGCAAGGGAAATACAGTTTCCGAAGGTTTCCGGCGACAGGGCAAAGGAAAGTGCCTGGGAAGGTTCAAACCTTCCTTTTTTAAGTGTACCGAGAAGCAGTCCGGAACGGATGACTCTCAGGCTGTCAGAGGGCAGACTGATCTCAGGCAGAAGAAGAACCTTGTCCTTTCTGACGGTGATCCGTTCGGGAAGAGGGTATTTCAGAAGACGCATGAATTCCTCTGCTTCCGCCGGTATCTTTATCTTTGTCCGGTATTTCTCTGAGGATGCGGATATGCCGTCTTTTTTCAGCAGGGCAGTGAAATGTCCCTCACCGTTCAGTTTGTGGGGATACAGACGGATGCAGTCCTCAAATCCGGGAAGAACACCGGGCATGAATGATTCATGTCTGTCCGGTATTTTCTGCAGCTTCATTTCCGGGAAAGTTCCGGTAATAAACCGGATGATTTCCTCGTCCTCACAGATGGAGAAAGTACATGTGGAATATACAAGATATCCGCCCGGTTTCAGCATTTTCACTGCCTGTTCCGCCAGTTTCTTCTGAACCGGAACGTATTCTTCACTGCCGCGCTTTTCCCACGCTTTGATCAAAGAGGGATCTTTCCGGAACATCCCTTCACCGGAACACGGGGCATCAAGAAGAATGCAGTCAAACTTCTCAGGCCATACACCGGCAAGTTTTTCCGGATCTTCACTGAGGACATAGATATTTCCTGCCCCGAAGCGTTCGAGATTCTTCAGTGTGGCATTTTGGCGGGAAGCGCTGATGTCGTTGGCCGCAAGAACTCCCGTTCCGTTCAGTCTGGACGCAAAATATGTGCTCTTTCCGCCGGGAGCGGCGCAGAGATCAAGAACAGCGTCATGTTCTCTGACGGGAAGAACAGCAGCGGGAATCATGGCGCTGGCTTCCTGAATATAATACAGACCAGCATAATAATACGGATGTGTGCCGGGTCTTTCGTCTTCGTTGACATAGAATCCTTCCCTGCACCAGGGAACCGGTGTCAGATCAAAGGGAGAGATTTTCATGAATTCTTCAGGTGAGATCTTCAGTGTATTGATGCGAATGCTGCGGACGTAAGGCTGATCCATTGCCGCAAGATAATCATCATATTCATTTTTGAGAAGAGACTTCATCTCTTCCGTATATTTTTCCGGCAGTATCATATGACCACCTGCAGATAGTCGAGTATCGTTTCAAAAGAGGGAAGCTCTCTGATCAGATCACGGCAGCGGGCTGTGTTCTCATAGAAGCTGTCATCGGAAAGCAGACGTCTGTATGTTTCATAGAGAGACCGCATATTCAGCTCCTCTTCGTAGAGGAAGACACCGGAGCGGTTTCTCTGAAGAGACATTGCGTGATAATTACGGGGATAGCCGTGACTGGAGATGATCATCTGCGGAACACCGGCAGCTGATGCGATGCTGTAATAGTACGGATTTCCGTCATGTATCAAAGCGGAAGCACCCGGAATCAGCTCTTCCTTGGGCAGGGAGAGATAATGGAGATTCCGGTCATAGAATGCCTTGCTTTCAGGATGCCAGATATTCACCGCATACGGAGCGCCGAGAAAGGCGTCATTGATCATTTTCTTCAGCTTCCTGTTGGAAAGGGAGAGATCCTGCAGGAAAATGCAGACCCTGTTTGTTCTGCCGGTGATCGGAAAAAGAGGCGCGGCTGCGGATACTCTTGTCACATTTGCGCTTGCGGGAAAGGATTCCGTCAGCGGATGGCCGAAGGCGAATCTTCTCTCGCATCTTGCGTAGAGATTCCGCAGGGAGAATTCCTGTTCAAGCTTATAGTCGGAAAGAACGGTGTTCAGTCCCTTGGTGATGTCCGAAGCAGCAGCCGGTCCGATATACATCGCGGAATTGACGAATGCCCAGCAGCGGACACCGCAGAGCCTTGCGGCAATGACAGCCGATGGACGTTCGATCTCAATGACAAGATCGGGTTTGAATTCATCGATGACCGCCATCAGCATCTCCGTATCCTCACTCAGATATCCTTCTGTCAGGTATCCGCGGAAATACATATATTCTTCGTATGTTCTGTCCGTTACCGGGGTGAAGAATATAAACGGCTTCTGGGGCGGCGTATATTCACACAGGAAGATGTTCTTGATTCCGCATTCCTGCGGACAGCTGACTGCTGTCTGATGGCCGGCAGATGAAAAAAGACGCACGAGATTCTCGGTGAGAAATCGTCTGCTGTCGGTTTTCGGGTCGTCGATGACGGGTGCGATCAGTATCTTCATGTCAAACTCCAGTTACATTCTAACATAAAGGAAATCGAAAAAAAGAAAACGCCGTCTTCCTTGCTTTTAAGACAGGCAATGATATCATTAACAGGAAGAAAGTTGAGGGAAGGACAATGCTTGAAGTATTAAGTCATCCGTTAATTACACATAAATTAACAATCATGAGAAACAAAGACACCGGCACAAAGGATTTCCGGGAAAACCTGGATGAAATCGCCGAATTGATGGCGTATGAGGTATGCCGGGATCTGCCGACACGTCCGGTTGATATTGAAACACCGATGGGCAAGACAACAGGTTATGAGATTTCCAAGGAAGTTGTCATCGTTCCGATTCTGAGAGCGGGAATCGGTCTGCTTGACGGTATCCGCCGTCTGGTTCCCACCGCTAAAGTAGGTTTTATCGGACTTTACCGTGATGAGGAATCTCTGCAGCCGGTTGAATATTTTGCCAAGTTCCCGAAGAACCTGGAAGACGCAATCGTTATGGTTGTTGACCCGATGCTCGCAACAGGCGGAAGTGCTGTTGACGCAATCTCCATGGTAAAGAAGCGCGGCGCAAAGAATATCAAGCTGGTCTGCCTGGTCGGTGCACCGGAAGGTGTCAAGGCAATCCAGAAGAATCATCCCGATGTGGATGTCTATCTGGCAGCGCTGGATGATCATCTCAATGAGACCGGATACATCGTACCCGGACTCGGAGATGCCGGAGACAGAATCTTCGGAACGAAGTAATGGACCGTTTGTATTTCCTGATCCGTGCCGGTGTCTATCTGACTTGTCTCGTCGTGGCATGGTATGCCATGTCAGCTGTCAATTATGAAAAGATACTGAAGAAAGATCATGTCGTGCAGGCACAGGTGCTGTATTTCATGCTTGTTGTCTCACTGGCATATCTCTGCGGATCGTTCATTCTCGAAATCGTATATCATTAACATGAATATCCGGACCTCTCGGCCCGGATTTCTTTTTTTCAGAACATGATTTCCTTCAGTCTTTCCTGGACATCATGGAATGTTTTGGAACGGGGACTGATATGTGATTTGACATCGATGATTCTTGCCGTATTGATGAATCTTGCGTCATTGAGAAACAAGACCGAGGGTTTGTTCATGCCGCGGATCTGACCGAGCCGCATCAGATGTTTTCTGCCGTCCGGTCTTTCCACCGGATCATATGCCTTTTCATAGGTGATTCTGTTGCTGGTCATCGGGATGATCAGAGCCTTCTTCTCAAATACAGTTACTACGAGTCCGAAGTGCTGAAATCCCGCCTCATTCAGATACGTCTGTCCGTAATCCAGATAACAGATGTCTCCTTTGGTGACATTGATGCCGATCTGATCACCGGATGAATATCTGCTCCGGATCACCCAGTTTGCCTCTGAGATCATGCTTCCGCTGACGTTGGAAGGCATCAGTTTCTTATATAGTTCTGTTCTTGAGCGGATATAGTTGTTCCATATCCTGTTTTCTTCACTTTCCTTCATTGCTTTTCTCCTCCATAAGATATATTGCGTAAAAAATCCGGATTCCCGAAAAAAGTGACGGAAACAGTGAAATTCTTCATTTTCCGGCGGTTGTGTATATAATACAGACTATGGAAAAACTGACGGGAAAGTGGCTTGCGGCAGTATCGGGCGGTCCGGATTCCATGGCTCTTACTGCCATGTGTCTGCAGGAAGGCATCGATATTGAAGCGGCACATGTGAATTATCATCACCGGAAAGAGGCAGATGAAGAAGAAGCCTATGTCCGTTCTTTCTGTATGCTGCACGGCATTGAATGTCATGTTCTATCCGTTAAAGAACCGGAGAAGGGAAACTTTGAAGCGGCAGCGAGAAAGATTCGGTATGACTTCTTTGCGGAAACAGTGCGGAAGAGAAACTGCCGGGGAGTACTGGTGGCCCATCAGGAGGATGATCTGATTGAGACATATCTCATGCAGGAGGAAAAGAACCTGGTTCCCGAATACTACGGTCTGAAGGAAAGCGTCATGTACGGCAGTCTGCTTGTGAAGCGTCCTCTTCTTTCCCATACAAAGAAGGAACTTGAGGAATACTGTGAAAGGAACGGGATCCGGTACTTTGTTGATCAGACGAACTTTTCCGATGAATATACAAGAAACAGGATCCGTCATGAGACGGTGGAGAAGCTGAACCGGTTCGAAAGGGATATGATTCTGCGGGAAATCCGTCAGAAGAATGCGGTGATGCAGGAGAGAAGATGCCGTGTAGGGACAATGATCCGTGGCGATAAGGTCAGTCTGAAACAATACCGGATGCTTTCCGAAGAAGACAGATTTGCTCTTCTGCGGATGACGGCGGATGATCCCGGAAACAGAATCTCACTGTCATTCATCCGGGAGATCGATGACATTATCTGTAAGAAGGATGATTTTGTCATCAGGGTGAAGAACAGGAACATCGTTCAGGACAAGGGGTATTTCTTCATGGCTGATCTGCCAAAGGAATATTGTGATGTCTATGAATCCGTATCGGAGCTTACAAGGCAGAAGAGACGATATTACAGAATCGAAGCAGGGGAACCCGGTGTAAATGCCGTTACAACGGAAGCTTCAGACTATCCGCTGAAGATACGTTCATTCCGGCCGGGGGATGTGATCCGGATGCGGTATGGACGCAAACAGGTTGCGCGCTTCTTTGTGGACAGACATATTCCGCTGTATCTGCGTGAGACCTGGCCTGTTGTGGAAAACGCTCAGGGAAATATTATCCTGGTGCCGGGACTGGGCTGTGATGTGGCTCATTTTTCTATAAAGCCTGATTTTAATGTGATACAATGTTCTCTATCCGATGAAGGAGAAAACGAAGATTATGTGGGAAGAAAAGGACATAAAGAAGATTCTGGTCAGTGAAGATGAGATCCGTGAAAAGACAAAGGAACTCGGTAATAAGATTACAGAGGACTACAGGAATAATCCGCCTCTGATCGTGGCTTTGCTGAGAGGATCTGTTCCGTTTTTGGCTGAACTGATCAAGCATATTGATCTGGATATTCAGTATGATTTCATGGATGTTACAAGTTATGCCGGCACTGAATCAACCGGAGAAATCAAGATCATCAAGGACCTTGATACGCCTGTCAAAGGCAAGGATGTTCTTGTTGTTGAGGATATTGTTGATACGGGCAGAACACTGAAGACGGTATGCGGTATGTTTCTGCATAACGGTGCTTCCAGTGTGAAGATTGTCACTCTGCTGGATAAGCCGGAAAGAAGAGTATCTGATGTCGTTCCCGACTATGTAGGTTTTACGGTGGGCAATGAATTCGTTGTCGGTTTCGGTCTGGACTATAATCAGCGCTACCGCTGTCTGCCGTATATCGGTGTGCTGAAGGATGAATGCTACCGTTAGTTTAATAAGGAGTTATTAAATGCAGAAAAACAGAATGGTTAATATTCTTCCGTATATTATCGTCATTGTTGCGATTCTGTCTCTGTTCACGATGAACAACGGCAGTTCGACGAAGACCTTGACATATCAGGAGCTGAAAACGGTTCTGAAGGAAGAAACAATCACGGAAAGCGCCGTATCCATCGGCAATAATGTCACTACGGTCAAGGGCGTATACAAAGACGAGAATGACCGGAATGTGACATTTACATCCACGATTCCGTCCACTCCGGATGAGATCGCGGAAGTGATGGATGAACTGGAAGCTTCCAAGATGTCGATTATCGACTCTGATGCCTCGAATCTGTTCCTGGATACGCTGCTGTCTCTGATCCCATTCGTGCTGATGGGCATGCTCGCAATCTGGATGATCAACAAGATGAACGGCGGCGGCGCGAATTCACGGGCATTTGAGTTCTCTAAATCCAGGGCGAGACTGGAAGGGAAGATCAGAGTCAGATTCACGGATGTTGCAGGCTGTGATGAAGAGAAGCAGGAAATGGCGGAAATCATCGAGTACCTGAAGTATCCGAAGAAATTTGAAGCGATGGGCGCGCGTATTCCGAAAGGCATCCTGCTTGCCGGTCATCCCGGTACAGGTAAGACACTGCTTGCCAAGGCGGTTGCCGGTGAGGCAAACGTTCCGTTCTATTCGATTTCCGGTTCGGATTTCGTCGAGATGTTTGTCGGTGTGGGCGCGAGCCGTGTGCGTGATATGTTCAAGAAAGCTCAGCAGACTGCTCCGTGTATCATATTCATCGATGAAATTGATGCCGTAGGCAGACAGAGAGGCGCCGGTTTCGGCGGCGGTCACGATGAACGTGAACAGACGCTGAACCAGCTGCTTGTTGAGATGGACGGTATGGAAGACAATACCGGTGTAGTTGTCATTGCGGCGACCAACAGACCGGATGTTCTTGACCCGGCTCTGCTCAGAGCAGGCAGATTTGACCGTCAGATTACTGTTTCACTTCCCGACAGAAAGGGAAGAGAAGCAATCCTCAAGGTTCATGCGAGAAACAAGCATTTTGCGGATGATATCGATCTCGGCGCACTGGCTAAGAGAACACCTGGCTTCTCCGGCGCGGATCTTGAAAACGTGTTGAATGAAGCGGCGATTCTTGCGGTAAGAGAGAATCAGACCGAAGTGCATATGCAGCAGATTGATGAAGCGATTGACCGTGTCATGATGGGACCGGCTAAGGTATCCCGGACATATGATGAAAAGACGAAGAAGCTTGTGGCTTACCACGAGAGCGGTCACGCGATTGTCGGTCTGTTCCTGGACAACGCGCAGATTGTTCAGAAAGTGACGATCATTCCCCGCGGTCAGGCAGGCGGCTATAACCTGATGACCCCTAAGGAAGAGAAGATGATGAATACGAAGAACGATCTTCTTGCGACAATCACTTCCTACATGGGAGGCAGAGTTGCCGAGGAAATGTTCTTTGACGACATCACGACAGGCGCTTCCAACGATATCGAAAGAGCAACGAATATCGCCAAGGATATGGTTACGCTCTACGGTATGAGTGACCTCGGACCGATCAAATACAATGCCGGTTCGGAAAACGTATTCCTCGGCAGAGACTATAACTCTCCGAACAACGTTTCCGGCGAAGTGGCGTATGAGATCGACCAGGAAGTCAGAAAGATCGTAAACGGCTGTAAGGAAAAAGCGCGTCAGATCATTTCCGAACACAGTGGTCAGCTGGAAAAGATTGCGGCTGCGCTGATTGAGAACGAAACACTGACGGCAGAAGAGATCAGGGAAATCGTTTACGGTCCGGAAAATACAACTGAAGCGGATATTCAGGATATGCCTGAAGAAGCGGAATAACTCCTTTCGGGGAGTTTTTTCTTTTGTGTATAATAATGATGGAATTTGTGATGCCGGGAGGTGATCCAGATGGGCTTTTTAAAAAACATATTCGGAAAGAAAACGGAGAAAACAGAACTGCCGGAAGAATCAGTACCGGAGAAAGCTGCTGAGGAAGCTGAGACAGCACCCGCGGAAACCGTAACGGAGGAAGTTCCTGCCGTGGAAGAGGATGCGGAAGAACTTCATGGTGAAGGTGAAGCGGTTGTCAGTGTTTCTTCCGATGACGGGGAATATGCCGTAAATATTATCCGCTGCGGAAGTGAAAAGGTGAATCTGATCAAATGGATCCGTTTCCTGACGGGATGCTCGCTTCAGGAGGCAAAGGATACTGCCGAAAAAGGCGGAATGCTCGGTTTTGTCAAAGGCAGCAGAGATGCTCTGCGCTGGTATTACCGTTTTGCACAGGGTGATTCATCCGTTGAATTCAGACGAAACTTTCATCTGATGAAGCCGTACGGGAATTTCCGTATTGAAGTCAAGGATCTGAACCTCGGCAAGAGAAAATTCAAGAACTATGAGGACAACGTCGGCCGCATGTATGCCGAAACGGTCAGTGATCTTCTGCGGGACAGGGGATATGCCGTACGTATCGTAAAGAACGAAGTATCGGGTGAAGAAGAGATTCCGGTTGTTCTGCCGAATCTGTTCAGCAGCGCTGATTTCGGACTGATCGGTGCGATGTTAAAGGATACCATCGGTATGACAAAGGAAGAATATGATCAGCTTCAGGAATCGGATGACGGTGTTCTGAGAGGCCTTGATCATGATACTGCCGAATATCTGAGAAGCATTCTTCCGCTTGCCGTTGAAGCGGGGAAGAAGGAATTTGCGGCTGCCCGTGTTCTTCCTAAGACGGAGATGCGGATCTGGAAGATGATGACAAACCGCGATGAGGTTTATATTCCGGTTGAAAGCGGCACACACAGTACACCGCAGCCCTGGCTGTTTCCCAATGAGGTGCCTGCCATTCTGCTCGAAGAGACTGATGAGGAATTCCTCAGCGTTATGGATCCTTTTTCCGCTGCGGGCGAGATTTCGCTGAAGAAAGTCGAAAAAGAGAATCTGAAGGGTCTGCTTCAGGAACTTGCGGACAGAGGACAGGCATTGATTCAGGTGGTTCATGAAAAGCAGAGCGTTTATCTGAATCTGGATCATTATCTGAAGTCACCCGCATCCCAGATTGAATACAATGGAAGAAAGATACGCCGCTGCATAACAGAATTCGGTTCCTGTTTCAGAAGATATGATCTGATGCTGCCGAAGCGGGACAGAAAAACAGACAGGGGAGACATGCTGTTCTGCATGGCGGTGAATACCAAAATGAATCTGATGCGTGAGGTCGGACTGAGCGTATTCTATACGATCGGTGATACGACACAGAAAAAGGACAAGATTACCCTGTATACGCAGAATGCGTGGAATCTCATACAGAAACAGACGGAAAGAGATGCTGAAGTCAGGTCTTTCTGTGCGCCGGATGAGTATGATACGGCTGTGATTCCCGCGCTGACGAGCTATTACAACATGGTTTATAAAAACGGAAAGTCCTTCATTCCGCTCTTTACCGAACATAAAGGAGCTCTGGAAGCGAAGAACAGGGTTTTCAGCGAAGATCCCCGGGCAAATGTCGTTGTCGTGACGTTTGATGATGTAAAGGCGGCGGCAGCGTCAATTGACGGTCTCGTCATTGATCTTCATACTGCCGGATATATTATTCCTAAAGAAGACTTTGAGAATGTTGAAAGCATGCGGAAGAATGTTCTTCCTCTGCCGATTGCCCTGCGTTTCCGCAACAGCGGCAATCCTCCGAAAAAGAAGGAACCGGTATTCACCATCGAGGATCTGCAGAAGATCGCCGGGGAAACCCAGACCCAAAGAGTCGGATGCCGTACGGCAAAGCATGATGAAATACTCGGTAAATGGCGTTTGATTACACAGCTGGATGAGAAGCGGTTCTGGTTCCTGTCGGTATTTATCAAAGATGACGGAAAGCTTGAGAAGTATTCGCTTGACTATGAAGGCGCGTCTGATGCCCACTATGAATTCACGGATGAAGCGGGAATCCGTAAAAAACTGTATGAGGCCGGAGATGAGTATATGTATCTGGATCAGATCTTTGCCAGATATGTTCTGAAGAACGGCGGAGAGGAACTGTTAAGGGCACTGTATCCGTTTATTACGGCGCAGTTCCATTACGATTAATGCTATGAAACGGAAAAAGAGACTGAAAGTCACGGCTGCCGGTATTATTGCGGGCGTGATGGCGGGATGTGTGTTTAATCCCGAATCAAACAGACCGGAGGCAGTATACGGGCCTCCTTCAAGCATGGAATATGACCCTTCTGAGAATGAACCGGAAGATGTCTACGGACCGCCGGTAAGTGAAGAGGAGGTTTCGGAAGAAGACTTTGACGTGGAAGTCAATGAGAATCCGGCAGTTTACGGACCGCCGCCCGCAGAAGACAGCGCGGAGGCCGAACCGGATGGCAATTGACAAATATGAACTGAAGAAGAAACATCTGACACAGCTGAAAGAGTATCAGAAGGAACTGTGTCTGAAGCCGCAGCTGCGTCATCTGTTTCTTGAACTGACACTGCGCTGCAACGAGCATTGTTTTCACTGCGGCAGCTATTGTGGTGATATCCGTCAGGATGAGATGTCTTTTGAAGATTACAGAAGAATTCTCGATGAAGTGAAGGAAGACTTTGATATCCGGAAGATACAGCTGTGTATTACAGGCGGTGAGCCGCTGTTAAGAAAAGACTTCTTTGAGATTCTCGGATATGCACATTCCCTCGGTTACCGCTGGGGCATGACAAGCAACGCGACATTGATCGATCGGGATACCGCGCACCGGCTTGCCTTAACCGGTATGCGTACGATATCCGTTTCGATTGACGGTCTGGAAGAGACCCATGACAGACTGCGCGGCATGAAAGGCGGCTACCGCCGGGCAATGGAAGGTATCCGGAATCTGATCGATGAAGATGCGTTTGAAAGCGTTCAGGTAACCACTGTTGTCAACCACGGCAATATCGGTGAACTGGATGAACTGTTTGAGATCATGGACGGTCTGGATATTGATTCCTGGCGCGTCATTCATCTTGAACCGATCGGAAGGGCTTTACTGAGGCCGGAAATGATGCTGACAAAGGAAGACTATATCCGTCTCTTTGACTTCATCCAGGAAAAGAGAAGACAGGGGTATCCGCTTGAATTCGGATGCAGTCATTATCTCGGACCTGAATATGAAGCGGAGGTCAGGGAATGGTACTGGCTCTGCAATGCCGGTGTCTATACCGCTTCCATCATGGCAAACGGGGATATCGGGGCATGTCTGGATATTGAACGCAGGTCGGAGACGATTCAGGGAAATATATACAAAGACCGTTTCTCCGATGTCTGGCATAACCGTTTTGAGATATTCCGCCGTGACTTTTCCCGGGAAAACCAGAAGTGCCGGGAGTGCGGTCATGCCGGCTTCTGCCGGGGCGATGCGAGGCACAGCTGGGATTATGACAACATGCGTCCCATGGTATGCATGAAGGATATTCTGTTCTGAAAGTTCTGTGAAGATGACCTGTGTCATCTTCTTTTTTGGTGCGTATGCAATGTATAATGATGACAATCGGAGAAACAGTCTATGCTTGAAAAGATAAAATCACTGCGTTTTCCTCTGCCGGAGGAGATCGATAAGCTTGTGAAAAGCGGCTTTTTTGATGAGGCAGATCAGCTGATTGACAGGAAGCTCGAAGATCCTGCCGTTCCCTCGTTCATGAAGGACAGGCTGATTACGGAAAAAGAAATTCTGAATCGACTGCCGGCAAATTATCCGTATACGGAAGAAGAAGCGCTTGCGCTGATACAGAAGGAGATACCGGATTTCACAATGGATGAACTGCGGGAATGGGAAGCCGGAGGCGCTGCCGACTGGATCATGGTTAACGGCAGAAAGCATCTGCAGAACAGATTCTTTGCGTCAATGAAGAAGGTTTATCCCGAAATCGCTGAAAGAGCCGGAGAAGAGCAGGAAGATAAGTCACTGCTTGATGAGAATATCCGGTATATGAAGGAACACGGAAGTACGGAATGGCATGTACGCATGAAGGCTTCCATCCGAATTAAAGATGAAGTATTCCGTCCGGGAAAAGTGTTGGTGCATCTTCCCATCCCGGCTTCTGCCGTAAACATGAAGAATATCCGGATCCTGAAGACAGAACCGGAGGAATGTATCCTCAGTGAAGCGGATGATCCTGTCCGCACTGCCGCATTTACGGCAGATCTGAAGGAAAACCGGACATTCAGTGTTGAGTATGAATATGACTCATATGTTAAATACAATGAGCTGAAGGCAGAGGAAGTCACTTCCGTTCTTTCCCTGCAGCCTGAAGAGCAGCCGCATATTGCGTTTACACCAATGATTAAAAAGCTGGCGGAGGAGCTTAAAGGGGATGAGACAAATCCGCTGATCATTGCCCGCCGTTTCTATGATTTCGTGACGGAGAATGTCGTCTATTCGTTTATGCGGGAATACATCACACTCGGACTGATTCCGGAATACTGCATCAGCCGTCTGAAAGGCGACTGCGGTGTTCAGGCACTGACGTTTATCACACTGTGCAGATGCGCCGGTATTGAAGCAAAGTGGCAGAGCGGGAAATACGTTACACCCGATACACTCGGCAATCATGACTGGGCGATGTTCAGAATTGAGCCGTACGGCTGGCTGTTTGCGGACTGTTCGTTCGGCGGCAGCGCATACCGGGCAGGCTGTAAAGAGCGCCATGACTTCTATTTCGGAAATCTGGATCCGTTCCGGATGGCTGCTGCCAATGCGTTCCAGCAGGAGTTTGTGCCGGCGAAAAAACACTGGCGGATTGATCCTTATGACAATCAGAAAGGGGAAATCGAATACGGAGACAGAGGTCTTCTGACGCATGAAATCGAATTTGCGTGCGAGTGTATTGAGATGACTCACACAAAATGATGGAGACGTTCCGAAAAGCTGAAAAATTACATAAAAGTTGGTTCTTCCTCGTTCACATTCATTGTTTGCGAGTGATATAATGAGAACAGCCATAAAGAAGGAGGATAATTTTTAAAATGTCTAAAGTTACGGTTAAAGACCTGGACGTTAATGGCAAGCACGTAATTGTTCGTGTTGATTTTAACGTACCTCACAAAGGCAGTGTTATTACTGATGATAATCGTGTAAGAGCAGCACTTCCGACAATTAACTATCTGACACAGCACGGAGCTAAGGTTCTTCTGCTCAGCCATCTCGGAAAGGTTAAGACAGAAGAAGACAAGGCAAAGAACGACATGAGCATCGTCGCCGACTGCCTGGCAAAACTGCAGGATGCACCTGTAAAATTTGTAAACGCAACACGTGGTCCTGAACTCGAAGAAGCAGTCAAGAATCAGGAAAACGGTTCCATCGTTCTGATGCAGAACACACGTTATGAGAAGGGCGAATCCAAGAACGATCCCGAACTCGGTGCTTACTGGGCATCTCTGGGTGACCTGTTTGTTGAAGATGCATTCGGTTCTGTTCACAGAGCACATGCTTCAACAGTAGGTATCGCTTCCCATCTGCCGAGCGCTCTCGGTTTCCTGGTTGAAAAGGAAGTCAACGTTCTCGGAAAAGCACTGAATGATCCGGAGCGTCCGCTCGTTGCCATCCTGGGCGGTGCGAAGGTTTCCGACAAGATCGCTGTCATCGAGAACCTGCTGAAGATCGCTGACAAAGTCATGATCGGCGGCGGCATGTCCTATACATTTGCAAAGGCAAAGGGCGGAAATATCGGTACATCCCTGCTTGAAGCTGATAAGATCGATCTCGCCAAGAAGTTCATGGAAGAAGGCGGCGAAAAGCTTCTGCTTCCGGTAGACTCCGTGATTGCCAACGATTTCTCGAACCCGACGGAAATCAAGACTGCCGATGCAGGCGAAATTCCGGATGGATTCATGGGACTCGATATCGGACCTAAGACAGTCGAACTGTTCAAGGATGCTCTCAAGGGCGCAAAGACAGTCTTCTGGAACGGACCGATGGGTGTATTTGAGGACGAAAGATTTGCCAAGGGCACAATCGAAATCTGCGAAACACTGGCAGGCCTCGAAGGCGCAACAACAATCATCGGCGGCGGCGACTCCGCTTCCGCAGCGAAGAACCTGGGATTTGCCGAGAAGTTCAGCCACATCTCCACAGGCGGCGGCGCATCTCTCGAATACATGGAAGGAAAGGATCTGCCGGGCATTTCAATCATCCCGGATAAGGAATAAGGAACTATGGCAAGAAAACCTGTAATTTTCGGTAACTGGAAAATGAATAAAACCCCTTCTGAAGCTGAAGAATTCATGAAGGGAATCGAAGCTGTTCTCACAGGAAACGAAGCTGCTGACTATGGTATCGGTGCTCCGTATGTAGACCTCGATGTCTGCGTCAAGAATGCAAAGAACCTCCTGATCGCTGCTGAAAACTGCAACGAATAGGATTCCGGTGCATACGCGGGAGAAGTTTCCGTTCCGATGCTGAAGGAAGTCGGTATTACATACTGCATCATCGGACATTCCGAGAGACGTACATACTATGCTGAAACAGACGCTGCATGCGCTGCCAAGGCAAAGAGACTGCTCGCTGACAACATCATCCCGATTCTCTGCATCGGTGAGACAGAAGCTCAGTATGACGCCGGTGAAACAGCTGATGTCATCAAGAACCAGCTGACAGGATCTCTCGCAGGTCTGACAGCAGAAGAAGTTTCCAAGATTGTTATCGCTTATGAACCGATCTGGGCGATCGGCACAGGCAAGAGCGCAACTAAGGAAATCGCTGAAGACTGCTGCAAGTGCGTAAGAGAAAACGTCAAGGCTCTGTATGACGAAGCAACAGCGGAAGCTGTCCGTATCCAGTACGGCGGATCCGTTAAGCCGACAAACATCGCTGAATACATGGCTTGCCCGGATATCGACGGCGCCCTCATCGGCGGTGCATCACTCAAAGTTGATTCCTTCAAGGAAATCATCGACGCAACCAAATAAGGTTCCAATCAGTAAAACTGAGGAATATAGGTAATCATAGGAGGATATAATCAAGATGCCTAATTTTGTTGATCCCATTGCATTAGTATGCGCACGCGAAGTTATCGATTCACGCGGCAATCCTACTGTTGAAGCAGAAGTTACAACTGAGTCCGGTGCTTGGGGACGTGCAATCGTTCCGTCAGGCGCTTCCACAGGTGAAAGAGAAGCTCTCGAACTCCGTGACAAGGATCCGAACCGTTTCAATGGTCAGGGTACTCTCAAGGCTGTTGCCAATGTCAACGAGAAGATCGCTCCGAAAGTTATCGGCCTGAACGTTTTCGATCAGCCGTTAATCGATAAGACAATGCTCGACCTCGACGGAACACCGTTCAAGAGCAACCTCGGCGCTAACGCTACACTGGCTGTTTCACTGGCTGCTGCACGTGCAGCTGCTGATTCCTGCGGTCTGCCTCTGTACAAGTACATCGGCGGCGCAAACGGAAAGGTTCTCCCTGTTCCGATGATGAACGTTCTCAACGGCGGCAAGCACGCTGACTCCGCTTCCGACGTTCAGGAATACATGATCATGCCTGTAGGCGCTAAAGACTTCCACGCAGCTATCCGCATGGGCGCTGAAATCTTCCACGCACTGAAGAAAGTTCTCAAGGGCTATGGCTACAACACAGCTGTAGGCGATGAAGGCGGATATGCACCGTCCTCACTCCCTGGCGGAACAGGACCTCTGGAAACTCTCGGTAATGAAGGCCCTCTGGCTCTCATGCTCGAAGCAGTTGAAAAAGCAGGATACAAGCCTGGTGAAGACGTATGCTTCGCT
>CACXDM010000135.1 GCA_902766435.1 uncultured Erysipelotrichaceae bacterium | reverse complement strand
GCTCATGAACCGGTCAGACAGTTCCAATGGATTCAGATCCCTTCTGCCTGATGCATACATCAGTCCCGTCACGATGCTGAAAACACATAAAACCGCATAAAAGATACTGCATGTCTTCAGTAATAATCCGATCATTGTCGTTTTTCCTCTTTCTTAATCACCGGCACTGACCGTGTTTCCGCTCTTCTGAAACAGTTTTCTGAGATAGACACAGAACAGAATGAGCGCCGCCGCAGCCCCGGCAGTATAGGATATGGTCTGTCCGAGGCGGAAGCCTTCTTCCGCCATCATGATGTACGTGATACTGACTGCGGTCATAAACGCCGCCGGCAAAGCCGTGATCAGTGAACCGTAACGGTAACTGCATTCCTTCAGAAGATATGAAGTAGCCACCCAGAGAGAAATCATTGCCAGTGTCTGGTTACTCCAGGAGAAATACCGCCATACAACCTGGAAACCATTCTGGTTCACAATCGCAAACCATGTCAGAAAACCGCCTGCCACAAGCAGAGGAATCGTAATAATCAGACGGTTCCTGATCAGCTTCTGATCAAGATGAAGTGTCTCGGCAAGTATCAGTCTTGCGCTTCTGAAAGCAGTATCACCGGATGTAATCGGACAGATAACAACACCCGCAACGGCAAGAAAACCGCCGAACATCCCGAGAACACCTGTGGATATTTCATAGACAACATTCGAAGCACCGCCGGCAAGTGCCTGATTCAGCAGCTGTGTGGAACCATAGAAAGATACGCCTGCAGCAGCCCATACCAGAGCAATCACCGCTTCACTGATCATGGCGCCGTAGAAAATGCTTCTTCCTTCTCTTTCGGAAGTAATACACTTGGCAATCATCGGTGACTGTGTCGCATGGAATCCGGAGATCGCTCCGCAGGCAACCGTAATAAACATATACGGCCATACCGGTGTTCCCTCAGGATGAAGATTTGCCAGCGATATTTCCGGAATGATATATCTTCCGCCGGAGAACAGAATACCCCCGATCACTGCAAGAGCCATGATAATCAGCAGCACGCCGAAAACCGGATACAGTTTTCCGATCAGCTTATCAATCGGCAGAAGTGTCGCTGTCAGGTAATAGATCAGGATGACAACAGCCCAGAAAGTACCGTTCATCCATGCGGGTGTCAGTTTGTCCAGCAGCGCTGCCGGGCTTGTCACAAATACAGTTCCGCAGAGAACAAGCAGAACAACCGAAAAAATACGCATGACTGTTTTTGCCGTTTTCCCGAGATACGTTCCGGACAGCTCGGCTATCGAAGCGCCATCATGTCTGGCGCTGATCATACCGCTCATATAGTCATGAACCGCTCCTCCTAAAATCGAACCGAAAACAATCCAGAGAAACACAACCGGACCGAATACCGCTCCCATCAGAGCGCCGAAGATCGGACCTGTACCGGCAATATTCAGAAGCTGAACAAGAAAGGACTTCCATGTTTTCATCGGAACAAAATCAACACCGTCATTCTTTGCGATGGCAGGCGTTGTTCTGTCATCCGGTGAAAAAATCTTCTCCGTAAACCTGCCATAGACATTATAACCGGCGATTAATACAATCAAAGAAATCAATAATGAAATCATGTATAACCTCCCAACTATCACCGACTACAATTATAAGTGCAATTTCATATGACGCATCCGTCAATTCCGCTTTGATTACAGGAAAAAAAGAGACTGCACCGGCAATGATGCAGTCATTCATGTCAATGATTCATTTCTTTTTCAAAACAGCCAGTGCCGCATAATGCAATACGTCAAACTGTTCCGGCACGGTCTGTTCCAGCAGTTCTTTGTGTTCCTTTTCCCACTTTTTCAGCTCTTCATCATTCAGTGATGCGCCGACACCCCGGCAGGCCCTCATTCTTCCGTGCCAGGAATCCCGGGTGAACGGGACATTCAGATCATAAACCTCACTGTCTTCCGGCGTGAAATACTCATACGCAATATCCGGAAGATTTATGGGATGTCTGGTTTCTCCGGCACCGGACCACTTCGGATTATACTTGAGAACAAGACTCTCACTCCCGGCTGCAGTCTCATCTTCAAAAGGAAGCCATGACATAAACAGAATTACCAGTTTTCCGTCCGGTTTCAGTAACCGGGCAAGTTTCGGAATCACTTTTTCATAGTCGAAATACCAGAAGCACTGACAGGCGGTAATAACATCAAATGATTCATCAGGGAATTGAAGATCTTCTGCCGAAACTGTCTGAAAATGAATCTTCATCCCGCCGGCATCTGCCAGAATCTCTGCCTGAGCGATCTGTTCCGGGGAGATATCCGTTCCCGTCCATTCTGCCCCGAACCGGTACAGATTACGCGGAAGCACACCTGTGCCTGTTGCGAGATCCAGAACCTTCTGTCCTTTTATGCAGAGTCCTCTGTCAATGATTCTCCGATAAAACTCATCAGGATAGATATCTCTGTACTTTGCATAATCCTTTGACGTTCTGCCCCAGTCAAACGGCTTTCCGGAATCGATTCTCCTGTCTCTGATTTTCATCTCCGTTTCTCCCTCGTATATCCCGGAACGGTTCAGTTCGGGGCACCGCTTTCGGTTGACGGAATCGGATAAGAAACATCTGCGTCCGGCACCGGACAAAGCCCGGGAATACCGGAAGTGATAATCCAGCAGGAATTTTCATCCGAGCCGAAATTCCAGCATCCTTCATAATCCTCAATTCCTATACTGTTGTTTACGGTATAGCGGACTTCAGGGGCGCTGATCCATTCACCGCTTTCCGCCTCACGTCCGCGGACATTCCAGAATTCAACAGATCTCGGTGCGGCAGCGAATTCCGGTTCAAAGTTTTCAAGGAAACCGCACGGTCCCGTGATCCGGACATCCTTCAGACCGCTGTCAAAGCAGAACATTTCAGTCTGCGTTTCCCCTTCCGGTTCCATCAGCCATAAAGTGAAAAGCTCCGTGCCGTTTTCACCGGTGGTCTGTTCGAGTACAAAACGGTAATCTTTGCCCGTTTCCCAGTCATATTCATAGATGCACTGGGTAAAACTGCCTTCATCATCATTATCGAATTTGGTTTCAATGTTTTCCGGAAACAGTACTTTTGCCTTAACCTGACTGATGTTTCCCTCATGGTCCTCAAAGAACGCATCCCAAAGTGACATGATGACGACTTTTGTGCCGTCATCCAGCACCTGAAAGCCGAAATAACCGCTGATCTTATCACCGTAATCCGACCAGATCCTCTGATAATCTGACTCCAGGCTGCCTGTATCCAGATCCCAGCATGCCGGACATATATAGGTGCCGTTCGGATCATGATCAATCCGCAGATCCATCGAATAAGCCGTGAAATCTTCCTGATAAAATGAAGGATTAATCACGATATAAGGCGACCGGAACGTTCCCGGCTGAGAGATCTGTTCTTCTGAGGGAAGCTCCATATACTGAGACCAGTCTCTCTGCCACCCTGCATCTTCTGAAACCACAGGAGTTTCTCCGGCTGCCGAAGGCGAAGAACAGCCTGCCGCACTCACCAGCATTGATAGCGCAAATATTAATTTGCCTGTTGTTTTCACATTAAGCCTCTTTCCGTTTTAATCCGCTGACTATGTATCCCATTCAGGATCAGCAGCCTTTTCTTCCGCTCTTATGGTCCTCAATCGAGCAGGCATTCGGTGTACCGTATTCGATCAGTCCCGCATCAGCCGGATCAATGGAAATTCTTCCGTCTTCAAATACAAAAGCGGGAACTCCGACATCACCGATCTCTTTACAGTGATCAAATACCGGACTTGTGTCACGGATTCTTGTAAAAGCGCTCATATTGCGGATATTCTCACCGATATTGATGTACTCAAATTCATCTTCGCGTCCCTTGATCTGTTCGTGAATGTAATCGCAGTAAGGACATGTAGGCATTCCGTAGATCTTAATCATGTATTCTCCTCCTTATGTTTCAGAACCTCAGTGAAAGACAGCTCAGTCCGCCGTCCAGTTTCCGGAATTCCGATGTATCAACCGTAATTGTTTTATATCCCATGGACTGTACTGCTGAAAGTACTGCCGGATATCCTTCGGGAACGATCACCGTATCATTCACCCAGATACAGTTGGCGGCATACGCCTCTTCTTCCGGGATGACATATTTATTGTAGTTAATGAAATCCGCTTTATCCGTAAACTCACCGGAAACCAGCAGGTTATTGTTTTCCAGATAGTTAACGCCTGTCTTGAGATGAAGTACTTCTTCAAGCTTCACTTCCGAACAGGTATACCCGTATTTTTCCAGTATCGCCTTAAACTGACGGATTCCATCATCGTTTGTTCTTTCAGACCTACCGACAAAGAAATGACTGCCGCACATCATGACATCACCGCCTTCAAGTGTACCGGGGTATTCAATATGTTCAATCCTGTCTTCGGGATAGAACTGCCTCACTGCTTCTTCAATTGAAATCTTCTCACCGTTTCTTGAAGCGGCTCCAGGATTTGTGATCACTGCGCACTTTTCCGTCAGTACTGCAGGATCCTCAACGAAACAGGAGTCCGGATAGTTTTCATCTGCCGGAAGACATGTCACTTTGACACCGCATTTCTTTAATGCCTCAATATATGCATCATGCTGGATCAGAGCGAGATCATAATCCGGCTTCCCCGGATACAGTCCGGATGTGATCCCCTCTGTCATCGCCCGGCACGGACGTCTGACAATCACATTATTAAACTTTCTCATATATTTCACCTTTCTGCACTATCTGTCAAAAACCATTGCCATTATATCAGACTGATCATCATCTGCTGTATTCAGGGAAAACAAAATGGCCGGTTTTCAATCAAGAAGACCGTATTCTCTGTATTTGTCCATTATCTTCCTGTAAAACAGACGGTTGCCGAAATACTGACGGTATGACGCGGTTTTCTCCCTTCCTTCAGCCTTCAGCCGGTCAATCTGTTCTTTTTCATATTCTTCCTGCTTTCTGATATCCGCAAGCATCGCTTCAAAAGCTTTCAACCGGTCCATCTTCATCTCCATGCGCCGTAAATAATCCGGCAGATCAATACACATATCATCAGTATATCTGTCTGTATCAGATGACTCAAATAAATCCGGAATAAAGAGACTGCCGTGACAGTCTCTTATCTGATCTTATTATCCAAAGATTTCTCAAATGTCTCAAATTGTTCCTCATCCGGTATGGTGAAAAGCAGACCGCCGAACATGAAGGCATTTCCGAAACTGAGAAACATTGTGCCGATCCCCGCCCCAAGGGCAGTGTCAGGACCAAGAACTGCCGACAGTACCAGCGCGGGAACTGCACCGATCAGTATACAGAACCACTTTGCTTTTTCCGGATATGGAGTAAGTCCCCCGGAAAATGCTTTAAACTGAATCACCATCATCGGCAGCCAGAAGATGATGAGCAGCAGATAAACAGGAAGACTGAAGCCGTAAAACAGCAGATCCGCTGCCTTTGCGGCCAGTCCCGCATCCGCCTGAAGAAGATACTTATACGCCAGATTCAGAATTCCCATATTCATATGACAGCCGACCGGTGCCAGCCAGATATAACCGAAGATCCCGGCCCGGTACAGATGGGCATATTCAGGTGCCGCATCAGCCATGAGACGATATACCGCAAAACATGCCAGACCTTCCAGAGAAATGCCGAAGAAGCCGAGAAGACTGCCGGTAATCATCTGCCAGTCCGAAAGATTTGCAGCACCTGCCATCACACCAGCCGCAAAACTGTTTCCTGCCGTGTTCTCCGCGTAACCGAGCAAAAAATCACCGATCCCCGTAACAATCGAGGCAAAAAGCCCGATACACAGCAGTTTTCTGATTCTTGCCCTCTCGAGGTTATGGTCAATCCCGATTGTATTCATTTTAGCCTCCAAATTAATTCAGTATGCATATTCTCCCCACTCTTCAGTCCGCCTGCTCTTTCAGAAACCGCTTTACTTCCCGGGCAAACCGTTCAGGATGCATCAGCACCAGTTCCGCATGATCAAGTCCTTTGAACTCTCTGAACACTGTCTGCGGATAGGCTCTGCGGACAAATTCAATATCATGTTCCTTTTCTCTTGCTCGCTTCTCCTTCTCACCATACCAATACTCAATCTCCGTACCCACCAAAGGAACGGGATCAGGCATGGAATAATTATCTGTGGACCAGAAGACTCTGTATATGGTTTCTGCTGAATAATGCCGCATATAAAACTGATGCAGTGCGCGGTAGTGTTCCTCAGGATCTTCACCTGCAGGTGTCCATTTCTCAGGCGGATAAGCGAGCTTCATCAGCCGGACAGATCTTGTGCCGAGCATAACCATAATCCAGTCTCTGAACGATATCATCCTGCAGATCAGCCGGGGATAAGGATACGGTGTGATCCCCGCATCGATAACCGCTTTATCCACCTTAATGTCTTCCGCCGCCAGAAACCGGATCACCGCCGCCCCGCCCATTGAAACGTCGTACATTGCGTCCACACGGGCGATTCCCTTTGTTTTCAGATACTCTGCAGCATCCGCCGCATATTTTTCCAGCGAAACAAACTCCGTGCCGAGCTCATCATGCCCGTCCGCGATCATCAGATACACATGATAATCCTTTGCCATTTCCTCAGCAGAAGCCCTGAATACCCACCATGGTTCGGCAGCACACTGAAACATGACAAACGATTTTTCATGTTCTTTTCTGAACTCATAAACTTTCATTACACTGCCTTCTTCATGATGGCGACCGCACAGGGAATACGTCCCTCAGCTATGGTAATACTGACATCCGGGTATCCGTTGTCCAGGAAAAACTGTCTGTAGCTGTCCACGGTAAACTGTCGCTTGAAATCTGCCCCGGCTTTGCCGACAGCTGATGCAAATCCGCTTTCTTTCCCTTTCTGATCCCGGTTCATGTAAGTCGGGATAATCAGTGTACCGCCTTCTCTGCATACCCGGTTCAGTTCAGAAAGTGCCTTCAGCGGATTGTCCAGCAGATGAATCACATTTCCCGCCACGACCTTATCGAACGTATTGTCGGGATAGTCCAGTGCTGTGATATCTGCCTTCTCAAAGGTGATATTGGAAAAAGAAGAACAGTTCTTCTCCGCCTTTTCCAGCATCTTTGCAGAGAAATCAGTCGCTGTAAGCTTCCTGCATTTGGCGGCCATAACCGCGCTCAGCATTCCTGTCCCGCAGGCACATTCCAATACGTTATCTTCCCCGTCAATCTGATCCGCAACGATTTTCTTCAGATTCTGATGCGTCTTCCGGTTGATGACATTGACAAAAAGGTCATATACTGCTGCAGCTCTGTCCCAGAACATCCCGCTTCCTCCTGATAAAAGATTCCATTTCTTCTGTATACTCCTTCATATGCGCTGCCATATAGCCGCAGTGCTGAAAAGACGGCCGGATTACAAGCTCCGTATACCCCGCTTCAAGCAGAAAGCTTTTCAGCGTTTTATATTCTTCATCAGCACTGATATAGGCTCCGGCTTTCCCGTGACCTCCCTGATCCGGCGCAATGAAATGGTAACTGTCTTTAAAATACGGACGCATTAACTGATACAGATCTTCACCTGATACCATCATAGGGGCTAAAAGCACAACAAGAGGATCATTCCTGTTTCCGTACGCATTGATAAACATACAATCTCCTTCCGCCGCTGATTTCCAGACTGCCGCCAACGACAGTTAGGAATAATTAACTGTGATTCGATTGTATTCCGATCAGCGGGGATTTCAAGCGCAAAGCAGTTTTTTTGCTTTCTCCAAAGACTCCGGCTGACAATTTATTCCGTCCGGGAATACCGGCGTCACGCAGAGACTGATCACTTTGATGAAATTGTCAAAAAAAGAACCACCATTTCCCCTCTTCCAAACTGGACCGTCTGTTATTTCTCTGGGATAATGAAATCAGAATGATACCACATATCTATATCGAAGTTTAAGGAGTTTTATCATTATGAACAAAAGTTACCGCCCTCTTTATCATGTCTCCGTTCCTTTTGGCTGGGGCAACGACCCCAATGGATTAATCTATTTCCAGAACAAAGCACACCTTTTCTTCCAGCACTATCCGCATAAGCCGCAATGGGGACCTATGCACTGGCTTCATGTCGCAACCGAAGACTTTATCCACTGGGATCTGAGACCGGTCGCCCTGTATCCTGATCAGCCTTATGAAATCAACAACGGCTGCTGTTCCGGTTCCTCGGTGGAAGAGAACGGGAAACTGTGGCTGATGTACACATCAGCGCAGCACATTATGCAGAGACAGTGTCTTGCGGTTTCGGATGACGGAGATCATTTCACGAAATTTGAAGGAAATCCGGTACTCACAGCTGACATGTTGTCACCTGAAATCTATGAAGAAGATTTCAGGGATCCGAAGATCTTCAAAAAAGACGGAACATATTATCTGATTGCCGGAATCCGTTATCTGGAAAACGGTGAAAGAAAAGAGCTTCCCCCGGTTGAAAACCAGAGGGAACAGACCTACCCTTACCGCGCAAAACCCGGACACAAAAAGGAAGGATGGGGAAACCTCTGTCTTTTGAAAGGCACTGACCTGTTCCATTGGGAATATGTCGGACATCTGCTGTATCCGCAGCCGGAATTCTCAGAAGATTTCTATCATCTGAACGGTGTCTATGAATGTCCGGATTATTTCGTAACGGATACCGGGGAAGAAGTATTGATTTCCAGCCCGCAGAAACTGCCGCAGGACGGTGATCATTACCAGAATGTTCACTCAACGCTGTATATGTTCGGAAACCTGAATTTTGAAACAGGACAGTTCAATGTACGCGTGATCGGTGAGATTGACTCCGGCTTTGACATCTATGCCCCGCAGACCCTGCGTATGCCGGACGGCCGGATCATCATGATCGCCTGGAAAGAAATGTGGGGCCGCAATTTCCCGACTGTTGAGGAAGAATGGGCAGGCACCTACACATTGCCGCGTGAGCTTTCCTCAGACGGTGATTATCTGATTCAGCGTCCGGTCCGGGAAATCGAACAGTTCCTGACCGCTCCGATCCGTCAGGATCAGCTGGAAGTGAATGATTCCGAAGAAACTGTCGAAGGAATCTCGGGAAATGTAATCAAGCTGTCCTTCGAAATGGATCCTGGTACTTCTTCAAAGGCAGGCGTGAAGCTCTTCTGTGACGGAACACATGAAACATTGATCTGGTACGACAGCAAAGCAGGAAAGATTATCTTTGACAGAAGCAATTCCGGCATAGAGTTCAGCGGCGAAGAAGAAAATGTCAATGTACGTATCTGCCCTGTCATTCAGTGTGATACGGTCAAAATGGAAATCTTCCTGGATGTCAATTCCGCTGAAGTATTCATCAACGGCGGACGTCACACCATGACCGGAAATGTATATCCGGATCTGGATCAGACACAGGGAATCCGCTTCTTCGCGGAAGGCGGAAAGGCTGTATTCCGTAATATTGAAAAATACGATATTGCAGTTTGATAAACTGAAAAAGAGCTGTCCATCAAAATGGATAGCCAATGGCGTCAACCTAAAAATACAGGTTGGCGCTTTTTATAACCGATAACATCAGTACCGGCTTAACTACAGCTTCAGCGATAT
>CACXDM010000134.1 GCA_902766435.1 uncultured Erysipelotrichaceae bacterium | reverse complement strand
GAAGTTACTCTTGTACTGAACAAGGACGGAAGTGCGGAATTGATCAAAAGCACGGACAGTGTAACGGCATCCGGTTCATGGGATGACACCTATCTCAGAATCTACGATCCCTACAGCGGTGAAGAACTCTCTGGTGTATATGAAGTCAAAAACGGAGAACTGGTGTGGACGATCTCCTACTATGACAGCTACTACCTTCGTGACTCCAGCATGGAGATCCGCTTTAAGAAGTAAATTTCAGACAGCAGAGGAAATGACGGAGAGTGAATTCAGTGTTACATTTTAAGCATGAAACTTGAAGCATATCTGAATATGGCAGCGCTGATCTGCGGATTATTGTTAATGTTATACGGCGCAGGAGCGGCATTGAGAAAAGTTCCTGTGGCGATGCTTTACAGGCCGAAGGATGAAAAGAGTCTGCGTAAGGAATACAGGTTCCATGCGATCGGCTACGGCGGCATGGGATTCACGATGTTTACACAGGCTCTGTACTTCTTCTTTGACTGGGAGTGGGCAGGCAGACTATCGGAAGCGTCAAGAACCGTACTGGTGGTATATCTGCTTTATACCTGTACATTCCGTATTTATGTAAAAGGGTATATACCGGGAGACAGTATCCCGGAAAAATGAGATACAGGAAAGGAATCGGAAGATGAATATACTGGAAAAGCTGTTCGGAAAAAAGACGGAGAAACCGGATCCGCAGGAAGAAGCGTTCAGGGAAAGAGCGCATGCGCTGAATGAAAGACGTCGGGAATTCTTTGCGGAGTATGATGCATTTGAAGATGATTCCCTGGATGAATGCAGGAATGAGACCGGCTTTAACTGGTGGCTGCTGAAGGAAGGTGCCGACCTGAATGAAGGGCTTAAGGTGATGAAGGAGATCCTGGACTTCCGCAAAGAAGGAGTGCGGGGAGCCTGGATCGGCGGCTTTATTGAAAGCGGGAATATGATCATCATTACTTCAGGAGTAAAAGAGAAGTATACGGAAGAAGAATGGAAGGAAATCTGTTCTTTCTGCAGTGATCAGGAAATCAGACTTGTTTATGCCTTGGAACCGTCAAAGTTTGAGAATGCGGTTACGGCAGAGATCTATAAGCTGCATATCGTGACATATCCGGGAATGGCAGATGATGCCGCAACATACGGGGATGTTCGTATGAAAACGGAAATGCCGCAGGAAGAGAAGGAAGACCTCAGTGACAGAATGACTGGTTCACTTGTCGCGGCATATAAGAAAACACATGATAAAACGTATTCCGAAGAGTATGTCAGAAGGCTGATGAAGACTGGTTTCAGTGAGCCGCAGGCCAATAACATGTTTCTGTTTGAGCTGATGATTCTGAAATCCGTCAGTGTGAATGCTCTGGCGGACAAGGACTATATATACCGGCCGTATTATGATCTGAGTCATCCTGTTCTGACAGCCGGAGATGACTGGTATATCGAACATCAGTACTTTCTCATCAGTGAGCTGGTCAAACTCTGGGATGAAGCCGAATACATATGGCAGAATGAACGGTCCCGGCTGGAAGACAATCCGAACAGGCAGAGGATCTTTGAGATTACCCGCTATGGAGGAGGAAACCTGTTTGTCTCGTATCTCACAATGGCCGCGGAAAAAACAGGCACCGATCCGGAGCTGATCCGGAAGTATTCGATGGCGGAACAGGATCTGCTTTATATTTATCGGTGGAAGACACCGGGAATCACGCATCCTTACAAGTGACAATACAAAAAGAAGCGGAGCCAATGCGGTTCCGCTTTCAGATCTTCAGTTTGCCGAAATTGTCATAGTAGTCGAGAAAGCTGTGCATTTCACCGTCTGCCTTGAAGCCGGGGAAGGATTCAATCTGTACGGCATGCAGGGCACGGAAGATATTGTCTTCGATGTACGGGTTTTCCTGTTTCAGTTTCCGGATCAGGTTCTTTGTCTCGAGACGCTTGGAATCGGTAAGTCCGTGTTCGGCCTGCTCGGAGAAGCGGCAGGCGCAGTTGATGAAATGAAGATCATTATGGGCGCACCAGTTCAGAATGGATTCTTCCTTGACACAGTACATCGGCCGGATCAGTTCCATTTCGGGGAAGTTCTCACTATGGGACTTCGGTATGATTGTCTCCAGCTTGGAGGAGTAGAACATTGCCATAAGAGTAGTTTCAACCGCGTCATTCAGATGATGACCCAGGGCAATCTTATTGCATTTGAGTTCCCTTGCCTTGTTGTACAGATGTCCCCGTCTCATGCGGGCACACAGGTAACAGGGCTTTTTGTTTAACGTGCCGGAAACCTCAAAGATATTCGTTTCAAAGAAAGTCAGAGGCAGACCGAGTGTTTCCGCATTTCCTTCGATCATCTGACGGTGTTTGGGGCTGTAGCCGGGATCCATTGTCAGAAATACGAGCTCAAAGGGAAAGTCACTGTGTCTCTGCAGCAGCTGCAGCAGTTTTCCCATCAGCATGCTGTCTTTTCCGCCGGAGATACAGACAGCGATTCTGTCGTTTTCGCTGATCAGCCGGTAACGGTTGACGGCGGTAAGAAACGGTGCCCAGAGAGAGCTTTTATATGTCTTGAAGATACTGCGTTCGATTTCTTCCGTTCTGGTTAATATACGCTTCATATTTCTCTTCCTTCATGATGAATAACATTAATACAGTATAATGGAAATATCAGAAGGAGCGAAAAAAATCATCATGAAACCATTACCGGAAGGCTTTCTCTGGGGCGGCGCCACCGCCGATTTCCAGTACGAGGGAGGCTTTAATGAAGGGGGAAGAGGAATTCTTTCCCATGACTACGAAACAGACGGAAGTCCGGAAAACCCGAGACATCATACATTCAGAATGCCGGACGGTTCGATTATCCGTCCCGCAAGCAGTTTCTTCTACGCTGAACCGGTACCGCCGGAAGCAGAACCCGTATTCCTGGAGGATGAATACTATCCCAGTCATAAAGCAGTGGATTTCTATCATCACTATAAAGAGGATATCGCTCTGATGGCGGGAATGGGATTCAATGTATTCCGTTTCTCCGTCTGCTGGAGCAGGATCTTTCCCACGGGAGATGAAGCAGAGCCGAACAAAGAGGGCATTCAGTTCTATGATGATGTCATCAGCGAACTTGAGAAATATCATATGGAGCCGCTGATCACGATCTGTCATGATGAACTGCCGGTGGAACTTGCCCTGAAATATGACGGATGGAGTTCCCGTCATGTGATTGACTGTTATCTGAATTACTGCCGGGTTCTGTTTGAGAATTTCGGAAAACGCTGCCGTTACTGGCTGACGTTCAATGAGATCAACGCGGTCAGGGGATTCGGTCCCTGCGGCACAAGAGACTCGGGAGCGCAGACGCATTATCAGGCGGTGCATCATATGTTTGTGGCAAGTGCGAAAGCAGTCATCATGGGTCATGAGATGATGCCTGAAGCTAAGTTCGGGGCCATGTACGCAATGAGTGAACTGTATCCCGCCACATGTAAACCTGAGGACATGTTCCGGCATATGCAGGTCAGAAGAGAGAACTTCTACTTCATTGACACGATGGCAAGAGGATATTATCCCTCCTATTCACGTGATCTTTGGGACAGACGGGGAATTACGGAGATCCGGATGGAGGAAGGGGATAAAGAGCTGCTGAAAAAAGGACAGCTGGACTTCGTGTCCTTCAGTTACTACCGTTCGAATACCGTGAAAGCAGGGGATCCGTCCTTTACCGTAGGCGGCAGTCCCAATCCGTATCTGAAGAGTACGCCGTGGGGCTGGCCGGTTGATCCGCTCGGGCTCCGCTACTGCATGAATGAGATCTACGACCGTATACAGAAACCGGTCTTCATCGTTGAAAACGGACTCGGCGCCGTGGATGAAGCGGATGAGAACGGATACGTGGAAGATGATTACCGGATTGAGTATCTCAGGGATCATCTGACGGAGATGGCAAACGCGATACTGAAGGACGGGGTTGACTGTCTCGGCTATACGATGTGGGGACCGGTTGATCTGGTATCCCTTTCGACGGGTGAAATGAGAAAGAGATACGGTTTCATCTATGTCGATATGGATGACAAGGGAAACGGTACGTTAAAACGTTCAAAGAAGAAATCGTATGACTGGATGAAGCATATCATCGAGACAAACGGAGCGGCACTGGACGAATGAAAAGCACGGGCATTCCGTGCTTTTCATGACAGATATTATTGTTTCTCAAAGGGGAATACATACGGCAGGGAGAACTTGTCCCGCAGACTGATCAGTTCCTTCTGTACTGCCTCCCCGACGGGAACACCTTTGTCCTTTCTTTCAAGCCATGCCAGGTATTCTTTTTCACCTGCGGTATAGATTCTTTCTTCTCCCGGGGCTTTCTTTGAGGCGCGCAGTGCGCGGCAGATCTCACCCGCTGTTTTGCGGAACGTATCTTCTCCCATGAAGAATTCGGGATTGATCACAAAGAAGAAGTGTCCGAGATGATACATCTGAGGATTTCCGTTTTCATCAATACCGGTCAAAGCTTTCATGAAGGAACCTCCCGCAAGAGCAGCCGAGAGAATCTCCACGACAGCCGCATAGCCGTATCCCTTGTATCCGGCCATCTCATCACCGACTCCGCCAAGAGGCGCAAGCGCCGCTTTTCCGCTGACGAGAGCTTTCAGGATTTCCTCACTGTCGGTCATCGTCTTTCCTTCATCTGTGATGACCATGCCGGCGGGGGTATCTTTTCCGCTTCTGGCGTAGTATTCGATCTTTCCTCTCTGTACGATTGATGTCGCGCAGTCAAGGCAGAAAGGGAATTCTTCATCAGTGGGAAGTGAGAATGTCAGGGGATTGGTGCCCATCATGTTTTCCACGCCGAATGTCGGGGCGATGGAAGGGCGGGCGTTGGTTCCGGTAATGCCGATCATTCCTTCTTTTGCGGCCATGCCGGTCCAGTATCCGGCGATGCCGTAGTGGGTGGAGTTGCGGATGGCTCCGCCTGCCATACCATAGATCTTTGCCTTTCCGATCAGCTTTTCCATCATTGCGTGAGCTGCCACCATACCCATTCCGTCATGGGCGTCCATAACAACCGTGGTGGGAGTATCCTTCAGTATTTCGATATCG
Organism: uncultured Erysipelotrichaceae bacterium; assembly: GCA_902766435.1. Classification (GTDB taxonomy): domain Bacteria; phylum Bacillota_I; class Bacilli_A; order Erysipelotrichales; family Erysipelotrichaceae; genus Bulleidia. The sequence goes on along the minus strand of CACXDM010000134.1, from coordinate 14,740 downwards.
GTATGAGGCAGGAGTGTTCCTTTTTCGAAACGGTCAATATAGATCGGTTTGAAACGGTTGCAGCCGTGGCTTTCAATACCGCGTCTGTCGGATTCAAGAAGAACATCGGCGCATACCGCAGCGTCCTTTTCGGGTACGCCGTATTTTTTGAATACATCGATCATGAAGTCATTCATCATCTGCCATGATACATAGGGTCTTGTTTCCATTATTTCCTCCGGGCCGGAAAGATTATCCGTATTTACTGTTGTCTTCATTCTACCATAACAGAACCCGGGAATAATGTGAAACAACTGTCAAATCAATCGCATGCTGTTGAATTTGAAGGATAATAAACTACAATAGTAATCAGAAGGAACTGTATATGGATCTTGGTCTGAAACTGAAAAGAATCCATGATGTGATGGAAAAGAACGCCAACCGGGAAGTGGAAAGGCTGGATGTAACGTTTGCCCAGCACCATGTACTGATGTATCTGCTTCATCACAAAGATGAGGCAGTCAGCCTGAAGGAGCTGGAAAAGCATTTCGGCGTTGCCCAGTCGACAATGGCAGGCATCATTTCCAGACTGGAGGACAAGAATCTGGTTTACAGCTTCCGCGAACCGTCGGACAAGCGGATCAAGAAAGCCGCGCTGACGGAAAAGGGGATGGAAGTCAGTGAAAAGTCCCGTAAAAACATGAAGGCAGGGGTAAAAGTGATGACCTCAAGGATGACATCTGAGGAAGCCGGTGAACTGAACCGTCTGCTGGATATTCTGTATGAAACGATCCGTGATGATCAGAACAAGGAGGTGTGAAAATGATAAAGACGCTGCTCGGGGAGATCAGGGAGTATAAGCATGATACCCTGATGACCCCGGTCTACACTGCGCTCGAAGTCGTAATGGAAGTCCTGATCCCGTATGTAACGGCGTGGATTATCGACAGGGGTATCAATGCCGGTAATCTTGAGGCTGTTGTACTGTATGGCGGACTGATGCTGATCATGGCATTTCTCAGCCTGTACTTCGGTACACAGGCAGGCAAGTATGCCGCTTCGGCTGCCACCGGCTTCGCGAAAAATGTCAGAGATGATATGTATAAGAAGATTCAGACATATTCATTCTCCAATATCGACAAATACTCCACGGCAGGTCTTGTAACAAGAATGACAACGGATGTCACAAACCTTCAGAATGCGTTCCAGATGATTATCCGTATTGCGGTAAGACCCCCGCTGATGCTGGTGTCATCTGTGGTGATGTGCTTTGTCATCAGTCCGGATCTTTCCACGATTTTCCTTGTGGCTGTGGCGGTTCTCGGTGTTGCTCTGGCGCTGATCATGACGCATGCCATGCCGGCGTTCAGCCAGGTATTCTCACGGTATGATGATCTGAATGCCAGTGTTCAGGAGAATATCTCGGGAATCAGAGTCGTCAAGGCATTTGTCAGGGAAGACTATGAAAACGAGAAGTTTAAGAAAGCGGCAGGCAATCTGAAGAATCTGTTTGTCAAGGCGGAGAGTCTTGTGGCTTTGAATAATCCTTCCATGATGCTGGTTGTCTACGGATGCATCATTTCCCTTTCCTGGTTCGGCGCCCAGCATGTCGTAGCCGGATCCATCACAACGGGTAATCTGACATCGATGTTCTCTTATGTCATGAGTATTCTGGTGTCACTGATGATGCTTTCCATGGTATTCGTCATGATTACGATTTCCTCGGCTGCCATCAAGAGAGTCACTGAAGTTCTCAATGAGGAACCGGACATGAAGAATCCGGAAAACCCTGTCACTGAAGTGGAAGACGGGTCCATTGATTTTGATCATGTCAATTTCTCCTACCGTTCAGGTGACGGTGATTATGTACTGAAGGATATCAACCTTCATATAGATTCGGGACAGACAATCGGTATTCTCGGTCCCACCGGTTCGGGTAAATCAACACTGGTCGCGCTGATCAGCCGTCTGTATGACGCAACGGAGGGATCGGTAAAGGTAGGCGGCAGGGATGTCAGGGAATATGACATGCAGGCGCTGAGAGATCAGGTCTCTGTTGTGCTTCAGAACAATGTTCTCTTCAGCGGTTCAATCCTGGATAACCTCAGATGGGGAAAGGAAGATGCCACGGAAGAGGAATGCATCGAAGCGTGCAGGCTTGCCTGTGCCGATGAGTTCATCGAACAGATGCCGGATAAATACAATACGCATATTGAACAGGGCGGAACGAACGTATCCGGCGGTCAGAGACAGAGACTCTGTATTGCCCGGGCGCTGATGAAGAAGCCCAAGGTATTGATCCTGGATGATTCCACGAGTGCTGTCGATACCGCAACAGACGCGAAAATCAGACAGGCATTCCGGGAGAAGATCCCCGGCACCACCAAACTGATCATTTCCCAGCGTATCTCCAGTATCGAAGATGCCGATAAGATCATTGTCCTCTACAGAGGCGCCGTATCCGGATTCGATACTTCAGAGAAACTGCTTGAAACAAATGACCTCTACCGTCAGGTATACGAGACACAGGTAAACGGCGGCGGCGACTTCGACCGCCAGGACTAGGAAAGGAGGCATAACATGAGCGAACAGAAACCGCAGAAGAGGAAAATGAACTTCAGTGTTCTGAAGCGTATCCTCGGTTATATATTCCGGTACTACAAATGGCATTTCCTGCTTGTGATCGCGTGTATTCTCATTACTGCTCTCTGTACGATTCAGAGTACTCTGTTTACGAGAACGCTGATCGATGAGTATATCACACCGCTGCTCAGCGCTTCGTCTCCTGACTTTGCGCCTTTGGCCGCAAGACTGATGAAGCTCGCAGCCATTCTCCTGCTCGGTGTCGTCACTTCCTATTCATATAACAGAATCATGGTCACGGTATCCCAGGGAACCATGGAACATCTCCGCTGTGATCTGTTTACCCACATGGAATCACTGCCGATCAAGTATTTCGACACCCATTCCCATGGTGATATCATGTCCGTCTATACAAATGACATCGATACGCTCCGTCAGCTGATCGGTCAGAGTATCCCGCAGATTGTCAATTCGGCAGCGACGATCTGTACGACATTTGTGTCAATGGTCATCATGAATATTCCTCTGACAATCATTTCCCTGTGTATGATCGGAGTCATGCTGAAGACATCGGGTAACCTCGGCGCCAAATCCAGGGAATACTTTATCCGCCAGCAGAAGGATCTCGGTTCGGTCAACGGATATATCGAAGAGATGCTGAGCGGCCAGAAAGTCGTCAAGGTATTCAACCATGAGGCAAAGGCAATTGAGGAATTCGAACAGAGAAACCACGCTCTGAGGGAAAGTGCTTCAAACGCGAATAAATATGCCAATATCATGATGCCCGTCATGGGAAATCTCGGAAACATCTCCTATGTTCTCTGCGCTGTGATCGGCGCCTGGCTTGCACTGTCCGGCGGTTTCGGACTGACGCTGGGTACGCTGGTTTCCTTCCTCTCGCTGAATAAGAGCTTCTCCATGCCGGTAACACAGATCTCACAGCAGATCGCTTCCATCATCGGCGCAATGGCCGGAGCAGAGAGGGTATTCGAAGTCATGGATGAAGAATCCGAATATGATGAAGGATATGTCGAACTGGTCAATGTGAAGGAAGATGAAGAAGGAAATCTGACTGAAACAACGGAAAAGACGGATCTTTGGGCATGGCGTCATCCGCATCAGGCAGAAGGAACCGTTACTTATCAGAAGCTGCAGGGCAAACTGAATTTCTATGATGTTGACTTCAGCTATGACGGCAAGAAGATGGTTCTTCATGATATCGATATCGATGCCGAACCCGGTCAGAAGATCGCGTTTGTCGGATCAACCGGCGCCGGCAAGACGACAATCACAAATCTCATCAACCGCTTCTATGACATCGCAGACGGAAAGATCCGCTATGATGACATCAATATCAACAAGATCAGGAAACCCGCCCTGCGTAAGTCTCTCGGCATGGTTCTTCAGGATACGCACCTGTTTACCGGTACGGTAATGGATAATATCCGTTACGGAAGACTGGACGCCACCGATGAGGAATGTATGGAAGCTGCCATGCTGGCAAGAGCCGACAGTTTTATCCGCCGTCTGCCGGAAGGATACAATACGATGCTGAAAGGAGACGGAGGCAATCTTTCCCAGGGTCAGAGACAGCTTCTCGCAATTGCCAGATGTGCGGTTGCTGATCCGCCCGCAATGATCCTTGATGAAGCGACTTCCTCAATTGACTCCCGTACCGAGAGAATCGTACAGGCAGGCATGGATGCTCTGATGAAAGGACGTACGACATTTGTCATTGCCCACCGTCTTTCAACAGTCAGAAACAGTGACTGCATCATGGTACTCGAACAGGGAAGAATCATTGAACGGGGCAGTCATGACGAACTGATCGCAAAGAAGGGCAGGTACTACCAGCTCTATACCGGCAACGCAATCGCCGAGTAAAAAACATCATTACAGACAAAGCTCCTGCGGGAGCTTTTCTTCTGCCGCAAAAAAGAAAGAAGGATGTTCAAAAGAATGGTATTCTTGTATATATCGGAAAAGATCACTTCCGGGATCTTTGAACTGTACGGAAGGAATTGATGTTACAATTCATACAGTGAGTACTTATGACCTGCTTGTCCGGGTCCGGGAGAAAAGATGAAAGATAACAGTGATACAAAAGTCAATAAACTCTCAAAAGCAGTGGCTGCTGTGCTGATCCTTATTCTTCCTGTGTTTTTATCTTCGATTTATCTGATGGACACGGCCACCGAAAACAGGGATGAGGAGTCATACACGGCAAGACAGGCAAATGTCTCTGAGCTTGTGACCGATATCAACAATGCGCGCAATGACGCCAAGGATATGTTTGATGAAGAGCTCAGAAAACATATCTCCATCATGACGGTTTCGCTGAAGGAACTGGTGACTGAAGAAGGCTACACCGGACCGTATCTGTTTGAAGACGGGTTTGTGGCAGAACTTGACGGAAATAAAGTGGTTCTTCCTTCCGGCGCTCCTTCGGCCGATATGGGAATTACCGCTGAACTGATTGCGGAAAGCCTTGCGTCGGATCCCATCCGTGCCGGGCATTTTCTGATGAAAACAGAAGTGGATTCCTATGATGACTACATGGATAACTCATACTATCTTTCATTCGGGAAAATCAACGATGATCTGATCTATGTGGATATGACATCAGAAAGAGAATATGTCGAATATCAGGATCTTTATCTGTCGGATTATTATGACGGGCTGGAGGCAACTTCCGCGCTGTATGACAGTGTGATTCTTGTGGTATGGATGAATGAAGGGAAATCCGAGATACTGAGAGGCTACGGAATTACCGATCAGAACCGGGATCTGTTCACAGCACAGACGGTGGAAGAGCTGATCCGTGAACAGAGGGAGACATATGAGACGGAAGATGTTTCATACAGATGCGCCTATTCATCACAGGAGAATATCGGAACAAGCGGCGAGAACATGTATGTGATCCAGATGATTCCGTATCATTCATCCATGGCTGATGCCTTCCTCGGATCGGCTGTGGTTGCCGGGGTGATGCTGCTGATCAACATTACCATGATCGTATTCGTCCACTCTTTGAAGAATTATGTGAAGGATAACGTGCTTCCGCCGGCACAGGCCGAGAAATACAAGCCCTCCGGTGTCAGATCCAGACTGATCAGCGCCGGTCTGTTCGGGCTTCTTGTCGTTTTCCTGACAGTATATTTTACCCAGGGCTTCGTGTATCTGAAGTATGAATTCACATATGGTGAAAAGGCCATTGACAGTCTGTCTGAACACTATGAAAGGGAAATTGAGATACAGAACAATGAAGTCCGTATGGAGAGGGCGGAATGGAACGTCTACCGCGGACAGTTTATCGCGGATCTTCTTTCGGACTATCCGGAACTGGCAACGCAGCAGATGCTGAGAAAATACCGTGATATTATCAATGCCGACTTCATTATGCTGTTTGACGGCAGCGGTTCGGAAATGCTCAGCAGTAATGATTATGTCAACTTCTCTCTGGATGTCGGACTTGGTGAGGATTCTTCGGATTTCCGCCGTCTGCTCTATGGCGTTCCGTCAATTATCCATATGCCTTCTGCCGATTCCGTAACAGGAGAGACCAGACAGATGGTCGGTATCCGGACGGAAGTGAATGATGACTATGGAAAATACGGCGCACTGATTATTTCCATGTATCCCGAAGAGATGAGGCAGGCATCGGCTTACGCGGACCTCAGTGAAGCGCTGTCAATCCTGAATAAAGAAAACAGACTCTGCTTCGTGGCCGATGAGGAAACAGGGAAAATCCTGTACTCCGGCGATGAGGAAATGATCGGCAAGACCATCGTTGAATACGGTTTATCGGAAAACAGTCTGCAGAGCGGATACATGGATCTGACTTCGGTCAGAGGTGAACATCTCTTTGTCCTGACGGAAAGAAATGACAGCAGGGTGTTCTACTTTACTTCGCCGCTTAAGCTGATGTACAACAATGACTATCTCTTCTCATTTGGAATTGTGGTACTGTATGCGATTTCCTATATCATTCTGCTGTACTGGATGGGAAAAGGATATGATGAAGCAGCCTACAACAAGATGGTCAAAGCGTACCGGGAAGACGAACGTATACCGCAGAGAATCCGGCAGAAGCAGAATCGGGAAGAAGGTGAAGGCACGCTGAGTCAGTACTTTGAACAGTTCCTTCCGGCAGAGGATACACCGGAGAAAAAAGCCGGGCTTGTGTTTAATACCGGCATACTGATTCTGATCTTATTCATTATCGTGCTCCAGCAGAACTCGAAACTGACAAGTGACAGCAGCTCACTCATTCTGTTCTTCCTGAAGGGCAGCTGGGTTAAGGGATTCAATGTGATTGCCTTCTGCAGTATCGTTACCCTTGGCGGAATCATCTATGTGATTGATTTCCTGAGTTCGCGGATTCTTCAGTGGATCTCAAGCATCGTTTCGGGAAAACTGGAAACGATATGTAATCTGCTGCAGAGTCTGATCCGGTATCTGTCTGTATTTATGGGACTGTACCTGACGCTTAACTTCCTGGGCTTCCCGGTGGAGACAATCGTCACATCACTCGGACTTGTTACGCTGTCTCTGTCACTTGGCGCCAAGGATCTTGCGGCGGATATCATTGCCGGACTGTTCCTTCTGTTCGAGAAGTCGTTCCTGGTCGGTGATATCGTTGAGATCAACGGCAAGCGGGCAACGGTTATTGAAGTCGGTCTCAGGTCAACCAAACTGATGCTTCCGTACAATAACATTCAGACTATTTCCAATCACAATATCAATACGGTTGTGAATCTGTCCGCCAGAAGTTCGTCCTGTCTGATCAGTCTGAGAGTTTCCACCTTTGTGCCTCTGGAGAAGGTTGAGAGTGTTCTCGAGCGGGCACTTCCGGAGATCAGCGAACGGTCAGATATGATCCTCGGACAGGCAAACTACTTCGGTGTTGCGGATGCCGGCGGAAAATGGTGGTATACAATCAATGTCACTGCGCCGTGCAATGAAAAGGATATGTCTGCGGTGCGCAAATATATGAACAGGGAACTCAGACTGCTGTTTGAAAAGGAAGACATAGCACTGAAATAAATTCTGAGCAGTACAATCGATTTATGAGGACAGGTTACGCTGATGATTAAGCGTGACCTGTTTTATCTTTTCCGTTTCCCATATAATGTACGTAAACGAAACAGGCAGGAATAATGAAATGAAAATGACATTGCGGTGGTACGGTTCAGCGTACGATACGGTGACTTTGGAACAGATCCGTCAGATCCCGGGTGTTGCGGGAGTAATTACGACATTGTATGACAAGCAGCCGGGTGATCTTTGGACAAGAGAAGAAATCCGTGCTCTGAAGAATGAAGTGGAAGCGGCAGGACTGAAGATTGAGGGCATTGAAAGCGTGAATGTTTCCGATGCGATAAAAACCGGTTCGTCAGACAGGGACAGGGATATCGAAACATATATCGAATGTCTCAGAAATCTCGGTGAAGAGGATATTCATCTTGTATGCTATAACTTCATGCCGGTATTTGACTGGACAAGAACGGAACTGGCAAGAAAAAGAGCAGACGGCTCAACGGTTTTGGCATATACCCAGGCAGCGGTTGACGCGCTTGATCCGGAGAAGATGTTTGACAGTATTGCCGGTGATATGAACGGTACTGTCATGCCGGGATGGGAGCCGGAAAGAATGGCAAAAGTAAAGGAACTGTTTGCCTTGTATAAGGATATTGACAATGAGAAGCTGTTTGCCAATCTGGTTTACTTTCTGGAAAAGATCATGCCTGTATGCCGGGAATATGATATCCGGATGGCGATCCATCCGGATGATCCGGCATGGAGTGTGTTCGGACTGCCCCGTATTATCATCAATAAGGAGAATATTCTGCGGATGATGAATGCAGTGGATGATGTCCATAACGGTGTGACATTCTGTTCCGGAAGCTACGGCACGAATCTGGAAAATGATCTGCCGGATATGATCAGGAGTCTGAAGGGCAGGATTCACTTTGCCCATGTCAGAAATCTGAAGTTTCACTCTCCTGATAATTTCGAGGAAGCAGCCCATCTTTCAGCCGACGGGACATTTGATATGTATGAGATCGTGAAGGCGCTGTATGACATCGGCTTTGACGGTCCCATCCGCCCGGATCACGGAAGAATGATCTGGGGTGAGAAGGCAATGCCCGGCTACGGACTTTACGACAGGGCACTCGGAGCGGCGTATATCAACGGCCTCTGGGAAGCCATCGAAAAGAATGACAGGAGACAGAGATATGAATGAAGTAATTGAAAAACTCGGCAGGACCGGAATCATACCCGTAGTGGTGATTGAGAATACAGCGGATGCGGTTCCTCTGGGAAAAGCGCTTGTTCGGGGCGGACTGCCCTGTGCTGAGGTGACATTCCGTACGGCAGCGGCAGCGGATGCCATCCGGATACTGAAAAAGGAAGTTCCTGAACTTCTGGTCGGAGCCGGTACGGTTCTGACAAAAGAACAGGCGGACCAGGCTGAAGAAGCAGGAGTATCCTTCATTGTCAGTCCCGGACTGAACCCGAATATCGTGAGATATGTTCAGGAGAAAGGTATTCCGATGATGCCGGGCGTATGTACGCCTTCTGAGATCGAAACGGCAATGGAACTCGGGATAAAGGAAATGAAGTTCTTTCCGGCTGAAGCGGCGGGCGGACTGAAGATGATCAAGGCGCTGTGCGGACCTTACCGGGATGTATTGTTTATGCCCACCGGCGGGATTACCGCGAAAAACGCAGGGGATTATCTGAAATATGAAAAGATTCTCTGCTGCGGGGGAACCTGGATGGTAAGCCCGGCTTTGATCAGGGATGGAAAATTCGAAGAGATTAAAAGACTGACGGCGGAAGCGGCAGAGATTGTGAAGGAGGTCAGAGGATGAGCAGGATCGTATCATTCGGAGAAGTATTGTTAAGACTCTCGCCGGAAACCGGTGTGCGTCTGCCGGAAGCGGATTCCTTTTCCGCTTACTACGGCGGGTCGGAAGCCAATGCGGCTGTGACGTGCGCCATGTTCGGGGATGATTCCGTTTTCATTACCAAGGTGCCTTCCCACGAGATCGGACAGGCTGCGGTCAGAAGACTGCGGGCATGCGGTGTGGATACATCAAAGATCCTCTACGGCGGCAGAAGACTCGGTATTTATTTCTGTGACAGCGGGGTATCCGTCAGACCGACAAAAGTTGTCTATGACCGCAGTTATTCATCCGTTACCGAAGCGGATCCGGAGGCGTATGACTTTGAAGGTGCTTTTGAAGGAGCGGACTGGTTCCATTGGTCGGGCATTACACCGGCAATCTCCGCCAAAGCGGCTGCGGCTGTGGAGAGGGCATGTATACTGGCAAAGGAAAAAGGCATAAAGGTTTCCTGTGATCTGAATTACCGGGGCAAACTGTGGACACCGGAAAAGGCGCAGGAGACGATCATACCGTTGATGAAATACGTGGATGTCTGTTTCGCAAATGAGTCGGATGCGGTGTGTCTGGGAATTGATCCGAACGCGCAGGACAACAGGGAAACTGTCCGTCTGATTCAGGAGAAATACGGATTTGAGGAAGTGTTCTCGGTTGATGTTGACTTTGTGAGCAGCTCACGCAATAAGTGGACCGGAATTGTCTATGACGGAAAGCAGTATTATGAGACGGAGATCTTTGATGTCAATGACATGTATGACCGTGTCGGATGCGGAGATACGATGGCCGGGGCATATATTCATGCGGTTCTGAAGTGGGGAGACAGACAGAAGGCTGCCGGGTTTGCGACTGCGGCAGGTGCGCTGAAGGCAACGATTAAAGGCGATCTGACTTCGGTGGATGAAAAGGAAGTTCTGACGCTTTCGGAAAAGAAAACAAAAGGGATTCAGCGCTGATTACCTGATTTGGAAAAAGCATTCTTTCAGAGTATGATATATCAGTAACTTTCGGAGGATTACACCATGGAATTGATGAAAGGAAACAAAATTCACGGCTTCATTATTGAACGTGTCCGTGAGATCAGTGACTGTCAGGGTACGCTGTATGAAATGGTCCATGAAAAGACCGGCGCAAAGCTCTGCTGGATGAAGCGGGCAGAGGAGAATAAGACGTTCTCAATCACGTTCAAGACGATTCCCGAAAACGATACGGGTGTATTTCATATACTGGAACACAGTGTGCTGAACGGATCGGAAAAGTATCCTGTCCGTGAGCCGTTTGTGGAACTGCTGAAATCAAGCATGCAGACATTCCTGAATGCATTTACTTATCCGGATAAGACAATGTATCCGGTGTCTTCCCGCAATCCGAAGGACTTCATGAATCTGATGTCCGTCTATATGGATGCGGTATTTCATCCTTTGATTTATACCAATCCGAATATCTTCTATCAGGAAGGCTGGCATTATGAAATCCGTGATGAGGAAGCTGAACCGGTATATAAAGGCGTTGTGCTGAATGAGATGAAGGGCGCGTTTTCCTCAGTGGATGAAATCATCATTGATGAACTGAACCGGATGATGTTTCCGGATAACTGTTACCGGTTTGTGTCCGGCGGTGATCCCGAATACATCACGGATCTGAGCTATGAGAAGTTCATTGAAACACACAGGAAGTTCTATCATCCCTCAAATGCGAGGGTATTCCTGGATGGTGATATTGATATTGATGCGGCGCTGGCGTTCATCAATGACGAATACTTCTCTCATTACGAAAAGGAAGAGATGTCGTTTGTCATCCCGATGCAGGAAAGAAAACCCGGTGAATTACACCGCTGCCTGTATGAGATCGCGCCTGAGGAAGACGCAAAGGAAAAGACACAGATCGCGTTTGCCTCGGTTGTATCTGACTTTACACAGGCGCAGAAGAATCTTGCCTGGGCGGTTCTGTCATCCGTACTTGCCGCAAACAATGATTCCGTTCTTGTAAAACCGATTCTTGAAAAGGGACTCGGTCAGAACGTTGACGTGGAACTGTATGACGGGATTCAGCAGGCATGGGCTGTATTTGCGGTCCGCAATACGGAAGAGGAAAACCTTGAGAAGATCAGGGAAACGGTAAGAGAGACTGTTAAAGGTGTTGTGGAAAACGGTCTGAATCACGAAGAGATCATTGCGACACTGAACCAGATGGAATTCCAGTACTGGGAAAAGCATGAACCGTCAGGTCTGATCAATGCCCAGCGGGCAATGGATTCCTGGCTGTATGACGGAGATCCCGCGCTTTATCTGACAAGCGGAAAACTGTTTGAGGAACTCAGAAACAAGGCGGAAGAAGGATACTTTGAAAACCTGCTTGCGGAATTCCTGCTGGATGAAGAACATCTGCAGACAGTGATCGCTGTTCCTTCCGCTAAGCTCGGTGAGGAAAAGGCGGAGAAGGAAGCGGAAAAACTCAGGAAAGCCAAGGCATCCTGGGGAAGTGAAATCAAAGACTACATTGAAAAGAACAGAATTCTCGATGAATGGCAGGCAGGAACAGATACGGAAGAAACACTGGATACACTGCCGAAGCTTTCACTTGAGGATATCGCAGAAGAGCCTTCCGATTATCCGTGGAAGGAAGAGAGAATCCTCGGTGTTCCCGTTCTTGTCTATCCCAAGGAAAACAAGAGCATCACTTACATGAATCTGTATTTCAATCCGGCGGGAATCAAAAAGGATAAACTGCCCGCATTCGGATTATTCTCGGGTCTTTTCGGAGATCTTGCGACGGAGAAATATACCGTACAGCAGCTGCAGGCGGCTGTGAAGAAAGACCTCGGTTCTGTCGGCTTCTCCCTTGAGGCATTCTCGCCGGATAATGATCCGGAGAAGTGTATTCCTTCTCTGACCGTAACGTGTTCGGTACTGACAAAGAACGCTGATAAGGCAGTGGAGCTGATTGAAGAAATCCTTCTGCATTCAAAGTATGAAAAAGACAAGATTCTTCAGCTTCTGAAACAGGATAATGAGTCCTACAGACAGTCGCTGATCATGAGCGGTCATGCGGCGGCGCTCAGAAGAGCGGCTTCCCACTGCAGCGCTGAAGCGGCATTCAGGGAATATGTCGGCGGCTATGAGAGCGGTATGTTCGGCAAGGATCTGGAGAACAACTTTGATGAAATGGCTGATGCGTTTATCGAAGACTGTGAGATGTTCAGAGAAGTGCTCTTCTCCCGGGACAGACTGACCGTCAGTGTTACCGAAGGAGATCTGGAAACGGTGGAAAAGATGATCGGATCACTGCATCAGATCAACGCGGAGAGGGCAAGCGTACATTATCCTCTGCCGGCAGATGCATCGGAGAAGATTACAATTCCTGCCGGAATTGCCTTCAGCGCGGCATCGGTCAATTTCAAGAAGTACGGTTTTGAACATACGCCGTATATGGCAGTTCTGGGACATATGCTGACATATGATTATCTCTGGTCGGAAGTCAGAGTGAAGGGCGGAGCCTACGGCACCGGTATTTCCATCAATCCGAACGGAACCGTTGCGGCATATTCATTCCGTGACCCGAATCCGGCAGGAAGTCTGGAAGTGTTCGCTTCCGTACCGGAATATATTGCGGAGGTCATCCGTGAAAATCCGGATCTGAGGCAGTATATCATCGGATCACTTGCGGCATCGGAACCGCTTCTTACACCAAGCGGAAAAATCCGTCTTTCGGACTCCAGGTATTTCCGGAACAACACGCATGAAATGAGATGCACGGCACGTAAGAAGATCCTCAGCATGACAGCTGACGATCTGAAGGACTGTGTGGAAATGATGAAGCTGATCGGTGAAAAGGCATCTGTCTGTGTCATCGGTTCAGATGAAAAGATCGGACCTGTTCTGGCAGAGGAACTTACACCGCTGAAACAGCTGTAAAATCATGAGGGGATTCATTGAATCCCTTTTTTAACTGTGTCATAATGAGAATAGTTCTTAATAAGGATCGTATATGAAGCGAAGGCAGACTGTCCAGAAACAGAAAATTCTTGAAGCTGCAGTGGGGAAGGGAAAGCATCTGACGGCGGAGGATATTGCCGGAAAAACAGGCATTCCGCAGGCAACTGTTTACCGGAATCTGAATCAGCTGTGTGAAGAAGGAATGATTCAGAAGCTGATTCTGAATCATGTCAATGTGTATGACGGAAATCCGAATCCCCATGATCATTTTGTCTGTATCCGCTGCGGCAGGATCATTGATCTTGACTGCATGGATCAGAAATTGATCAGAAAGACGGAAATGGATCTGGATGTCAGAATACTGCGTTCATTTACGGTCTGTGAAGGAATCTGCCGCAGATGCGGCACAGAGGAGGAAAAACAATGGAACTGAAGGGATCAAAAACCGAAAAGAATCTGCAGGATGCGTTTGCCGGAGAGAGCCAGGCCCGCAACAAGTACACATACTTCGCAGAAAAGGCACGTGAAGAAGGCTATGAACAGATCGCAAACATCTTCTTAGAGACTGCCCGCAACGAACAGGAACATGCCAAGAAGTGGTTTGAAGCACTCCATGGCGGCGCTGTTCCGACAACTGCTGAAAATCTTCAGGCCGGAATCGACGGCGAAAATGAAGAATGGACAGACATGTATAAGAGAATGGCTGCTGAAGCACGTGAAGAGGGATTCACAAGAATCGCTGCTCAGATGGACATGGTAGCCAAGGTTGAAAAGGAACACGAAGAAAGATATCAGAAACTGCTCGACAACCTGAAGGCATCCAAGGTATTTGAAAAGGATGAGAATGTTGTATGGCAGTGCGAAATCTGCGGCTTTACCGTAACCGGCAAAAAGGCACCGAAGATGTGCCCGCTGTGCGGATACAAAGAGAGCTTTTTTGAGGTCAAGAAAGAGAACTACTAATCTCACGATACGAGAGGATCCGCTGTTGAACGGCAGTTCTGCTGTTCAAAGAGGCAGGTCCTCTTTTTCTGTTTGAGCAGCGCCGGGAGACCTGTTTTCTCTTTAATAACATTGATTGAATTGATTTCGGAAAGCATGATTTGCGGATAACTGAAGGAAGACCGGAAACATTGTCAAATGAAAAAAGCAGAGGATCGTATCAGAAGTCCTCTGCCTTGAAGGTGATCTTTTGGTTTTGTCTAAAGTGACTGTTATCACTGCAATCCTGAACAAATCTGTCAAACAGCCAGTACATTCAGAAATACAACAGTCAGTTCACGGTTTTTTCGTCTTCGATCTGTTTGGCAACTTTACGGACTGTCTCGATATCCT
>CACXDM010000133.1 GCA_902766435.1 uncultured Erysipelotrichaceae bacterium | reverse complement strand
TATATCGCAGCTCCCGTTAAACAGGGTGTGCTTTCAAACTGGGGTTCCTACAAACAGAAGATCAATAATCTTGAAGACTGTATCCTGGGAAACAGCAGAAACGAAAAGACATATAAGAACTATACGGCTGCCCGCAATATGCTGAGAAGAGCCGCTTCCGACCTCCTTTCCCATGAAGCGCTCTGCCGTGGCATCATTGCCAATCTGCGTTCCGTATATAAGAAACAGCTGACGGATATACAGCGGGAAGATATCCGTATCTGGCTGGAAAAAATGATACATACCTGTCAGGAAAAGAAAACAATTCAGATCTGCACCGCAGAGAGAACTGACGGATTATCCTTCGACAGGGATATATACAATTCTTTGATTGAACGGGTATCTTCTCTTTACGATGAAGGGAATTTCGAAGACTGCTGGACATGGTTTTGTCTCGGATCCGTATTCGGCAATTACAGCGGTCCTTTAATGAAGAAATACCGTCCGGACTTCTCATTGACTTCTTCCGGAAACAGACAGTCTGATTCATACAGACTGATACCCTCCGCACCGGAAATCGTTAAACCGTTCTTCTGCGGCAGAGATGATGATCTGAATAAAATCCATGAAATGTTTACAGACGGCAGTCATGTCATATTCCTCTATGGCATCGGCGGAATCGGAAAAACAGAACTGGCCAGGCAGTATGCCGCAAAGTTCAGAAATGAATATGACGTCATCATTCACGCGGTATACGAGGGCAGTCTGAAAGATCTTGTGATATCCGATATGCCGTTTGAAACCGAACCGGAAGTACCGAGAATGATCATCGGCGGAGTAAAGGAATCCGATGAAGCATACTTCAGACGGAAACTGGAGATCATCAAAAAGGCATCCGGCCGGAAGACACTGATCATACTCGATGATTTCAACGTGGAGCGGGATGACTTTCTGAATGAGTTCATTCACGGCAGATACCATCTTCTGATTACAACCCGGTTTGACTATTCTCTGGATTACCCTTCTTTGAAAATTAAGGAAATCGAAGACATGGATTCTCTTGTGTCCATCTTCATGCATCATTACCGGGGTTATGCCGTAGAACCGGATGATCCGGATCTGATCAGCCTGATTAAGGCTGTCAACAATCATACATTTACGGTCATCCTGCTTGCCCGTCATATGGAAAACAGCGGACAAAGCGCTGCGGAAATGCTCGAAGCATTAAATCAAAAGGGAATTGTTTCCCTGAACGAAAAAGTCAGAATCTCAGATACGGAACCTGATGAGGCATACCTCAACCTGATCCGTATGTTTGATCTCTTTGACTTCAGTGAAGACGAACAAAGAGTCCTTCAGCTGCTTTCCTTGATTCCCATAACCGGTGTACCTCCCATGATCTTTACGGAATGGGCAGATCTTCACTCAACAAAAATACTGATTAATCTGGAAAACAGAGGATGGATCAGCAGAACATCAGGCGGCATAGCCCTCCACCCTGTTGTCCGGAAAGTCCTTCAGTATGTCCTTCCTGTTCATCCTGACAAGATCCGTTCCTTCCTGGACCACGCCGCATCAGCACTGGCAAACGAAAAGTCCTGGCATTATACAAAACAACAAAAAGAACAATACTGTCTCATTGCCAAAAGCATAACCGATATTCTCAATACCATTGATGAAAACACGGTTTCGTTTGTTCAGTCTGCCGCAGTTCTCTTCAGTTATTCCGGTTACGCGGAAGAAGCAGAACAACTCGACAAAAAACTGTATCAGTACCGCGCTGATCATGACGGTATACCCGCCTTTGAGACAGCCCGCGCCGCATACAGAATCGGATGGAATGATCTCTTTAACCGATACAGAAAAGATTCTCTGTCAAACGCCGAAGAATGGCTTACCTTAAGCCGTGAGCAGTTTGAACAGCTCACTCTGAAGACAACCGATCAGAAAGCGATGTACTGCGGTCTTCTGGAAAACCTGTCAAAATACAACTCTCTCCGGTATGAACAGACCAAAAAGAAAAAATATCTTGAAGCCGCAGAACGCGATGCATTACAGGCAGTAACCCTGAGCAGAAAATGGCTGAAGGATTACAGCAAAACCGGAAAAAGCCCTGCCGGCAGCTTACTCCGTCTGGCAGATGTATATATACAGACACGAAAGTACAGTGAAGCGTATGAACTGATCTTGGAAGCATATGATATTCTGTCTTCAATCCATTCCGAAGAAGACCCGGATATTCTCCGTGCCACTTCCAAAAAAGCAAAAGTACTTTATTATCTCGGGAAATACGAAGACTCCCTCAATGAAACAGAGCAGAATCTCACTCTGTACCGGAAGTTCCACGGCACCAATAATCCCTCCTGTTTTGATCAGCTGATCCTCAAAATCCGAAACTGCCTGCAGCTCGGCATGACGGAAACAGCAATGCAGACAAAAGAAGAAGCGCTTCAGACTGCTGAAAAGCTCTTCCCCGAAGACAAGACAAAAACAGAGCTGCTGAATGAACTGATCTGAAGCGTGTAACAACGCTTCTTTTTTCCCCGGATTATTCTCTTCAGAATCAATAATCATTTCTGTATCGAATATGGCTTCGGCATAATAAAAAAGGCGAGATACCTCGCCTGATAAATCACTGCTCAGTTTCTGCATAATGGTATCCAAACAAAGCTCATCCGCAAACTCTTCACTCCTCTTCTCTCAGTTTCCTTTATCTTTGCATTCCTGCAGAGTCTTTGAGGTTACATCTGCGCTGTTGGCTCCGGGAGAATATGACATATAACCATCGTGATCCATACTATGCACATCCAGACCGGTTATTGTTACTTTTCTTCCTTCATCTGACATCGTAGCTTTGTATGTGCCAACGATAACAAATTGATTCCCCTTTTTTTGATAATACTTAACATCAGCAATGATACTGTCACCGCCAGACTCGAAATAGCTTGTGTTTCCGATAGTGATTATTTCCATGTAAGGAATTTCATTACTACTCCCCCATCCATCGTAAATCATCTTAATTGAACCGGAATCATAGCAATAAATCTGAAAACTGTGCATTTGTTTTCTGTTTCTGCATACAACAAGTTCCTCCATACCGTCATGATCAAAATCATGCAGCAAAGCAAACACACTATCTTTTCCGTATGAATTCATTTCAGATGAGATCTTATCCGCATACGCACGATACATCATCTTCTTTTTCATTTCGGAACATACACCTGAAGATGAGAAATGATATGTTGAGCCATCAACCGTTTTGGTTCCGGTGGCCATGACTGCTGTTGTCCGATCAAGGAAATACCACTCGTTTTTATAGTACTTCCAGCCCTTTTCCGCGGCTCCGTTGGACTTGAAGAAATACCATTTACCGCCGATTAACTGCCAGCCTGTAAGCATTACTCCGGATGAATTGAAACCATATATTTTACCGTCGACTGTTTTGACGCCGGTTGCCATGACCGCTGTCGAACGGTCAAGGAAATACCAGCTTCCTTTCCAACTCTTCCAGCCCTTTTCTGCTGCGCCGTTTGACTTGAAGTAATACCATTTGCCGGAGAGCTGTTGCCAGCCTTTAACCTGTTTCCCTGAACTGTTAAAACCGTAGATCTTGCCATCAATGGTCTTAACTCCGGTTGCCATGACTGCTGTTGTTCTGTCAAGGAAATACCAGCCGCCATTCCAGTTTTTCCAGCCTTTTTCAGCCGCTCCGTTGGATTTGAAGAAATACCATTTACCGGAGAACTTCTGCCAGCCTTTAACCTGCTTCCCGGTACTGTCAAATCCGCAGATTTTCCCGTCGATTTTCTTCACACCGGTTGTCATTACAGCTGTAGTTCTGTCAAGGAAGTACCAATTGCCTTTCCAGTTTTTCCAGCCTTTTTCCGCTGATCCGTCTGCTTTAAAGAAGTATGTCTTTCCGTTAACAGTCTGCCAGCCTTTCTGCATGACACCGTTATCGTTGAAATAGTAGATCTTTCCGTTAATTGTCTGCAGACCGGTTCTGCCTGCTGCTTCAGCAGTTTCCTCTTCAACGATTACTTCTTCATTAATCACCTCTTCAACTACTTCATCTGCATCTGCGGCCTGATTATCTTCTGCTTCTGAAAACTGATTGTCTTCTTCAGCGATTTCCGGTTCTTCTTCAACCGCAGTTACTTCTTCATCTTCTTCGGTGATTTCCTCACTGGCAACTGTTTCTTCTGCCTGCTCAGCTTCAATTTCATTTTCCACTGCCGGCACTTCATCAGCTTCAGAAGGATCTGTTTCTTCGATATTCTCCGGCTGTTCGGGCTCTTCTTCTGCAAACACAGAAGAATTCACATTTGTCAATGCAAAACCAATTGCCAGCATCCATGCAATCATCTTACGTTTCATAGTTACCCCCACTCTTTCTACTGTATATGTATGTATTCTATGATTTAAAGAATGTACCACCTGCCCCAATGTATCATATTATTCATC
>CACXDM010000132.1 GCA_902766435.1 uncultured Erysipelotrichaceae bacterium | reverse complement strand
GAAGGAAAGATCCGGGCAGCCGGTGTCTCCAATCTGAACCGCCGTCTGTATGATGAGCTCCTGGAAAACTGTGAGGTTGTGCCGGCAGTCAATCAGGTGGAATGTCATGTCTACTTTCCTCAGCTGGCCTTTAAGGATTATCTTGCGGAAAAGGGGACACTGATGGAAAGCTGGGGACCGTTTACGGAAGGAAGAAGAAATATCTTCCGGGAACGGGTGCTCAATGAAACCGCAGAAGCCCATAACAAGACATCCGGTCAGATCGCTCTGCGGTATCTGGTTCAGAACGGTATCGTTGTCATCCCGAAGACATCAAAGGAAGAACGGATGAAGGAAAACCTGGATCTGTTTGACTTCTCCCTCAGTGAAGAGGAAATGAAACGGATTTCCGCACTGGACGGAAGGAAGTCTCTCTTCGGCTGGTACGAACAATAACATCCGGTGAACCTGTCTGTAATGTAAAAACATCAGGCAGGTTTTTTCTGTCTGATGCACTGTATCTGTCAAGCCATGCCTGCCTGCAGTTTCAGACCGACGATCAGTACGGCAGCGTCATTGACATTCCGCGGATCCAGTCCGGTCACTTTCCGGATTCTTTCCAGTCTGTACTGGAGCGTGTTTTTATGAATGAAGAGTTTTTCCGATGTGGTCTTCAGAGAAAGACCGCTGTCAAAATAGGTGCGCAGAAGACGGCAGTCCTCTTCCTTCAGACTCCCGAGTGTTTTCTGGAGAAAGCGTTCTTTCACATACTGCGGCAGTTCGGAAAACAGCAGTTCGATTCCCAGAGTGTCGAATTCGGTAAATGATTCCGCAGAGGCATTCATCGCGAGAAGGGCGTCTTCATAGGAGCGGTGAATATGATTCAGACTGTGCACGCTTCCGACAGAAACAAGAGCGGGAAGGTTTCTCAGTTCTTTCAGCCGTGAGCGGTAAAGAACGTAGGATTCTTCGGAACAGATCAGGATATATTTATCCGGATAGTCGAAGGCGTAGAAGGAGTGAGGGATTTCCGCCAGCAGTGATTCCGACCGGCTTTCATATACGGAAATATTCCGTGTCGGATCCAAGATCCGCAGGCTGATGATCACAGCCCGGCACGGCTCATGGTAATCCAGTCCTTTCTGTTTCAGGAAGTCCCTGAGATATTCGTGATTGATTGTTTCATTGCGGATCATTGCTTTTGCGACGTAGGAAAACTCCGCCCTTTTCAGTTCCCTTGAAGCATCAAGATCTCTTTCCCTTAACAGCAGTCTCATGATTCTCAGTGCCAGACGGGCATAGCTGCGAACCTCATCCGGCTCGCCGGTAATGCCGATCACACCGAGTGTCTGACCGTGATAGGAGAAGGGGATGTTTACACCTTTTTGGGCGCCTTCAAAGGAATCGTTGTCATAGACTTCGAGTACCTGGCCGGTGACAGCTGCCCGGCGGCCGATCTCATGGTAGTCACCGATCCGCTTTTCATCCGTGGAAGCGATGATGATTCCGTCATTGGAAATATAGTTGATGTCATAGCCGCAGACGTCCTTGACGGTATCGACGATCTGCTGGGCGGTATTCTTACTGATCATAGGATTCTCCCATAATTGTTATATAAACTGATTATATCAGATAATTCTCAGACAAGTTTGTTATACAGACTATTTTGGCAGCGCTTACAATCGGTTATTCTTTAAGTGAAGAAAAAAGATACGGAGGACAACATGAAACTACTGTTTGCTTCAGATTCATTTAAAGGCTCGCTGACCAGTCAGCAGACAGCTGATCTGCTTGAAAAGGCAGCCAAAGAGGTATTCGGAGAGGCTGAATGCAGTTCCGTTCCGGTTGCGGATGGCGGAGAAGGCACAATTGACGCTGTCATCGCTGCCGAAAACGGTGAAAAGATTGAGGTTGAAGTATACTCACCGCTCTTTGAACGCATTCAGGCATGTTACGGAAAACTGGATGAAAAACGCGCTGTCATTGAAATGGCATCTGCCTCAGGACTGCCTCTGCTGCAGCTGAACCAGAGAAACCCGCTTTACACAACAACATACGGAACAGGTGAGCTGATCCGTGACGCGCTTGACAAAGGATTCCGGGATATCTCGATTGCGATCGGCGGAAGCGCGACAAACGACGGCGGAATGGGCTGCGCAAGAGCTCTTGGCGTCAGATTCCTTGATAAAGAAGGAAACGAACTGCAGGGTACAGGCGCTGATCTTGCCTTGCTGGATTCCATCGACGTCAGTGAACTTGACCCGCGTATCCGTGAATCAAAGATCACGGTTATGTGTGATGTGACAAATCCCCTGACAGGACCGGACGGAGCCACATATACATTCGGCGCGCAGAAAGGCGCAACACCGGAAATGCAGGATGCGCTTGAAGCGGGAATGATCAACTACAAAGACATCATCATCCGCCAGTTCGGCATTGACCCGGACAAGATCAAGGGAAGCGGAGCTGCCGGCGGACTCGGCACCGCATTGATGGTCTTCTTCAAGGGAGAAATGAAATCCGGTATCGATACCGTACTTGATCTGATTGATTTCGACAGCCGTCTGGAAGGTGTGGATCTTGTTGTGACAGGTGAAGGACGCACAGACTGGCAGAGCTGCTTCGGTAAAGTCATGCAGGGTGTCGGTGAACGTTCCCGCGCAAAGGGCGTTGCGGCCGTAGGTCTTTCCGGCTCACTCGGCATGAATGCGAATCAGATCTTCGATCACGGCATTGAGTCTTTGATTACATCCGTCGATTCCCCTATGCAGATTGATGAGGCAATCTCACGGGCGGAAGAACTTTACTACCTTGCGGCAGTACGTATGTTCCGCTTCATCAGAACCGGAATGAGCATCGCAGAGAAAAACCGCTGAGAGAAAGGCAGCGTACAATAAACTACAATGGAATACAGTTTTACTACATTAGGCGCAATCCTCGGTCTCGTGGTTGCGATTATTCTGATCATCAGGAAAGTTCAGCCTGCATATTGTCTGATTCTCGGCGCGCTGATCGGCGGCCTTGTCGGAGGCGGCGGCCTTGACACTACCGTCAGCACCATGGTAAGCGGAGCAGCTTCCATGATGTCCAGTATTCTCCGTATCCTGACGTCAGGTATTCTTGCCGGTGCACTGATCAAAACGGGCGCTGCCCAGAAGATCGCGGAAACGATCGTTGACACACTCGGTGAAAAAAGAGCGCTGCCCGCAATCGCCATCGCTACAATGCTGATCTGCGCGGTCGGTGTCTTCATTGATATATCCGTTATTACAGTTGCCCCGATTGCACTTGCGATCGGTGAAAAGGCAGGACTGAATAAGGCAAGTATCCTGCTGGCAATGATCGGCGGCGGAAAGGCCGGAAACATTGTGTCTCCCAATCCCAATACAATCGCGGTTTCCGAAGCTTTCGGCCAGGATCTGACTGCTGTCATGTTCCGGAATGCGGTTCCTGCCGTCTGCGCCTTGATCGCCGCCGTTCTTCTCTCATCTCTTCTCGCAAAGAAGGAAGGCACTAAGATTACAGCCGAAGATATGGAAGGGGAAAAGAATCAGGATCTTCCTTCATTTCTGACAGCAGTTCTGGGACCGGTATGCGTCATTATCATGCTTGCGCTCCGTCCTCTTGCGGGAATCACAATCGATCCTCTGATTGCTCTGCCGCTCGGCGGTATCATCTGTACACTGGCTACCGGCAACGCGCGTAAGATCGTTGAATATACCGAATTCGGCCTCTCCAAGGTTGTCGGCGTATCGATCCTTCTGATCGGAACAGGTACGATTGCCGGTATCATCAAGGCATCCGCTCTGCAGTATGATGTGACCAATATTCTTGCGGCAATGCATATGCCGGCATTCATTCTCGCTCCTCTTGCCGGTATTCTGATGGCAGGAGCCACTGCTTCCACGACGGCAGGCGCTACAGTTGCGGCTCAGACATTCTCATCCACACTGCTTGAAGCAGGGGTATCACCTCTTGCGGCTGCGGCGATGATTCATGCCGGTGCGACAGTCGTCGACTCTTTGCCTCACGGATCCTTCTTCCATGCAACAGGCGGATCGGTATCCATGTCCATCTCGGAAAGAATGAAGCTGATCCCTTATGAAGCATTGATCGGTCTGACCAGCACCATCGTTTCGATTGCCGTATATCTGATCATCGGATAACACAGATAAAAACAGAACAGAAAAATAACGGGAAGGCATACAGTGCTTTCCCGTTTTACGTGTCAGATTGTCTGTCCGGCAAACTGTGTCATATACAGCTGCCAGTATTTTCCTCTTCTTCTGATCAGTTCATCATGAGATCCCTGTTCGCTGATTTCACCGTTGTCCATGACAATGATCGTATCGGCATCCCGGATCGTTGAAAGACGGTGGGCGATGATGAGGGAAGTTCT
>CACXDM010000131.1 GCA_902766435.1 uncultured Erysipelotrichaceae bacterium | reverse complement strand
GTTCTAAGTATTGGAAGCGCCGTGTACGGGTCCGTACGCACGGTGCTGTGAGAGGACGGGAGCTAATCACTCCCTCCTACTCGATTGCAGGTCAGCTTTCCGGAACGATCAGCTTCCGGAGCTTTTTTGCGTATTTTGTCATTGTCTTGCATGCGGCCTTCATTTCACTGTCATTCAGTGAAGAGGCGTTCTTTTCTTCTGCCGCAAGCAGGGGATCAATCAGATCCTCAGCGTAGTACTGACCTTCTTCTGTAAGAAGAATATCCTTCTCCCTTTTATTGTCTGCTTTGGCAATCAGAACGATGTATTTCTTGTCGATCCATCTTTTGATTACGGAATTGAGTGTTGTCTTGGAAACCGATAAAGCATCGCACATCTGCTTCTGCGTCATCAGTGAATCACCGGTACGGATCTGGTAAAAAAGCATGAGGTCAATCAGACCGATTCCGTTCAGCGCGGCGTAATCACGGTAAACCCTGTTCAGTGAGCCGGCAGCTTCACTTAGCTGGTTTACTCTCTTTCTTTTCTTGTTGATTTTCATTGTTTAACCCCGGAAAATTCCTATGACTACAGTATAGTACGGCTTCGGATCGGATGCATTATCCGAAAAGAAAAAAGGTTCCGGAGAACCTTCTATCTGCGCCGAATGAGTCTGCGGCCAAGCAGCAGAAGACCGAGAACAGCCGAACCGGCAATTGCTATATACGGCGCGTACTGACCGACATCCGTGCTTTCGGCAACTGTACGGATCCATTCCTCAAAGGCTGATTCATCCTCCGGCAGGAAGACGTAGAATCTGTCTTTTTCCGTCATGCCTTCCCAGGCAACGGATTTTGTTTCGGAAGTGCCGTCCAGGATTTCGATTCCGGGATCCATGATGTGCTCACGTACGAGTTTCCCGTTACGCAGTATTTCCAGCAGCTTGTTCCAGTCGGCTTCATTCAGGATTCTTTCCTTTTCGCGATAATTGTAATGGTCGTCATACCAGGAACCGCTGAAACTGACCATTTCATCTTTTGTCAGGCTGAAGTGAAAAGAGTCATTTACCATTGTACCGCTGCCTGACCACGAGAAACCGGTGACAGCTTCTTCGGGAATGTCTTGTCCGATAATCAGCTCTTCCTTTTCCGGGTAATAATCCTTCGGATCAAAGGAAGCACTGATGCCGGAAGCGATCACGTTTTCTTCTGAAACCGCGTCAACCCGGAAGCTCATCTCTGAAGGGAAACCGTATTCCTGACATACATATGCCGCAAGATCCAATGCCTGCATGTATTCATTGGAAGCAGAGATGGAATACAGATCTTTTGTGCTGCCGTCCGGTTCACTTCCTATTGCTGTCACAAGATAATTGTCTGCCTCCTGAGAGACATCCCATCTCAGGATCAGCTGTCCATAGTCGGTCTGAAGTTCAACATTCAGAGGACGGATGTCTGTTTCGTTTTCCATATAGAGTTCTCCTGTTTTTTGCGCTGCGGCCGGGGACAGAAGAGAAGCTGTCATCATTGCCGCGTAAATCATGTATTTCATACTGTTATCGTATCAGAAAAATCAATAGATCAGTGACGCAGGTATCAGGAACAGGTAAGGCGCCGTAATGACTGCCAGTGTCAAAGCTGCCTGATGAACCTGTTCTTTTGTCAGTGAAGTATCTTTGACCAGAATTCTGCGGTCGAAGTGATAAATGCAGAAGGAGGAAAGAAGAATTGCTGCGCAGGTAATCAGAAACGCCGGCAGATACATAAAGGGATTTAATGTCAGTGCCTGTGAAAGCTGACCGGAAACATTTGATGTAAGCAGGGAAATTCCAAGCAGAACACCGGAGCCGATGAAGTCCGCCAGAAATCCTGCAAGACAGATCTTCGGTGAAAACTTCATCGCTTTCTGACTGTAGTCTTCGACGCCTGTCCGTTTCAGGGAGAAACGCAGGACAAGCCAGTCGATCAGCCAGTTGGCGGGAATCAGGATCAGCCAGAGCCATGACGGTATCCAGATCAGCAGCCAGACTGGAAATAATACATTGTATAGTCTGTGTTCCTTACGCATGGTACCTCCTTGTATATCTCTGTTTTACCGTATGTTTCCCTGATTGTCATCAGGATAAACAGACGCAGCTATATGAGAAACAGTTTACTGAATGATATAATGACGAAAAGGTCTGTATGAAAATAAAAATCAGAAGAAGAAACCTGCTTAAGGCTGTTCTTTCAGTATTTCTGATGTTTACCGGATGTACAGGGACATCAGAGAATACAGCGGAAAAGACTGAAGAAAAGACAAAACCGGCACTGGAAGTCATCGATGATGAATCCGGTGATCTTTTCCGTGAAGCGGAACAGAAACTCCAGGTACAGGAAGAGAAAAAAGCGGAACTGTTCCAAATATCAGAAGTCAATACAGAAAAGAAAGACTATACGGTGATGGTATACATCATCGGATCGGATCTTGAAAGC
>CACXDM010000130.1 GCA_902766435.1 uncultured Erysipelotrichaceae bacterium | reverse complement strand
TACTCTCTTCTGTGTGACGGAGAATACCCCGAAGGAGAGGACAGATATACATACTGGTTTCTTGTATCCATGTTTAATCAGATCTACTGGGTGACAGGATCAGTTATAGGTTCCCTGATCGGCTCCCGCATTACCTTCTCAACAGCCGGAATCGAGTTTTCCATGACTGCCCTTTTCATCTCCGCCTTTACAGAGCAATGGATTACTTCCAAAGACCATATACCTGCTATGACCGGTCTTTTCTGCAGTCTGATCTGTCTCTTGATATTCGGTAGTCAGGGATTCCTGATTCCTTCGATGTTGATGATCACAGCTGTTCTTGCCTTATACGGGAAAAGAACGGGGAGGATCTCATGACACATGCGGCAATGCTTGTGGCTGTCATGTCACTGGTAACGGTATTCATCCGTTTTCTTCCCTTCATGGTATTCTCATCCGGAAGACGCGTACCGCCGTTTATTGACTGGCTCGGCAATGTACTGCCTGCCGCCATCATCGCAATGCTGGTGGTCTACTGTCTGAAGGATACGGATCTTACCCGTCATCCGTTCGGTCTGCCGGAGATCATCTCTTCAGCTGCCGTCATTCTCCTGCAGAAATACCGCCGCAGTTCCATTCTCAGCATCCTTGCCGGGACACTGCTGTATATGGTACTGAGCAGAATCATTTGAAAACCGGAAAGGAGATCATCCCTTCCGGTGTTTTCATATTCAGTTTTCGTGATGCAGAATCCAGTTATACACCGCCCCGAGCAGATTCGCGTCTGCCGTAAACTGACATGTCTCTATGATGACGGGAGGCATGCCGAAGGCAGCCATCAGGGGATCTGACTTGTCATATTCCGCCTGAATATCCTTGATCAGTCTCGGATTCCGGCTGACACCGCCGCCGATGACGATCTTCTCGGGATCCAGTGTCATCTTCAGGTTATAGATGACCATGACAAGTGCCTTGATCCACTCCTGATATACACCGACCGTAACCGGATCACCTTCATCGATCCAGCTGAATACATCCTTTCCGGAATAGATCGGCAGATTCGGATCGGGTTTCTCATCGGTCATGAAGCCGGATACTTCAAACTGTGCCGGACTCATACCTTTAGCCACAGCAACAGCGGAAAGAAGCGCGCTCATTGCGGCTCTGGTTGCCGCGAAATTCGTAAACTCATATTTGCCGGGTTCCACGAGAAGACCGCTGATCTCACCGGAAGCGAAATGCGCTCCCTTGCGGAGTTTGCCGTCCATGATGATTCCGCCGCCAAGACCGCTGCCGATAATGACTGCCGCCGCATCTTTAACTCCCTGCAGAGAACCTTTCCACGCTTCCGCAAGAACTGCCGCCTTGCCGTCATTTTCCACTGCCACAGGTACATCGATGTCCTTCAGCAGATCGAAGAGATTCTGTTTTCCCATTGTCTGGGTATAGGCGCCGGCCGAGAACAGATATCCCGTATCACTGTCAATGACACCCGGCATTGAAACAGCGATGCCGTCCGCCTTGTCCCGGTTCTTCTCATAAAGATCTTTGATCACCTGAACAAAATCCGATACGGATGAAAGCGGCGCGGGTATCTCACCTCTTTCACTCAGATTTCCTTCATTGTCGATTAATGCGTGTTTAACAAATGTGCCGCCGAAATCCAATGCAAGTAACTGTTTCATTTTCCTCTCTCTTTCTAATCGAATATACTGCCGCCGATGAATTCGCGCAGGATTGAGTTGTTTACAATACAGGAATCATCTTCAATGACACGGAACGCTTCCAGAAACCTCAGCATTCTCCCCGCTTCCGGATAAGCCGCGCTTTTCGGCCTGATGCTTTTCAGAAGAGGTTCCGCGTATTTCTTCAGTACGGCAAGTTCATAAAGACACTGGCTGTTGAAGAAGACATCCGCTTCCGTATTGAACGGGAATATATTCACATCCTCACCGGCTCTGACTGAAGGCCAGCTCAGAATCGTTGTTTCGGCGCTTTTGCCTCTGGTACGGTAATCCCTGACAAGTCTTCTCAGCATGCGGGCATCGGTTGTCGGCACCCGGTGATGACGGTCAATGTTCAGCTGGGTCAAAGGACTGATGTAGATCCTGAATTTCTGATCTTCTTCGATCCCTGTTGTCAGGAGCGGATTCAGCGCGTGAATTCCCTCAATGACGATCGGCTGCCGTGAAGAAATGGATGTGATCCTGTCCCCGTATACCTTCTTTCCGGTAATGAAGTCAAACCGCGGAATATCCACCGTCTTACCGGCAAGAAGCTGGTTCATCTGTTCGGTAAAAAGACCGATATCCACCGCGCTCAGGCCTTCGAAGTCAAGATTGCCGTTTTCATCGGGAATCATGTCTTCCCTGTTGATGAAGTAATCATCGGTACCGAGATAGAGCGGGTGAAGTCCGGCAACACGCAGCTGGATGCAGAGCCTTCTGGCAAACGTTGTCTTGCCGGAAGAGGAAGGACCGGCAATCAGAATGATCCGTTTTCCCGAATCTTTGATCATACCGGCAATCTCTGCCGTCTTTTTCTCATGCAGCGCTTCACTCAGCATGATCAGATCCCGGTATGAACCGTCTTCTGTTTTCCGGTTAAGATCTCCGGCATAGCTGACACCCATCAGCTTTTCCCATTTCTGTTCTTCGGAAAAAGCCTCATACAGCAGCTCCTGGGGTTCAAAGGGAATGATCGTACACGGATCAGAGGGATACGGATAGCGCAGAAGCACCCCGTTGTGGTATTTGCGTAATTCGAAATATTCCAGATAACCGGTCGAAGGCACCAGATTCTGAAAGAATATACTCCTTTCATCGTCCAGCAGGCATACATTGACACGCTCAAGATCAGGCGCCGACTTCAGCAGCTGTGCTTCATCCCGCTCAGCCGTAAGCAGAGCTTCCTTTCGGGCAGTGTCTTTCTGAATAATCGGAATGTCGGCTTTCTGCAGCTGACGCATTCTCTTTTCGACTGCCGCAACCGTACGGGAATCAATGCCGCTGGTGTGAATCACCGTATACAGTCCCTTTGAAAGAGAATTGGCAATCGTGACTTCCGTCTTCTTTCCCAGAACATCATGCACTGCCTTCAGATACAGAAAGATCAGGGAAACCTGATAGACCATGTTTCCGGAAGCGGAAGTCATGTCAATAAACTCAAGTTTTCCTCCCTCCGCAACCGTATCATTCAGCCGGATATCCCGGTTGTTGAGCCGCGCGCAGTATACGGGATACTTCGGTTCAAGGGACAGCTTCTTCAGTATTTCAGCGGGAACCGCCGTTTCTTCAAACCGGTAATACTTCGCCGGACTGCCGTTTGTGATAATCTTCAGTCTCTTCATTTCTTTTCCTTGTATACAGTCGCAAAAACACGCGCTGTCTTATGCTGAACATTGTGAATGGTCTGTCTGGAAGAGAGCGCCGTACGCATCAGTTCCTCCTGGGCGTTAAACGGTTCTTCTTCGGAAGCGATCTTATGATATCTGCCGTTGGGCATCAGCTGTCTTGCCTTTGTGTTATCCGCAAGATACGTATCCACGTACGCATGAATCTTCTTACGGATATCCTTATCGAGAACAGGCAGGGCAATCTCCACCCGGTTTTCCGTATTTCTCGTCATGAAGTCAGCGGACGCAATATACATCTTCTCCTGTACACCCGTACCGAAAATATAGATACGGGAATGTTCAAGATATCTGCCGACAACGGAACGGATCTCAATATTCTCCGTTTTCCCCTCAATGCCGGGCAGAATGCAGGAGATGCCGCGGACAATCATCGTCACTTTGACACCCGCGCAGGAAGCTTCCTTCAGGGCGTGAATGATCTCTTCATCCGTAACCGCATTGACCTTCGCAAAGATCCTTCCCTTATCCCCTTTTGCCGTCTCCCGTTCAATCAGGGAGAGAACCGTACTCTTCAGGGAAACCGGAGCGACCAAAAGATTTCTGTATCTGCCGTCAAGCTTGCCGATAGCCATGTTTTTGAAGAACGCCACCGCGTCCTTTGTAATGCGGGGATTGCCTGTCATAACAGCAAGATCAGTATACTGCCTTGCGGTATTTTCATTGAAGTTGCCCGTCGCGACAAGCGCCGCATGTACAGGAACACCTTCCTTGATCGCCGTAATCAGACAGATCTTGGAATGTACCTTATAGGTTTCAAAACCGTAAATGACATTTACACCCGAATCTTCAAGCATTTCGGAATAGTCAATATTATTCTGTTCATCGAATCTTGCCTTCAGCTCGATCAGCACATCCACTTCCTTGCCGTTTTCCGCCGCCTGACAGAGATAATTGATCAGTCTTGCATTTGAAGCCAGTCTGTAGGCTGTCATCTTGATGGATACGACATCCGGATCAGAAGCGGATTCCCGTACCAGCTGCAGAAACGGCTCCATTGAATCATACGGATAGCTCAGCAGAACATCCTTCTTCATGACCTGCGGCAGAAGCTTCTTACTGTAGTCCAGCTGCGGGGTGAGCTTAGGCTCATACGGTTCAAACACCATGGTTTTCCGTATTTCCTCAGGCATCATCTTTTCCAGACCGAACGCGTATTTCAGATTCAGGGGCGCGCTTGTCACGAATACTGATCTGTTTGTGATACCGAGATGGGAAAGAAGATATTTCTTGAGCACACTGCTCGGCTTCTTCGAACAGACAAGCATCGTCACATGCATCTTGCGTCTTTCCTTCAGCACCTTGATCATCTTTTTCCGATAATCGAGAATCTCATCAAATTCTTCGTCTTCCGGGTCCAGATACGCGCTGCGGGCAGCCATCAGCTTCATGATTTCCGCCACCGTGGAATCGGGGAATATCTCCTGGATGAAGTACTCAATCAGATCTTCCGTATGAATAAAGCGAACCTTGTCCTGCGCCGGCAGCTGTATAACAGCCGGAACAGCCGAAGGCACCGGCACAAAACCGAACACACTGTATCCCTTGTATTTCAGCAGTGCCGCAATATAGATCACACCGCTCTGCAGATTCGGGAACGGATGACGGATATCGACAATCTGGGGTGCCAGAAGAGGAGCGACTCTGTCCCGGAAGTATTTCTTCAGAAACTTGATCTCTGTTTTGGTGCACTCACTCAGGGGTACATCCTCCACTCCTGCCTTGTTCATCTTGCGGCGGATATCCTCAAAGATCGTATCCCGCTTCGCGCAGCCGCGCTTTGCCATGGGATAAATCGCATCCAGCTGCTGCTGGGGCGTCATACCCGACTTATGATCCGTCTTTCCGACACTTGCCTTTGCGAGGTCATAAAGACTGCCGACTCTGACCATGAAGAATTCCGTCAGGTTGGATGTATAAATGCTGACAAACTTCAGCCTTTCCGCCAGAGGAACAGTCTTATCCTTGGCTTCATTCAGGCATCTGTCATCAAAGTGAAGCCATGATATCTCCCTGTTCTGCGTATATCCTTCTTTGTACAAATCATTCTTCATGAATATTTCTCCCGTATGTATATATGTATTCATTCTCTGTTTCCGCCTGTTTCCTGAAGCCGCAGCCGGTCAGTATCTTCTGTGATGCTGTGTTTTCTTTGCCAGTTACTGCCCTGAGATACGGCACATCCGGCAATGACATCAGCCATGCCGCAAACAGCCCTGCCGCCTCTTTTGTATAGCCTTTGTTACGGAACGGAAGCGAAGTCCGGTAGCCGATCTGCACCGAGCCGTCCGCTGTTCTGTCATACGCCTCTATCACACCTGCCAGATGACCCGTATCCTTCTCATATACGCCGAGGACAAGTGACTCTTTCTGAAGGAACTTCCGCCTGAACCCCTCAACAAGCATGACCGTATATTTTTCACTGAGATGCCTCTCAAACAGATCCGTCATCATCGGATGATCCTTCATTCCGGTTTCCTTCAGTATAACCCTGCTTCCTTCCAGTATTGGAAAACGGTCAAACAGCTTCTCCTGCTTCATTTCTTCTTCTCCGGTATATAAGCCATTGTATACATCTCAGTCCCGTCAGGAAGCGTACCGTGCTTTACGGTATGGAATCCGGCAGCCGTGTATTTTTTCTCTTTTTTCTCTGAATCGGTATCCAGTATGCACGGAATACCGTATGTATCCGCCATATCCATCGCTTCTTTTGTCAGCTGTTTCAGAAACCCGTGTCCCTGATATTCCTTACGGACAAAGACCATGAACACATTCACATAGTCCTTTTCCTTACGGAACTGCTCTTCATAGTCCTGCCAGTCCTTCAGCTTATCAAGAAACGCATTCATTCTTTCCAGCCGTATCCCGCTGCACAGCTGCAGACAGAATCTCAGCTTCAGAAACCATCCCGGTCCTTTATGTTTCCGCCAGTAAGCGATAAAGCCTTCTTCCTTTTCGGAAGTGGTATACAGCGTACCTGCCTTCGCGCACATTGAGACAATAGAACGGAAATACACCTCCGTTTCCCGGGCATTGAACGAATTGGGAAAGGAACCCTCTTCTGCCATAAAGGCTTCCGCTGCCGCATGTCCGATTTCCTGTTCTTTGTCCTTTGTCAGTCTGCCGGTACGTCTGAGCATTGTTCTCCTCCCTGAAAAAATGTCCTTCGCGGACATTTGATCATTTCAGATTCTCCTCATAATCCGTTTCCTTAAAGCCGACAAGAACAGTATCATCACTGATCAGTACGGGCCGTTTCACAAGCATTCCGTCAGTCGCAAGAAGCTCTGCGATTTCTTCCTCACTCATTTCCTTTATCTTTTTGGAAAGACCCATCTCACGGTAAAGCTTTCCGCTTGTATTGAAAAACTTATTCCAGGGTATTCCGCTTTTCTTCTGCCATTCCTTCAGCTCTGCCAATGTCGGATTCTCAGTCTTAATATCGCGGACTTCATAACCGATCCGGTTTTCGTCAAGCCATTTTCTTGCCTTGCGGCATGTGCCGCATTTATCATAGCAAACCAAAAGCATATTCAATGATCTCCCTGCCGGAAATTCCGGCACTGCCTATGCTTTCATTTTGCTTGAAAGACCGTATTTTTTCAACAATAATCGCTGTCTGTCCATCATAAAAGGCCGCATTGCTGCAGCCTCAGATTCATTACTCTTTCATGATCCGGCTGCGGAACAGTTTCAGATCCTCCTCCGTCATGCCGTTTTTCAGAAGATACTCTTCAGCGCTCTTTACCAGATCCGCCGTAACGAGTTCTTCCTTTGTCTTTCCCGTTACGAAACACATCATCGCATCGAGATTCATTTCGAGAATTGTCCTGTATTTGACCGGCTCCGATTCTTCCGTAATCCGGTAGTAGTTGGCATAGGTAACCATGTAGTCATCCGCGATTTCCTGATACTCTGCCCCTGCCAGCATCTCCACCAGCATGCATACAAAGCCGGTGCGGTCCTTGCCTTCCGTACAGTGGATCAGATACGGTCCCTCTGTTTTGGCAAGTTCCGTGAAACCCTGCGCGATCTTCTGCGCGAATTCATCGGAAAGATAATTCATATTCAAGGCAATCGGGAACACCGTTCCGCTTTCATACAGGGACAGGAAATACGGGCAGTCAAAATCATCCCTGCTGATGTATCCTTCAATCTTTGCGTCATTGTCGGAAAGATTCAGTATTGCTTTGACTCCTGCCTCCTTCATCAGCTGATCGACATACGGTGCCCTTTTGTGCTGGTTGTCACAGGGAGAAGCAGAACGGTACACCATATTCTCCGCAAGACTTCCCATGTTTACAGGTCTGAAATTGGCAAACATCACATCACTGTCATACTTCACCCTCTCATCTGAGTAATGGATATCACGCGCTTCCTGTATGTCCTTATACTTTCCCTTTTCACGCAGGACAATGTCAGCCGTATCGTGTTCCTGCAGACCCGCCTTCAGCCAGAGATTTTCCTTCTTCTGTATTTCCCCGTTTACCGCCTGCAGTCCTGCTGTCTCCCAGAGATCGTTGCCGTAGTTGACTGCCGCTTTGATGTAATCATAACCGGGATAGGCAATTAGCAGCGCTTCTCCTGCCGCAACATAATATCCGTTGTAGTACGGAATATCCTCAAGTCTGTATCCGTTGGAAAAGATCACATCCACACTGTCGCCATAGGAAAAGCCGAGGTCATTGAATTCGTCGATGCCGATTTCAATATAGACTCCGCCGAACTCACTTTCGTGCTGTGTGGCATAATTCCTGATTTCCGGTAAGGCAGCCGAGCTTTCCGCAGGAGATGACTGACAGCCCGCCGTAAAAGCCAGAATGCTTGCCGTGATGATTTTTCTGATTGTCTGTTTCATGACTTATTCCGCCTTTTTCATAAAACGCAGGCCGTAGGATATGCGGTCTGCGTTGTCTGTTATTTGCCGAAGCGCTGCATCAGATGTGCCATGGCATCGTCCATTGTGACTTCCTTCTTCTTCGGCTTCTGCTGTTTCTGTTTTCCCTTGCCGGCAGATTTCTTATACTTCACTCTTGCATCACGCTGCTCAAGCTGTTCAGGCGGCAGCAGTGACAGGGATACTCTGTTTCTTGCCTCATCGATCTCATATACCCAGACTTCCACGATGTCATTGACGGAAACGACTTCATTCGGAATGACGTTCCGCTTCATTGACATACGGGATACATGAACCAGTCCGTCTTCATGGAGACCGATATCGACGAACGCGCCGAAGTCAACGACATTTCTGACTGTTCCGGACAGCTTGTCTCCGACATGAAGATCGGAGATCTCAAGAACATCACTCTTGAGAAGAGCTCCCTCAAACTGATCACGGTAGTCTCTGAGCGGCTGTCTGACCGCATCTTCGATATCCTTCAGTGTGTATTCATCAATGCCGAGATTTTCTGTCTTCTCTTTCGGGAAGGAAATATCCGCCTGACCGAGTTCGGTAATTCCGCATGCCTTCATCAGGGCTCTTGCGGCTTCATAGCTTTCGGGATGAATCGCTGTCTGATCGAGCGGCTCATCTCCTTCACGGATCCGCAGGAAACCCGCGCACTGGGTAAATGCCTTGGGACCGAGCTTTCTGACCTTCAGAAGCTGCTGTCTGTTGGTGAATCTGCCGTTTTCATTTCTGTATTTGACGATCTCTTTCGCTGTCGCGCTGTTGAGACCGGAAATATGTGTCAGCAGTTCGGCAGAGGCGGTATTCAGATCCGCTCCTGTCCGGTTGACGCACTTCATGATCGCTTCGTCCAGTTTTTCGGAGAGCGCCTTCTGCGGAAGATCATGCTGGTACTGTCCGACACCGATTGACTTCGGATCAATCTTGATCAGCTCTGCCAGCGGGTCAAGCAGTCTTCTGCCGATGGAAACAGCGCTTCTCTCTTCAACTGCCATATCGGGGAATTCCTCTCTTGCGGCTTCCTGAGCGGACCATACCGACGCGCCGGCCTCGGAAACGATCGCATAGCTGACATTCAGGTTGTTTTCCCGGATAACTTCCGCGCAGAGCTTTTCACTCTCTCTGCTTGCCGTACCGTTGCCGATGGCAATGATCTGTACGCCGTATTTATTGATCATTGACAGAAGCTTGTTCTTTGACGGCGTTGTATCCGCGTTCTTACGGAACGGGAAGATCTTGTCAACAGTAAGCATCTTACCTGTTTCATCCACAACCGCAAGCTTGCAGCCGTTGTAGAAACCCGGGTCAAAACCGAGAACCGTTCTTCCCTTCAGAGGCGGCTGAAGCAGGAGTTTTTCCAGATTCATTGAGAAAACCTCAATTGACTTCGTATGCGCTCTGTCACTCAGTTCGGAACGGACTTCACGTTCAATGGAGGGGAACAGCAGACGGTCACATCCGTCATACGCCGCTTCTCTGAGCTCGTTCTCCACGATTGTCTTCTGTCCCTTAGTCAGTGTCTTCAGTGCTTCTTCCTTCAGCGCGTCGGTATCATAGACAAATGATACATTCAGGATCTTTTCCTTTTCTGCTCTGTCAATCGCCATGATGCGGTGATCGGCAATCTGTGACACCTTTTCACTGCGGTCATAGTACATCTCATAGACCTTGTTCTCATCAACAGCGTCCTTCTTCAGCTTTGTCTGAATGACACCTGCCTTGAGAATGTTGTCCTTGAATGCCCATCTCTGCTTCGCGTTGTCACTGACAACCTCGGCAATGATGTCCTTGGCTCCCTGAATGGCAGCTGCGGTATCCTCAACAGTTTCATTCAGGTACTTTTCCGCTTCCTTCTGCAGATCACCCTCTACGGGAAGGGAAAGCATCCAGTCTGCCAACGGCTGCAGACCGTTCTTGATCGCAGCGGCTGCTCTTGTCTTTTTCTTCTGGACATAAGGACGGTAGATATCCTCAACCTGTGAGAGTTTTGTACATTCGGCTACGGCCTGTCTGATCTCATCGGTCAGTTTGCCCTGTTCGCCGATCAGCTTCAGAACGTTCTCCTTGCGTTCCTTCAGCTTATTCTGGTAATCATACTGTTTCTGAATATAAATAATCTGTTCTTCGTCCAGTCCCTTGGTGAATTCCTTCCGGTAACGGGCAATAAACGGAACCGTATTGCCTTCTTCCAGAAGGGATAATGTATTCTTCACCTGTTCCTGACTGACTTTCAGTTCAGAAGCTATCGTCTGAATAATTTCCTCATTCATAGAAATACTCCTTTCAGGCTGATATCATACCACGTTTGGGAAGATATGCACCTCTTGACATTCCCGAAAAACAAAAAAAAGGAAACAGGATTTCTCCTGCTTCCCTGTATGGTTTACTGATTGTCCGCTGTAACAGCCTTGGCTGCCGTACGTCCGGATACGAAGATCTCAACGATCGCGTTTCCGCCCAGACGGTTACCGCCGTGGATGCCGCCTGTGACTTCACCAGCCGCATAGAGACCCGGAATCACATTGCCGGAAGCGTCCAGTACATGACGGTTCGTATCAACCTGGATACCACCCATTGTGTGGTGTGTTGAGGGAGCCATCAGACGGATTGTCAGAAGAGCATTATCCAGATCATATGTGTCAACGTTGTAGGAACCGTCTTCGTTCTGTTCAACATTACCGATTGTTCTGGAAGCGATTGCCTTGCCTACATCCGGGAATTCGCTGCCGGTCATGACTGCCTTGTCATAATCACGGATTGTCTGAATGACAACTTCAGGATCAGCTTCAATGCCGAGTTCCTTGAAGAGTTCAGGCAGCTGAGCGATTGTACGTCTGTAGTAACGTCCTTCGAAGTCGCCTTCATCGAGCTGCTTCGGAGCAGGCATCATCTGTTCAGCGTTGTAGAACTCAAGGAATACGCCCTTAGTGCCGTTTACTTCAATGCCGTTTCTGAATTCAGCCAGTGAGAGAACGTCACGCTCGGAGCCTTCGTCTACGAAACGGTGACCTGTTGTCGGATTGATCCAGCATGCGTAGTTGCCGCCGCCGAATGCGAGGTTTCCGTTGTCAACCCAGGAGATCGGCATCAGCTGTGTGAAGTTCATACCTGTTGTGGCAGCGCCTGCTTCTTCAGCCATCTTGATACCGTCACCGACGAGTGAGGAACGGTTTGTTGTCTTTGTCTGCTTTGTCAGATACTCGCTGTCCCAGTACTGGTTGTTTTCCAGAACCATGTCAATGTTGGCAGCGAATCCGCCTGTAGCGAGGATGACACCCTTATTTGCGTGAGCAGTTACTTCTGTTCCGTCATACATCGTTGCCTTAACGCCTGTGACCTTGCCTCCGTCAACGATCAGACTGTCAGCTTTTGTTCTGGTCATGATCTTGTTGGAAGCAGCTGTCGGGCTTGTGTTCAGCAGTGTGTTCTTCGGTGCCATGAAGTATGTGCCCCAGCGCCCCGGATACTCTGTTCCGTCGATTGTAGCGCCGATGAATTCATTTTCTCTGTACCAGAGAGCGCCGATCAGAGTAGGCTGTGTGTCTTCAACGAATGTAGCGCCCTGTGCTTCGAGCCAAGGCTTCAGATCCTGACCGTCTTTGATGAACTGGGATACCAGATCAACATTTCCGTAGATCCACTGTGACTTGTCAGCGCTCTGACGCAGTCCGCCGTAGTATGTCTGGAAGATATGCAGGTTAACGGTTGAGAACAGAGTCAGCTGATTTTCCGGTGTTCCGGCATCCAGCTTCGGCTGCGCCCAGTCAAGA
Organism: uncultured Erysipelotrichaceae bacterium; assembly: GCA_902766435.1. Lineage (GTDB taxonomy): Bacteria > Bacillota_I > Bacilli_A > Erysipelotrichales > Erysipelotrichaceae > Bulleidia. The sequence continues at coordinate 3,913 of CACXDM010000130.1, read as the reverse complement.
TAAGCCTGGATCTCTTTCTTCAGTTCCTGCAGAACAGGGAGATACTCCGCATGAACACCATGCTTGGAAAGTTCAGCAGCGTCTCCTGCCACAAACTCATTGTCCTTATAATACGCTTCATCGAAAGGCTCTTCGCTCCAGTTCAGGATCATCTTCAGTTCGTTGATGCATCCCTGAACGGACTTGACCTTGTTGTAGGTATTGCCGTCATATCCGACACCGGTTTCTGCATCAGGATCAGCCGGATCCCATACGAGATAAGGCATAACAGACTGATACTGACCGCCGGATACGAGTGTGTTTCCGCCGATTTCAGCGTTTTCTTCAATGACGAGAACCGTGTTGCCGTCCTGGGCTGCCTGCGCAGCTGCTGCCATACCTGCGCCGCCTGCGCCAACGACTACAACATCGTATGTCTCATCAACCGGATCACCGGCTTCATGCTTGACCGTATTCTTCTTGAATCCGTCAAGATCAGAAGCGCCTGCCTGTTCAGCTGCGTCATTGACTGCTGCCTTCAGGGCTGCGGAACTGAATGTCGCACCGGAAACAGTGTCAACACCGGAACCGTTTGCTTCGATCATATCGGGAATCATGATGTCATATGCAAGTGTTCCGACATGTTCTGTCTCACCGGATTCTTTTACTTCGATGCTTTCAATCTTGTCAGCGCCGAATGTGACGTCAACGGAAATCGGGCCGTTATAACCGGTGCCGGCTCCCGTGTATGTGCCCGCCGTATATGTTACGGGGACGTTTTCCTGAGCGGAAGCAGCCGGTGCTTCTTCACCGCCTGTGTATCCCGCCTGTGCCAGAGCATCATCCACTGCTGCCTTGATGGCATCGGATGTAACAGTAGCGCCTGATTCACCGTCTACTGCCGTACTCTGCGCTTCAACAATCTTGCCCGGAAGATTCTCGATCGCCGGATCGGAAATGCCTGCAGTCTCGGAATGTTCCTTGACCGTTACAGATTCGATCTTGTCAGCTGAAAGAACAACTTCCACGGTAACCGGACCGTTTTTGCCGTCCGCCGTTCCCGTATAAGTTCCGGCTTTGAATTTCCCTGCAGCGGAACCGCCAGCAGAGGAAGAACCGGAACAGCCGGCAAGAGAAAGAACCAGTAACGCACTGACTGCTGTACTGATAATTTTTTTCATTTTCTCCTCCATATTTATGTTTGTGCAGCGCAAACATACCATATATAATATATAAACTCTGTATTGGATACAGGGTCAAGAGGTGACATGCATGAAGGTCAATGAACTCGCCGGTCTGTCCGGCATCAATCCCGAAACAATACGCTCTTACCGGCTCAAGGGATTTCTTAAGCCGAAACAGCTGGAAAACGGATATTACGACTACAGTTTTACCGATTACATCAGTCTCGTCTATCTGCGTAAGCTGCGCGGATATTCATTCAGTATGGAGGACGTGCGTAAATTCTACTCCGCCGGAAACAACGAAGACTATCTCAGTGTCTTTGAAAAAATGGAGGAAGCCCTGGAAAGAAGAATCCAGGTGCTTCAGCAGGAAAAAAAATACCTCGAATTCGAACGGAGGCATTTTGCGGAAAGTCTGCAGCTGGGCACAGGCGTACAGATCATGCAGTCAATTGACGAAAAGATTGATTTCTTTGACCTCGGCACCTTTAAGAATGATCTGATTCCGGTCATCCGCGATCTGTATCCGAGAATGACCCCTACCGTAAGGATCAGCCGGGAAATACTGAACGGAGAATGTGAAGACCGCATCATTCCGATCCGGACAGGACTCGGAACATACAGACATATCGTCGATGAATTTCAGATTCCGGTGCCGGAGAATCATACGAGTATCCCGAACGGCATTCATGCCGGGCAGATGATCAAGGTCGGTGATCTGACACAGATCAACCTTCTGCAGCTGAAGCCGATGATGGATTACGCAAAGAAAACAGGAAAACCGTTCCTTTCCGATACAACGGGTTATCTCATGCATATTGAAAACGAGGACGGAAAGCTTGTCTGTCATTTCCGCATCAGGGCCTGTATCGAAGCAAACGACATCCGTTCCCTGACATAAAAAGAAGCATGTTTCAGCTTCTCTTCATTGCCTTTGCGAGCAGTTCCGCCGTGTAGTCCAGGCCGAACATATCCGTATTTATACAGATATCATAGATATTCTTATCGCCCCACTCCGTATCACTGTGGGCTTTGTGATAATTGATCCGGATCAGATCTTCCTCCCGGATCTTTTTGATGATCTCTTCCTCATCCGTAAGATCTTTATAAAGAGGACTGATCTTTGCCCGGATAATCTTTGCCGGTACATCCAATGCATATGTCTGTGCGGTAACGCAGGAGTATCCTCTTTCTTCAATCATTTCCCGGACAGCCCTATCATGGATCAGACACGGTCCCTTGGCAAGGGCAAGATCAATCGCCTTGTCAAACGCTGCCGTAATCCTTGCGTATTCAGGATCACTGACAATCTCTTCCCGGCTCATGTTTTCTTTTCTCAGCTTCTGTTCAAACGCCGCCACGTCATCCGTGCCGACCCCGTATTCGGGAACCAGCTCCAGAAGGATTACCGCATCATAATATGCATAGCCGCTGATCTTACATGCCTTAACGGCAATCATTCTTCCCATTGAACAGTATTCACTGTCAAGCAGTACGCAGTCGGGCGATTCGTACTGTTTTTCAAACTCCTTAATTCCCGCAGTATTCGCTGCCTTTCTTACATCTTCAGCCATAGTTATTCCTCCGCCGATTTCATTTTACAGGACAGACCGTCAAAATAACATCATAAACAATATCCCGCATACAAGTTCCGCCAGAAACCCGGTTACAGGGATACCTGATCCGCAGTATCTGCATCTGCCTCCAAGCAGAATGAAACTGAAAACCGGAATCAGATCAATAAAAAGAAGTCTTCTGCCGCAGGAATCACAGTGACTTCTTCCCGTAATCCAGTCTTCGTTTCTTCTGATCCGCCATATGATACAGAACAGAAAACTGCCGAAACAGGCACCTGTCATAAACTTAAGAAACATAACTCCCTCCCCTGATCTTATAGTCCGCTTTTTCCCGATTCCGGAAATACGGATACTTTTCACTTCACCTGGGTTATAATTTTATGCGTAACCCGTGAGGAGGCACTTATGTCCGAACAGAAAAAATATGATACAGCCGCACTTCTGAAGGAAACGTTATCCATGGCATGGCCAGCCGTGCTGGAAAGCTTCTTCGTTTCCCTTGCAGGAATGATCGATACGATGATGGTCTCATCTCTCGGCACCTATGCCGTTGCGGCAGTCGGATTGACGACACAGCCGAAATTCATCACACTTGCGGTATTCTTTTCCTGTAATATCGCAGTCTCTGCGCTTGTCGCAAGACGCCGCGGTCAGGGAAACAGAGAGAACGCCAATGAGATTCTCGTATCGGCTCTGCTCTTTACCGTCATTGCCTGTGTCATCATTTCCGCTTTGTCACTGATTTTCGGCAGTCAGATTCTTTCTCTTGCCGGATCCAATGCGGATACGCATGACGCAGCGCTGCTTTACTTCAATGTCATTCAGGGCTGTATGATCTTCAATGTTCTCTCGCTTGTGATTAACTCCGCCCAGCGGGGAAGCGGAAACACGAAGATCGCGATGACGACAAATGTTGTTTCCTCAATCGTCAATATCATCTTCAACTATCTGCTGATCGGCGGTCACTTCGGATTCCCGAAATGGGGTCTGTTCGGTGCCGCATTTGCGACGGTCCTCGGAACGGTAGCCGCAAGTATCCTGAGTGTAGCGTCTCTTTTCAACAAGAACAGCTATGTTTCCATTCCCTATATTCTTCAGAATAAAATCAAACCGAAGTTCGATGCGGTACGCAGTATCTCAAGCCTCGGTTCAAATATGCTTATTGAAAACATC
>CACXDM010000129.1 GCA_902766435.1 uncultured Erysipelotrichaceae bacterium | reverse complement strand
TGACGGTGAGGAAACAGAGTACAGCGCAGAGGTCAGTGAAGAGACCGGATGGGAATATACGTTCACCGGACTGCCGCAGTATTCCGAACCGGATAAAGAAATCGTATATACGGTCAATGAGCCGTATGTGCCGGAAGGCTACAGCGCATCATATGACGGTCTTACCGTCACAAACACACACCGTCCGGCTCACGATGTGTCATACAGGGATACACTGTCTGTCGTGAAAACCATCTCCGGAGCCAAACCGGAAAAAGCCGGAACATTCCGCTTTACACTGAAAGCGGAAAAGGACGGTAATCCGATGCCGGAGGGAGCTTCGGGAAATACGAAGACAGTCACTGTGACAGGTGAAGGAAAAGCGGATTTCGGTACACTTGTATTCAAACAGCAAGGTACATATGAATACCGGATCTATGAAGAATCCGGCAGTCTTGCCGGCTACAGCTACGACAAATCCGTTTATACGCTGAAGTATGTGGTTACAAAGAACGGTGATGCCATGGAGGCGGAACGCACCGTCATGAAAGACGGGAAAAAGACGGATGTGTCCGTATTTACGTTTACTAATATCTACAGTAAGAAGGATCCGAAAAAAGGCGCGCAGACGATGGATGAGGGCGTAACAAAATACATTGTTCTGCTTGGCGGATCACTGCTCGCTGTCTGCGGAATTCTCTTTGTCAGATACCGTAACAGGAAAGGAGAATGATCCTGCTTCAGGGGATTGTTTCTCTTGACGGATAAATCGGATTAAGTTAATATTTCGTCAATACGCAAATGCAGTGAAAAGGAGAAAGCTGTTTCAGGAGCGCCTTTCAGAGATATGCCGGCCGGTGCAAGGCATAACCGCGGAAACAGTATACTGGCCTTACAGCAGCAAAGCTGAAAAGAAATGAGTAGGCTGCGCCGGAATGTCATCCGTTAAAAGTGACGCGATTCGCCTTCGGGCCGATCGTAATGAGCGGCTGTGATTACAGCAATGAAAGTGGTACCGCGGAAGTTAATACAGGCTTTCGTCTTTCGGGAAATGAATCCCCGGGCAGACGGAAGCTTTTCTTTCTGTCCGGAAAAGATCCGGATATATATGAGGAGGAAGAAAATGAGAACGGTTCGTGTCAGTGACGTCACATTAAAACAGAAAACAGCACAGGTATTGTCCTTCAGAGAAAAAATTGAACTGGTGAAGCTTCTCGACAAGCTTCAGGCAGATGTCATCGAACTGCCGGCTCTCGAGCAGATCAAGGCAGACAGTCTTTTCATCAAATCAGTCGGTAATGCGGTCAAAGACAGTGTGATCGCAGTTGAGACGGAATGCGACAGCGAAAAGATCGATATGACTTGGAAAGCCCTTCAGACAGCCGCAAAGCCGAGAATTCAGATCAAGGCGCCGGTCAGCCTGGTACAGATGGAATACCTGTATCATAAGAAGCCGGAAGCGGTGAAGGCAGCGGCAGCGGAAGCAGTAGCCTATGCGAAGACACTGACAGAAGATGTTGAATTTGCGGCAGAGGATGCGACGAGAAGTGAAAGAGCGTTCCTGTATGACATTCTGGAAACCGTCATCAAGGCAGGTGCCTCCACGGTAACGGTATGCGATACGGCGGGAGAAATGCTGCCGGGTGAGTTTGCGGCATTTATCAAGGATGTTAAGACAAATGTTCCTTCTCTGAATGAAGCTGTTCTCGGTTTTGCCTGCAGTAATGATCTGTCTCTTGCGGATGCCTGCAGTATTGCCGGTATCTTTGCCGGAGCAGGTGAAGTAAAAGCTTCGGTATATCCGGAAGAGACGGCTTCTCTCGGCACGGTTGCCAATGTTATCCGCAAGAAGGGGACTTCGTATGATACGGATATGAATGTCAGAACAGTGGAGCTGAAGCGTCTGAGTGATCAGGCAGCCCGTATGTTTACGGCTGTCCGCAGTAAGACCACACCGTTTGAGACAGGTGTAAGGGAAGATATTTCCGGCAGATTCTTCACGGTGAATGATGATATTACGGCTGTATCGGCGGAAGTCAGGTCTCTCGGCTATGATCTTTCGGAGGAAGATCAGGTCAAGGTATATGAGGCGTTCAAGGTACTGGCGGAAAGAAAAGAAAAGGTTTCCGCCGGTGAGATTGATGCGATCGTTGCGTCCAACGCGATGCAGGTGCCGCCCGTATACAAAGTGGAAGACTATATTATTACCGGCTGCAGTATGCTTTCGGCAACAGCTCATATCAGACTGCGCCGCAATGACGAGATACTGGAAAGTGTCGCTCTCGGTGACGGTCCGGTTGATGCCTCATTCCTCGCAATCGAACAGATTCTCGGCCGTCACTATGAACTGGATGATTTCCAGATTCAGGCCGTTACCGAAGGACGTGAAGCGATGGGTGAAGCGATCGTCAAGCTCAGATGCCTCGGAAAGATCTATTCCGGACGCGGTCTTTCGACTGACATTGTCGGCTCAAGCATCAGCGCCTATGTCAACGCGCTGAATAAGATCGTCTATGAGGAGGAGACCGAATGAAGCTTTCATTTTCATTAAGAGGATGGCTGTCTCTGTCATTCCGTGAAGCGGCAGAGATCGCGGAGGAAATGCAGTTCTCCGGTTTCGAACTCTATGACCTCCATAAATATTCCGAACCGACCGTAAAAGGCGGACCGCTTGACAGGTATTCCATGTCCGGGACAATGCGTTCACTCCGTGACAAGGGGATTGAGATTGCCAATCTGGATACTTCTTTGGATCTTGGAAGAGAAGGATCACTGGAAAAGGTGTTCTGGACGATCAGAATGGCAAAGGACATGCGTGTTCCCTTTGTCAGCGCAGAAGTGATGACGGACAACGAGGATCTGGTAAAGGAATCACTGCGGAAGATTGTCGAGGCGGCAACTGAGGCAAATGTCACATTCCTGCTGAAGACACGGGGAATCTATGTCGATACAGGAAGACTCAAGGATATTCTCGATCTGTTTGCGGAAGACTGTCTGGGTGTTCTTTGGGATATGCATCATCCGTTCAAGGACCACGGGGAAAGTCCCGATACGACAATCAAGAATCTCGGCGGATATGTCAAGCTCGTCCACATCCGTGACTTTGCGGAAGACGGTTCCTATACGATCATGGGTGAAGGAAAACTGCCTGTTTCCGATATGATGCGGGCTTTGTCCTCAATTGACTATGACGGATTCGTCACACTGGAATGGAAGCCGGAATGGGTGAAGGATGTCCAGGATTATTCCTTTATCTTCCCGCATTTCATCAACTATATGAGCCGCTTTGAAAGAAAAGGCTCCAACCGCAGCCATCTTTACCGGAACCATGACGGCACAGGTGAATATATCTGGCCGAAGGACGAACTGATCGATCTCACCTTCCCGCAGGTGCTTGACAGGGTGGTAAAGGAATTCCCCGATCAGTACGCATTTAAATACACAACACTTGATTACACACGGACTTATGAAGAGTTCCGTGAAGATGTCGATAACTTTGCCCGGGCCCTGGTTTCACTCGGCGTAAAGGAAGGCTCCAAAGTTGCGATCTGGGCAACGAATGTTCCGGAATGGTATATCACGTTCTGGGCAACGACTAAGATCGGCGCTGTTCTTGTGACGGTCAATACCGCGTATAAGATCCATGAGGCGGAATATCTGTTCCGGCAGTCGGATACACATACGCTGGTCATGATTGAATCTGCTCTGGATTCCAATTACCGGAATATCATCAATGAGATCTGTCCCGAGATTGAAGGCTCAGAGCCGGGCAAACCGCTTCACTGCAAGCGTCTGCCGTTTCTGCGGAATGTCATTACGGTGGGCTTCCGTCAGAAAGGGTGTCTGACATTCGGGGAAGCGATGAAGAGATCGTATATGGTCCCCAGGGAACAGATCCTCTGGATGGCTTCAAGAGTCAGACCCAACGATGTCGCGAATATGCAGTATACTTCCGGTACGACAGGATTCCCTAAGGGAGTAATGCTTACACATTACAATGTTGTCAATAACGGTAAGTGTATCGGTGACCGGATGGGTCTGAGTACAGCGGACAGAATGATGATTCAGGTACCCATGTTTCATTGTTTCGGCATGGTTCTCTCCATGACATCATCCGTAACACACGGTGTGACGATGAGCCCGATGCCCTATTTCAGTGCAAAAGCTTCTCTTGCCTGTATCAATCAGGAGCGGATTACATGCTTCAACGGCGTACCGACGATGTTTATCGCAATGTTCAACCATCCCAACTACCGTAAGACCGATTTCTCCTATATGAGAACGGGAATCATGGCGGGATCGGGCTGTCCGCCGGAGCTGATGCGGCGGGCTGCACAGCCGGATGAAATGAATATGACCGGTATTGTCAGCGTTTACGGCCAGACAGAGTCTTCTCCCGGAAGTACGATGTCTGCCTGGACGGATTCCCTGCATGTCAGAACCGATACCGTCGGTTACGCATTCCCGTATGTCGAATGCAAGATCATCGATCCGGAAACCGGTGAGGAAGTCGGACCGGGTGTCAACGGTGAATTCTGTTCCCGCGGATACAATACGATGAAGGGCTACTACAAGATGCCCGATGCCACGGCAGAGACGGTTGACAGTGAAGGATGGCTTCATTCCGGTGATATTGCCTGCAGAGATGAAGAAGGCAACTATCAGATTACGGGCAGACTGAAGGATATGATTATCCGCGGCGGTGAGAATATTTACCCCAAGGAAATCGAGGAATTCATCTATACCCACCCGGCAGTCAGGGATGTTCAGGTCATCGGTGTGCCGGACAGGCGCTATGGTGAGGAAGCTCTGGCCATGATCGTTCTGAAGGAGAAGGATTCCCTCAGCATTGAGGAGATGAGAGACTATATCGTTTCCCATCTGGCGCGTCATAAAGTGCCGAAGTACATTGAGTTCACTGATGGTTTCCCGATGAATGCGGCTGGAAAGATCCTGAAGTACAAGATGCGGGAAGACGCGGTGAAGCGCTATGGACTGGAAAACGAAAAGTAATCGTTAACAACGGAAATATACAGGACTCTCAGACTTCAGAGTCCTGTTTTTCAAAAAAGGATGAAAAGATTATGGAAATCAGAAAAGCTCACAAGACGGATTTTGCGGCAGTAAAGGAGATTACACAGAATACCATCAGACAGGTGTATCCGCGTTATTATCCGGCGGGAGCAGTGGAGTTCTTCCTGAATCATCATTCGGATGAACGGATTGAAGCGGATATTGCGGCAGGCAAAGTGTATCTGCTTGAAGAAGACGGTGTTCCTGCCGGTACGGTAACAGTCAATGGGGATGAAATCGGCAGACTCTTTGTGCTTCCTTCCCGTCAGCGGTGCGGACTTGGCAGGGCAATGCTTGACTTTGCGGAAGAGATGATTCTGAAACAATACGATACTGTTGTACTGGATGCCTCGTTTCCGGCAAAAGGGATATACCGGAAGCGCGGATACAGGGAAAAGGAGTATCATATCATCCGTACGGATAACGGAGATTATCTCTGTTACGATGTCATGGAACGGAAACGGGGATAACCGGTCATGGTCCGGGGGTGCCTTAAAGATTTCATAATTGACAAAACGGGAATAAAGGAATAAGATTTCATCATTCAGAAAAAAGACAAAGGCTTTGACGAAGACGTTTGGAAAAGAGGTCTTTCAGAGAACCGGCGGGTGGTGCGAGCCGGCAGAACCGATCTTCCGTATAAACTATCACTTCCGAGCCGGATACCCAAAAGGCTGATGCCGAGTAGACGTATCCCGTTAAACTACGTTACAGGTGAAGGGATTGATGGATCCTGAAGGTGGCTGTTTACAGCAAATTGAGTGGTACCGCGGGTGGTTATTATCAGAACACGCTCGTCTCAATGAATTTGAGGCGGATGTGTTCTTTTTTTACATCAGCCTCACCCGGATCCCGTGTGGAATTCCGCTGAAAGGAGCAGAAAATGAAACCGGTGGAAAACGATCTGATGGAGGTTGCGCTTCGTATCCGCGAACTGCGTGAAATCTCCGGCTACACCCAGGAAGAGATGGCTGAAAAAACAGAAGTCAGACTGGACCAGTATTATGCATACGAATCAGGAAAGCTTGACATGCCGTTCACATTTATTCATAAATGTGCTCTTGCATTCAATGTCGGAATGAGCGATCTGCTTGAAGGACAGAGTGCCAGACTTTCTTCCTATACCGTCACCCGTAAGGGAAGGGGACCCAATGCCGTTCATGAAGACGGAATCACGATTCAAAACATGGCGCCGATGTTCGCCCATAAGCTGGCAGAACCGTACTATGTCAGATATGAATATGATGAAAAGCAGCAGGATGAACCCATCCATCTGACAAGACATTCCGGACAGGAATTCGACTTCATCATCAGCGGCAGACTGAAGGTTCAGGTCGGTTCCAATATCGAATACCTGAGTGAAGGTGACAGTATTTTCTACAACAGTTCAACACCGCACGGCATGATCGCGGTGGACGGACGTGACTGTCTGTTTGTGGCGATTATCATTCCCGGTGCCGATACACATGAATCACAGATCCGCAATACATTGATTCCCTCACGGGCGAAGGACAGAAAACTGGTAAGTGACAACTTCGTTGAGGTGAAGGAAGACAGATACGGCGCGCTGCAGGAGATCAGATTCAAAAATGAGGATAAGTTCAACTTCGCGTTTGATGTCGTGGATGCGATTGCCAAAAAGGACCCGGAAAAACTGGCGATGATTCATATCGCAAAGGATATGACGGAAAGACG
>CACXDM010000128.1 GCA_902766435.1 uncultured Erysipelotrichaceae bacterium | reverse complement strand
GCTTCTGGCAATGCTCGGAACCCCGCAGTCGATGTTCTTTGTCGGCTGTGAGGCGATTATCGGTATGGTTTACGGCAGCGGCGTACATAAAGGTGTTGAGCCGAAAAAGCTTCTGCTGATTACATGTATACTGGGTGCAGCCACCGAACTTCTTGCGCTGGTGATCAGTGCGGCGTTCTTCGGCTATGATATCGCGGATGAGGTTGCCGTTCTGCAGACGGAGCTTTCGGGCTTTACCGATGCGACGGGAATGCCGATGCCGGAACAGTACAGCTCGCCCGGTTTTCTCAAGGGTCTGTTTTTGTTTTCAACGATACTTCTCGGTGTCATGGAGGGGTCTGTGACGCATCTGATGTCACGGATTCTGCTGAAGCGGATGAAGATCAAAATGCCGGAGACAAGCCGGCAGAGAACACCTTATGAACCGGAGAAATGGCATGGCTATCTTGCCCTGGCTGCCACGGTCGGTTTTTACGCGGCAGGCCTTGGCTATGTTTCATATGAACCGGCAGCGGTATTCCTGCAGGGAGCGGGAATCGTTGCCATTGTTTACCTGATCGTATACGGATTTGTCGGTTTCCGGCGGATCATAACGGCACGTTTTCCCCAATTCCGCGCAGCTGCGGTAATTGTGCCGCTTCTTCTGCTGCTGTTTTCACCGCTTATGCTTGTCGTGTCGGGGTTTCTCTATATTACGACGGATATCAGAGAAAAACTGAAGGAAGGAGTCAACAATGCATCAGGGGATCAATAAGGCAAGAAGAATCATGACAGTTCTTGTCATCATACAGGCAGTGCTTCTTTTTGCGTTCAGAACAGTGCTGAAAGCCGGCATTATGACGGCTTCCATCATACTGATATTCGAAGCTGCGGCGTTGATCTATCTGTTCGAGTATTTCCAGAATCTCGCGGAAGAGCAGTCCAGCGGCGTCAAGACCACACTCGGCAGTGCCGCAAATGAAGCATATCTGACGGGCGGAATCGGTCTTGTGATCTATGATGACAACTACATCATCACCTGGATGAGTGAACTGTTTGCCGAAAGAGGAATCAATCAGGTCGGACACAGATTTCTCACATGGGTTCCCGAGGCGGATGATCTGATCTCGGGAAGAAGTGATTCGGCTACGGTGAAGCTTGACGGACATGTCTATGAACTGAGGCGTAAGGCGGATGCGCCGATCATCTTCTTTAAGGATGTAACGGAAGTGACCGAATACCGGGAGAAATACGGCGATGAGCGCCTGGTCATCGGTATGGCGAGCTTTGACAACTATGATGAGACAATCCGTTTTGCGGATGAGACAGATACTGCGGTGATCAACGCGGCAGTCCGTACACCCGTAGCGGAGTACTGCGACAAATACGGTATTTTCTACAAGAGACTCAACAATGACCGTTTCCTGATGATACTGAATGAGAGAATCTTCTCCGAACTGATGAAGGACAGGTTCTCCATCCTGAATACCGTACGCCGTTCTGCCCAGAAGGCAGATGTGGCGATTACGCTTTCAATGGGATTTGCCAGAGGTACATCCGATTATGTCGAACTTGATGAAATGGTCGGCAGTCTGCTTGATCTTGCCCAGACAAGAGGCGGTGATCAGGTGGCGATTCAGTCGGCAGGAGAGGAAGTACGCTTCTTCGGCGGTTCAACCGAAGCGGCTGAAAAGAGAAGCAGAGTCAGAGTCAGAGTCATCTCGCATGCTCTGCGTGATCTGATTCAGGGATCTTCCAACGTCATTATCTGCGGTCATAAGACAGCGGACTTTGACTGTATCGGTTCGGCGATCTGTCTTGCCAGAATGGCAAAGGCACTGAAGAAGAATGCGGTCATCATTGCCAAGACGGGCGGCATTGAGGAAAAGCTCAGCGGCGCGATGCGGGCAAATGAAGAACAGCTTAAGAATGAAGTCACATTCGTGACGGAAAGCGAAGCCTATAACCAGCTGCAGGACAACTCACTGGTGATCATGACCGATCATCACAATGTCCGTCAGTCAAACGGCGGCAAGGTTCTGGACTATGCGAAGAAGGTCGTCGTCATTGACCATCACCGCAGAAGCAGTGAAATGGGTGTCAAGCCGGTTCTTGTCTATATTGAGGCAGGGGCGAGCAGTACCTGTGAACTTTTAACGGAAATGATCCCGTTTGTTTCCAACCGGACAGATATCAGTCCGCTGGCTGCCAATTTCATGTTGGCGGGAATGATTGTCGATACGCAGAAATGGCGTGTCAGAACAGGCGCGAGAACATATGATGCCGCAAGCTCTCTGCGTAAGATGGGAGCTGATCCGCAGGTCGCATATGAATATCTGAAGGATACCTTCAATGAATTCGCACTGAAGAGTGCCGTGATCTCGGCAAGTGAGAAATACGCCAACGGCGTGGTTATCTCCGCCGTCAAGGACAGACAGCTTACCCGGTCTCTGATGAGTCAGGTGGCGGACAGTCTGCTCGGGATCCAGGGCGTGGAGGCGGCGTTCGTCATCGCTTCCAGCAGTGATACGGAAACGGGCATCAGTGCCCGCTCCAACGGCAAAGTCAACGTGCAGAGGATCATGGAGGCAATGCACGGCGGCGGTCATATGACGGCGGCAGCCATGCAGAGAACAAAGACAACACCAGAGAATCTGAAGAAGGAGCTTCTTGAGGTTCTTGACCGGTACTTTAAGGAGGACAGCAGGAATGAGAGTGATTCTTAAACAGGATGTGAAAAAAGTCGGCAGACGCGGAGAGATCGTTGAAGTATCCGACGGATACGGAAGAAACTATCTGATCGCAAGAGGGCTTGCCGTACCCGAGACAAAGAAGAGTCTTGAGATCCTGAGTGACCAGAAGAAGGAAGAAGCCGCAATTGAGGCGAAAAAGGAAGAGGAAGCGAAGGAAACGGCGAAGAAGCTGGAAGACATGATGCTTACATTCCACGTGAAATCAGGCGCTGAAGGAAAAGTATTCGGCTCTGTTTCCACGAAGCAGATCGTTGAGGAACTCGCAAAGCAGGGAATCAAGGCTGACAAGAGAAAGATCCTTGACACTGCTCCGGTACAGAGCCTCGGTGTGACACAGGTCAGGATTGAACTGTATAAAAACGTAATCGGTACGATCAACGTACGTCTGATCGGGAGTGACAGTTAATTATGCCGCGGGTTCTGCCGTCAGCTTCTGAAGCGGAAGCGAGTCTTCTCGGGACAATGATGGTATACCCGAATGCCGCCAGAATGGCGATTGAGGAAGGCCTCACGGAGGATGATTTTTTCCTTGACCCGAACCGGCGGATTTTTCAGGCTGCCCGGAATCTTTACAGCACGGGACATCCGATTGATCTGACAACGGTCTCAACAAGACTTCAGGATATGGAAATCCTCGACAAAGTGGGAGGAATCGCCTATCTGACGGAGCTGACTGATGCGGCCGTAACGAGCGCGAATACGAAGAGCTATGTGACGCTGATCAAGGACAAGGCGGTCATGCGCCGCATGATTGAAACAGCCTCGGCTGTCGTTGAGGAAGGCTACAGCGGCCAGGAAGACGTCAATGAATTTCTTGACCGGGCGGAAAAGGAAATCCTGAATGTTTCCCGCAACCGCAGGACCGGGGAATTCAAAGATCCGGATACATTGATGAACGAAGTGCTCGCAAACATTCAGAAGATGTCGGATGCCAAGTCCGATATTACCGGAATGAAAACGGGATTTACCGATCTCGATCATACGCTGCACGGACTGCAGAGGGGTGATCTGATCATCGTTGCGGCAAGACCTTCAATGGGTAAGACGGCTGTTGCTTTGAATCTTGCAATGAATGTGGCGGCTTATCAGCAGGATGGTGCGGTTGCCATATTCTCACTGGAAATGGCTGCCGAACAGCTCGCAATGAGACTTCTCAGTGCGCGCAGCCGGATTGAGGGTGACAAGCTCAAGACGGGAAGACTGACGAATGATGACTGGAACCGGGTCAATGAAGCCGCTGCCGAACTGAAGGCAGGGAATATCTACATCGATGACACGCCGGGCGTAAAGGTTCCCGAGATTTTCTCCAAGTGCCGCCGTCTGCAGGCGGAACAGGGACTGAATCTGGTTCTGCTCGACTATATTCAGCTGATTACCGGATCGGGCACCAGAGGCGAAAACAGACAGCAGGAGGTTTCTGAGATCTCACGTAATCTGAAGGCGCTTGCCCGTGAACTCAAGGTTCCCGTTATCGCTCTTTCCCAGCTTTCAAGAAGCGTAGAGGCAAGAGAAAACAAGCGGCCTATGCTGAGTGACCTGCGTGAATCAGGTGCGATCGAACAGGACGCCGACGTTGTCATGATGCTTTTCCGTGAGTCGTATTACGATGAAAAGGTAAAAGAGGAAGCGGAAGAGGCCGGCAGTGAGCGGCTTGAAATCAACATTGCCAAGCACAGAAACGGTGCGACAAGAAAAATATATCTTGCATTTGAAGGACCGACAAACGCCCTGTACAACATTGCAAGAGAACAGTGACGGGAGGTGGGCTTACGAAAAAAATCATATCTGTAATCGGAAGCTTTCTGGCAGCCGCGTTGATTGTTCTGGTTCTGCCTTCATTTCTGAACAAGGGAACGGAAGCTGCCGCAGCGTCCAATGAGACTGGTCTGTTCCATCAGACCGTAATCCGGACGCAGGAAAATGCGGTGCCGGTATACAAAATCTACAAGGACGGGGATCTGCTCGGCATACTCAGCGATGAGAATGTGCTGAACAGGCATCTCCGCGATGTATATAAAGAGAAATTCAAAGAGAGTTTTCCGGATTCCGATGCTTATCTTGCGCAGAATATGTATGTGACAAAGGAACAGAGTTATTTTGTCTATACGAATGCCGATCAGGAGATTCTCGATTATATCGATGAGAACAACATGTACAGTGTCAAAGCGACAGCTGTTTCCTTTTCCAATGAAAACGGCGTATACGCCAGAATGTATGTTTCCAACGAGGAGTTGTATGAAGAGGCAATGCATCAGTACATTACGATGTTTATTTCTCCGGAAACACTGGCAATTCTCTCGGCGGGGGACGCTGTTCCGGAACTCACGACTTACGGAAGCCGTGACATCGGTATTTCCGTTTCCCAGAATATTACGACATCCGAGGAATACGCCAATCCGGATGAAGTCAAGACCACGATCGAAGAGGTCCTGAACTACATCGAATACGGTGATATGCCGGAGGAAGAAAAAGAATACTATACGGTGCAGGAATACGATACGGTTGCCGGTGTCGGCGCCAAGAACTACGGTCTTTCCGCCGTACAGGTCATGAATCTGAACCGTGACAAGATTTCCAGTGTGGATCAGGTGCTGAAGGAAGGCGAGGAACTCTGTATTACCTACTTCAAGCCGATCGTCAATATCGTCGTATACAAGGAAACACTGAAGCAGGAAGATGTGTATTATGAAACATCGATCGTCGATGATGACGAACTGCTGATCAATACAACGGAAACCATTCAGGAAGGCATCAACGGATCCAAGAATACGCTCTATTCGGAAAAGTGGATTGACGGTGTTCTCGTCAGCGGTGTTGAGAAGTCAAGTGTCGAGACAAAGCAGCCGCAGACCGAAGTGATTGCCCGCGGTACGATGGAACCTCCCAATGTGGGTACGGGCGTCTTCCGTTTCCCTGTCGACAACTGGATTATTTCCTGCGGCTGGGGCTGTTACTACGGCCACCGCGGAACGGATATTCAGAACAGATATAATCTCTGGGGACCTGTTCTTGCGGCAGACAGAGGTGTTATCTCGAAAGTGTCGTACGATTCGATCGGCGGCAACTGGGTCATCATCGATCATAACAACGGCATGACAAGCTACTACGGTCATATGCGTGAGCCTTCCTTCCTGCCGGTGGGTACTGTCGTAGACAAGGGACAGCAGATCGGCTGGATCGGCATGACGGGATGGGCAACCGGACCGCACGTTCACTTCTTCATTACGGTCAACGGGGAAAGAAGAGACGCCTGTTCGGGCTTTCTGCCGTGTTACTGATCAGAGGTGCTGTATGGAGTTTGCATTACTGGCAAGCGGTTCCAAAGGGAACTGCTTTCTTGTGAAGGACGGCAGCACTGACATCATGATCGACTGCGGTTCCACCGGGAAGTATCTGAAGACATGTTTCCGGGGACTGAACATGACAAAGGATGATCTGGATGCGGTTCTGATCACCCACGATCACAGCGACCACATTTCCCAGATCCGTCACTTCCGTGATCTGACGGTTTATTCTCCGGTCAGTATCGATGATGTGGACACATTCACCGTGCGGCCTCTGCAGGAGTTTTACATCAATCAGATCCGGATCATTCCCCTGGCTTTGTCGCACGATGCGGCAAATACAACCGGATATATACTCGACAACGGGACGGAGAAACTGGTTTACGTTACCGATACGGGCTATCTGAACCGGAACTATTTCCCTTTGTGCAGGGGCGCGGATTACATCGTCATGGAATGCAATCATGATGTGGAAATGCTGATGAATACAAGAAGACCCCGTTATCTGAAGGCCAGGATCTGCAGTGATCAGGGTCATCTCTGCAATGAGGACTGCGCTTCCGTACTGCAGGAAATCATAACGGACAATACGAAGATGATCATGCTGGCGCATATTTCACAGGAGGCAAATACCCGTGAAACAGCCCTGGATACCGTCTGTGAACGACTGCTGGAAGCGGGCATTCCGCTTCATCCGCAGCTGACGGTTTCGGCGGCAGGCCAGTTTGAAATCATCAGGAAAGGACTCAAGGATGAAAAAAGTGATCCCGGTACTGTTTACCGTTCTCTTGGTATGGAATGTATGGCTGACAGCTGAACTGCAGAAAAAGAATGAAGTTGTCTATGTTCCGGGCGATACCGGAGAAGCACCCGTCATACAGGAAACACTGACCGACTATACAACCGATGTGACAGGTACGGTTGAAAACAACCGGACACATGCGGTTTATATCAGGGCCATTGCCGGTCAGACGGAGAAAAACGCCTCCGGCGTGATTTTTTCCCGTGACGGGGATACGTCATACATCATTACAACGGCAGATGTGCTTTCCGGTTCCTCCGAAGTCTATGCCGTGTTTGACAATGGCGTTGAAGTAAGCTGTGAAATGGTCGGTATTGATCCGGCGACAGGTATTGGTCTTATTGCGGCGGTGCCTTCATTTGAGACGGTTCCCTTTGTGATCGGGGATTCTGATCTTCTTGAGGAAGGGGAATATGTCATCACGATGGGCGGCAGAGCTCCTTCTTCAGGCACCGGTTCTGTTTCGTTCGGCGTCGCTTCCGGCGCGGGAAACAGACGTGTCAGTTCTTCTTCGTTCTGGTTTTCAAGGGTGATTGAAACGGACGCATCCGTTACTTCCGGGAATTATGGCGGCGCGCTTCTGGATGTGGGAGGCAAGCTTGCGGGTATTCTGATTCCCCGGCCGATTGACTCAGAGGAAGGAATGGGATATGCCCTCAGTGTCAATGAGGCAAAGGAAGTCTTCCGGCAGCTGAAGGAAAACGGAAGTGTCACAAGAGGATCACTCGGTGTCAGTGTACGCAGTATTGCCGATATGCAGGTATATGAAAAAAGCGCTCTCGGCATAGCGCTGGATATGAATTACGGTGTCTATGCGGCGGATATTACAGAAGGCGGCGCAGCGGAAGACATCATTGAAAAAGGCGATCTTCTCCTGATGATCAACGGTGAAAGAATTGAAAGCGAAGGCGATCTCCGTCAGAAGCTCTACGGATATGAGGCGGAAACGGAAGCGGTTCTCACCATACGCAGAGCAGAAGAGGAAACAGAAGTGGAAGTGGTGCTCAGATGATCCGTATTCTGGCCTGCGGCAAGGTAAAGGAAAACTGGATGCGTGAGGGCATTCAGGAATATATGAAGCGTCTGAAGCCGTACGAAAAGATGGAAATCGTTGAAGCGGCGGATGAGAAAACACCGGATGACAACAGTGAGGCGGAAAACCGCAGAATCATAAACAAAGAAGGAGAACGGCTGCTGAAGCTGATCCGGGATGATGAATATGTGATTCTTCTGGATCTGAAGGGGAAGGAACTCAGTTCCGAAAAACTGGCGGCGAAGATACAGGATATCTACAGTTATACAGGCAGCAGGATCGCATTCGTGATCGGCGGATCGCTCGGTGTCAGTGATGATCTGATCAGAAGAGCCGACTTCCGCTGGAAACTGTCAGACTGTACGTTTCCCCATCAGCTCTGCCGGGTAATCGTACTGGAACAGATCTACAGAAGCTTCCGGATTCTCCGGAACGAACCATATCACAAATAAGAGAGGGAAGAATTATGATCAGAAGTGCAGGTGTACTGATGGCAGTCAGCTCGCTGCCGTCACCGTACGGTATCGGGACCATGGGAAAAGAAGCCCGTGAATTCATTGATTTTCTGGCCGATGCAGGTCAGACTTACTGGCAGATACTGCCGCTGGGGCCGACCGGTTACGGCAATTCGCCGTACCAGTCACTTTCTTCGTTTGCCGGCAATCCGTATCTGATTGATCTCGATGAACTGGCGGAAGACGGACTTCTGAAGCCGGAGGAAATCAAGGCGGTAAAGTGGCAGAAGAAAGCGGATCACGCGGATTACGGTATTCTGTATGAAAACAGATTTGATATCCTGCGTAAGGCGGCAGACAGACTGCCTCTTGTTCATCCGCAGGAATATCTTGCGTTTATCCGTAAGGAAGCAGAATGGCTGAAGGACTATGCGGTCTTCATGGCAATCAAAACCGAACGGAAGGGTGAGACATGGCTGAAGTGGCCGAAGGAACTCAGGATTCACAACAGTCAGGAAGTCAGGGAAGAAGCGGAACGTCTGAAGGAAGATGTTGTTTTCTGGATGCGGGTGCAGTATTTCTTCTATACCCAGGCTGCCGCAATGAAGAAGTATGCGAATGACAGGGGAATACAGATTATCGGTGATCTGCCGTTCTATGCGGCTTCCGATTCCATTGATGCCTGGTCGCATCCGGAACAGTTTGAAATTGACAGTAACTATGAAATGACATTTGTGTCCGGTATGGCGCCTGACGGGAGCAGTCCGAAGGGACAGAAGTGGGGCAATCCGCTGTTTGCCTGGGACAGAATGAGGAATGAAGACTACCGCTGGTGGATCAGCCGGGCAGTGCATCAGACAAGGTTCTGTGATGTTCTGCGGATTGATCACTTCCAGGGATATGAATCCTATTTCGCAGTTCCGGCAAAAGACGAAGATGCCTCCAACGGGCATTGGCGCAAAGGACCGGGGCTGGATATCTTCCGCCGTCTGGAACAGAATATTCCGGGAAAACAGATGATCGTTGAGGACCTCGGTGTTCTGACACATGAATTCCTGAATATGGTCAGGGAAAGCGGATATCCGGGAATGCGTATTCTCGAATATGCGTTTGATCCCAATGATCCCGGTTCAATCTATATGCCGTTCCAGTATGAAAAGAATACGGTTGTCTATACCGGTACGCATGATAATGACACACTTGAGGGATGGCGCAGTGATCCCGTCAACAGTAAACGGATCGAAAGAGCCGCAAAATACTTCGGTATCGATGAAAAGGATATTGCGGAAGGCATGATCAGAGCAGCGTACGCAAGCACTTCCGATCTGGCAGTGATTCAGATGCAGGATATTCTGGGTCTTGGCAGTGAGGCGAGAATGAATGATCCCTCCGGCAGTATTCAGCCGTGGACATGGCGGATGAAGAAGACCGATCTGAAGAAAGGTACGGCAGAGAAGCTGAAGGAAATGATGCTGCTGTACTGCAGAAACAACTGGAATATCAAAGATCCGAAGCAATAAGATAATCTCATAAACCGGCAGTTGTCATGGCTGCCGGTTTTATCAGATATATGCAGATCATTGAACTGTTCCCCGGGGAACGGTATAAAATATAGGAAAGGTTACAGGGGGTAATTTATGGATCAGAAAGATACCCGTGATTTCAACGAAGAAGAGTTTCTGAAGAAAGTGGAACAGGCTGCCAGAAAAGGCGCAGGCGGCGGAGGATGGGCGAATACGCTTGTGCGGCTGCTGCCCACGATACTGGTCGTCTGCCTGCTTTTGGTGATCGGAGCCAGGATCAAGGCATTCGGCAACGGTTTCTCCGATTTCTTCCACTTTGAAAACGGAGCAGGAGAAAATGATCTCGTCGTGGAGGATCAGGGCATATTCGGCTACACTGCCGCCAATTTCGAAGAAGCGATTCTTGGGGATTCGGAAAAGCTGAAGAAGCTTGAAGTATTCCAGCAGGAAGTATCCGATGTCAGCACGGTTACGGACACAGGTTTCATCAACTGGAGCATTTTCACAAAGAACCAGCTCATTACATACAACGGCACGGCTGTATATACCGTGGATCTTGGAACACTGTCCAAAAATGACATCATCTTCAATGAAGAGGAAAAGATCATCACGCTGAAGATTCCTCATGCAGTACAGGAAGAGATCAACATTCCCGAAGACCAGATTCAATTCGGTGCTACGGACGGCGGTCTGCTTGCGTTCGGCGATATCAAGATGACGGCGGAACAGGCAGCTGAGATCCAGGCCGGCGCAAGAGAGAAGATGGAACAAAAGCTGGCAGCGGACAACTGTCAGGAAACAGCAGACCGTTTTGCCAAACTGTCAGTATGGGAAATGTACTCTCCGATCATCAAGGGCGTTGCGAAGGATTACTCGCTTGAAGTGGAATTCCGCTGAGACTCCGGAAAAACACAAGGGCGGATATGTGTGAAATAATTCATCTATTTCAAAAATGTAACCGCTTGCTAGATGGGTACGGATGTATTAAAATACCATTAGTAAGTGAAACAGGAGGAAAGTATATCATATGAAGCAGATTTCAGTTACAGTTATTGACCCTGTAGGACTCCATGCACGTCCTGCTACAGTTGCTGTAAATGCAGCAAGCAAGTTCAAGAGCGAAGTTAAGGTTGCTTATAAAGGCCGTTCCGTTAACATGAAGTCCATTATGGGTGTTATGTCTCTGGGTATCCCGACACAGTCCGAAATCACGGTTTCCTGTGAAGGTGAAGATGAAGACGTAGCTGTAAAGACAATTGAAGACGTTCTTCGTGCACAGAAGGTTATCGCTTAATTGATTTGAGAACTTAACGAAAAGGCAGGGCTTTGATGTGTTCCTGCCTTTTTCTAAACTGACTACTTGAAAGAAGGGAAAATATAATTATGTATCAGGAAGAATACAAGCGCTGGCTTGAAGCAGAACTCCTCGATGTCGATCTGAAGACAGAACTTCAGAGCATTGCCGGTGATGACGATGCAATTAAAGAGCGTTTTGCTGTTGCGCTTAAGTTTGGTACAGCCGGACTGCGCGGAACACTCGGTGCCGGAACAAACAGAATGAACATCTGGGTTGTCAGACAGGCAACACAGGGTGTCGCTGACTGGGTTCTCACACAGGGCGGAACACAGACAGTTGCCATCAGCTATGACAGCCGTCTCAAGGGCTGGAACTTTGCCAGAGATGCGGCGGGCGTTCTCGCTGCCAACGGCATTAATGTCAGAATCTATGACGAACTGATGCCTGTACCGGCTCTCAGCTTCGCTACACGTTATTACAACTGCAATGCAGGTATCATGATCACCGCTTCCCATAATCCGGCCAAGTATAATGGCTTTAAAGCATACGGACCTGACGGATGCCAGATGACGGATGACGCTGCAGCTGTTGTATATGATTCCATTCAGAAGACAGACGTCCTGACAGGCGCTAAATACATGTCCTTCGCTGAAGGCGTTGAAAAGGGTCTGATCAAGTTCGTCGGCGACGACTGTAAGGATGCTCTCTATGAAGCAATCGAAGCAAGACAGGTACGTCCGGGTCTCTGCAAGACTGCAGGACTGAAGCTCGTTTATTCACCGCTCAACGGAACAGGTCTCGTTCCGGTCACAAGAGTACTGAAGGACATGGGCATTACGGATATCACAATCGTTCCCGAACAGGAATATCCGAACGGCTACTTCACAACATGTCCGTATCCGAACCCTGAGATCTTCGAAGCTCTTGAAAAGGGTCTCGAACTCGCCAAGGAAGTCGGCGCTGATCTGATGCTCGCAACAGACCCTGACGCTGACCGTGTAGGTATCGCCATGAAGTGTCCTGACGGCTCCTATGAGCTCGTATCCGGAAATGAGATGGGCGTTCTTCTGCTCGACTACATCTGCGCCGGAAGAATCGAAAAGGGCACAATGCCGGAGAAACCCGTTGCAGTCAAGTCGATCGTTTCCACACCGCTCGCAGATGCGGTTGCCAAGCACTATGGTGTTGAACTCCGTCATACACTGACAGGCTTCAAGTGGATCGGTGATCAGATTGCCCGTCTGGAAGCTGACGGTGAAGTTGACCGCTTCATCTTCGGTTTCGAAGAGAGCTACGGCTACCTCGCAGGACCGTATGTACGTGACAAAGACGCAATCATCGGCTCCATGCTGATCTGTGAAATGGCTGCTTACTACCGTTCCATCGGCTCCTCCATCAAGCAGAGACTGGAAGAGATCTATGCTGAATACGGCCGTTATCTGAACGTCGTTGACAGCTATGAATTCCCCGGCCTTTCCGGAATGGATAAGATGAACGGCATTATGAGCGAACTCAGAAACAATCCGCCGAAAGAGATCGCAGGCAAGGCAGTTTCTTCTGTTACTGACTACAACAAGCCGGAAGAAACAGGTCTGCCTAAGGCAAATGTTCTGATCTATGGTCTGGAAGACGGTGCTTCCGTTGTCGTACGTCCTTCCGGAACAGAACCGAAGATCAAGACATACTTCACAACTCTCGGTAAGGATCTGGCTGAAGCAAAGGCAGAAAAGGACGAACTCGCTGCCGCAATCAAGCCGATTCTCTCCTAAGTCTTCGAATCAGGGAACCTTCGGGTTCCTTTTTCTTCTTGCAAGATAAACGGGAAAAGATTACCATATGTCGGGTAAAAGGAGTTCATTATGATAAAAACGAAATATCCCGAGGTCCTGACAGGTGCTCTTGCCGCGGCGTTTATCCTTTTCACGGCTTTATGCAAAACAGTTGACCTGCAGGCGATCGGTCCGGAATCATCGGTTGTCGGCTTTGCGTCAATTAACGGTTTCTTCCGGGATCTGATCGGTACACATACATTTTTCTACGTACTCAGTGAATTCGGCGGAATTCTGGCCATCTTTACGGCGCTGCTGTTTGCCGGCATAGGCGGTTATCAGCTCTATCAGAATAAAGACATCCGAAAGGTTGACAAGAACATTCTCCTGATGGGATGTATGTATGTCCTGATTCTTGTGCTGTATATTCTGTTTGACAAGATTCCCGTCAATTACCGTCCGGTGATCATGGATGAAGGACTTGAACCTTCATACCCCTCTACACATACGCTGCTTGCCGGAGGCATCTTCGGATGCGCGCTTGTGGAACTGAGATACTTCCCGCGGATCCGTCAGGATATCAAGCTGAAAATCAGACTCGGACTGATTATTGCCATGGTACTGACAATACTCTTCCGCTGGCTTTCCGGTGTCCACTGGTTTACCGATATCCTCGGCGGCATTCTTCTGAGCTTTGCGGTTGCGGAGCTGTATTATACGCTGCTCCGCTATACGGATAAATAAGACACTGCCTGCAGGCATATGAATCTGCAGGTTTTTTTATGCCTGAAGAGAACCTCTGTTTTCCTGATTTTCATCCGCTGTTTCAAAAAATGTAAAAAAATTCACGTGATGATGGTATTATATTGATATTGGTTTTAACTCATTTTTTATAATTCGGAGGAACTATGGATCAGTCAAAAATCAT
Source organism: uncultured Erysipelotrichaceae bacterium (assembly GCA_902766435.1). GTDB lineage: Bacteria > Bacillota_I > Bacilli_A > Erysipelotrichales > Erysipelotrichaceae > Bulleidia. The sequence goes on along the minus strand of CACXDM010000128.1, from coordinate 4,827 downwards.
TGAAAGCTTTCATCAGGGACACTGTACGGAAGCATATAAACTTTTCGGTGCTCATTTTACATATGAAGGCGCGGAAGGCGTACGTTTTACCGTATACGCTCCGCATGCGAGAAATGTCAGTATCATCGGCAGCTTTACCGGCTGGGAAGCCAATCCGATCGGACTTGAAAGAACCGGTTTTGAAGGCGTCTGGAGCGGTTTTGTGGCAGGCGTTCAGGAGTGGGAACCCTATAAATACCGTATTGAGACACGCAATGGTCAGATAATCAATAAGGCTGACCCGTATGCGTTTTACAGTGAGACAAGACCGGAGACCGCATCCAAGGTCTACAACATCGATCAGATCAAATGGGCTGACAAGACCTGGATGAAGAAACGGACAAAGAACTTCGACAAGCCTCTCAATATCTATGAAGTCTATGCCGGAGGATGGAAACACAACGGAGAGTATCCGTATACATATCCGATGATGGAGGAAAATCTGATTCCCTATGTGAAGGAACACGGATTCACCCACATCGAACTGATGCCTTTGAATGAATATCCCTTTGACGGCTCCTGGGGATATCAGGCAAGCGGTTATTATGCCGTTACCAGCCGTTATGGAAATCCGACGGAGTTTGCGTCTTTCGTAAACAAATGCCACAAAGAGGGAATCGGTGTCATCATGGATATGGTTCCGGTACACTTCGTAAAGGATGAATTCGGTCTGCGTTACTTTGACGGTGAGCCTCTCTATGAATACAGGGAAGTGAATGATGCCGAATCACAGTGGGGCACGATGAATTTTGACCTTTGGAATGAGGAAGTCAGATCCTTCCTGATCTCTGCCGCCGCGTTCTGGTGTGATGTATATCATATTGACGGTATCCGGATCGATGCCGTATCCAACCTGATCTACTGGGGCGGCAACAGCGACAGAGGAACCAATGAAGGTTCCCTGGCATTCGTCAGAAGAATGAATTACTACATCAACAAGGAATATCCTACGGTCATGCTGATTGCGGAGGACAGCTCCGATTTCCCGAAAGTCACGGCTTCCACGCTGGACAACGGTCTGGGATTTGACTACAAGTGGGATCTCGGCTGGATGAACGATACGTTGAAATACTATTCAACCGATCCGATCTACCGTATCTGGGATCACAACAAGCTGACGTTCTCAATGGCATATTTCTACAGTGAGAGATTCCTGATGCCGTTAAGCCATGATGAAAATGTTCACGGCAAGAGGACGATCGTTGACCGTATGTGGGGTGACTATAACGCGAAGTTCTCACAGGTCAGAAACCTGTATGCATATATGTATTCACATCCCGGAAAGAAACTGAATTTCATGGGAAATGAGATCGCTTCCTTCCGTGAATTCGATGAAGCCAAGGAACTTGACTGGTTCCTGCTCGATTATCCGAGGCATAATTCTTTCTTGCGATACTTTACGGACTTGAATAATATATATAAGGCGCACAGTTGTCTGTATAAGTATGACTATGATGTCAGGGGCTTCAAGTGGATCGATGCCGATAATGCGAAGCAGAGTATCTTCACGTATTACAGAGAAGATGAAAAGGAATATCTTGTATGTGTTCTGAATCTGACTCCTGCTGAGTATGAGATCTTCGATATCGGTGTTCCGCAGTCCGGAACCTATACCGAAATCCTGAACTCGGAGAAAGATATCTATGACGGATGCAATATGTGTAACTTCGAACCGCTGAAGTCAAGAAAGAATCCGGATAAGAATGCCCGTTTTGCAAACCTGATTACAATCAGGATCGCGCCGTTTGCGGCAATCTGGTTCACATGTCCGAAGAAGCGTACGCGCAGAAAGACTGCGGATGCCGGAAAGTAAAAGACAACGCAATTGATAGAATAGGAAATTGGTGATTTATGTTCAATAACAAGTCAGAATTCAAAAGGGAATACAGTCGGAGATTAATCGAATCTTACGGTACTGCTCCGGAGCTGACGCATCCCTACGAGAAGTATCTCGTTCTCGGCAAAATGGTCAGAGACTATGCCAACGTCAACTGGAAGGATACAAAAGCAGCCGAAACAAAGAAGAAGGCAAAACAGGTTTATTATTTTTCGATGGAGTTCCTTCTCGGTAGAATGCTGACAAGCAATCTGCATAATCTCGGTATCTATGATATGGTCGTCGAAGGCCTGGCTGATCTCGGTATTGATTATGATGAGATCGCCGCTCTTGAGGCGGATCCGGGTCTTGGCAACGGAGGTCTCGGACGTCTGGCTGCCTGCTTTATGGACTCTGCCGCTTCACTGAACTACGCGGTCAACGGAAACTGTATCCGTTACAGAGCGGGTCTGTTCCGTCAGCTCATCAACAAGAAGGGTGAGCAGGTGGAAATGCCTGACATGTGGCTGAAGATCGGCAACCCTTGGGAAATCCGTAAGACAAAGCATGCGGTTGACGTCAAGTTCTACGGAGATATTGAAGTCTCTTATGACGAAAAGGGAGATATGCATTTCCAGCACCGCAATGCCACCCATATTCTTGCCGTACCGTATGATATGGCAATGATCGGCGCCGATACAAAGATGACAAACACACTTCGTCTGTGGTCGGCTGAACCGGCTGATGTCGCTCCCCGCGGCATTGACTACCGGAAGTATCTGTCGGAAGTTGATGATATCTGTCTGAATGTCTATCCTGATGACTCTACTGCAGAAGGAAAGTTCCTGCGTCTCAAGCAGCAGTATTTCTTTGTCTGCGCCGGTATCAACAGCATCATTGAAACACATCTGAAGTCATACCCGAATCTTGATAACCTCGGTGAGGCTGTTGCGATTCAGCTCAATGACACACATCCTGTTCTGGCAGTTGCCGAACTGATGCGTGTGCTGATGGATGAATACGGATATCAGTGGAAGGCCGCATTCCGCATTGTGAATGAAGTTATGGCTTATACGAACCATACCGTCATGAGTGAAGCGCTTGAGAAGTGGCCGACCCGCTATGTCAGAGAACTGCTGCCCCGTATCTATATGATCATCGAGGAAATGGACCGCCGTTTCTGTCAGTATGTTCATGAGCAGAGACCTGATGATCCTTCGATCATTGAGCGTGTACGCATTATCCGTGACGATCAGATTCATATGGCAAATCTGGCGATTGCTTCAAGCCACAGTGTCAACGGTGTTGCCCGTCTCCATACGGAAATTCTGAAGAATGATCTTTTCCGTGACTTCTACGGACTGTTCCCGGAAAGATTCTCCAATAAGACAAACGGAATCACGACCAGAAGATGGATGATTTATTCCAACCCCGAACTCCGTGATTTCCTGAAGAAGAAAGTCGGCAGATCCTTTGAAAAGGACTACCGGAATTTCGAAAAGCTGATGAAGCACGTTGATGAGGTTTCCACTCAGGATGAATTCCTGAAGGTCAAGCAGATCCGTAAGGAGAAACTGGCTGCCTATATCAAGGAGCTGACGGGAATCGAAGTCGATCCGAAGTCGATCTTTGACGTACAGGCAAAGCGTCTGCATGCATATAAGCGTCAGCTGCTGAATATCATGCATGTCATTTACCGTTATCAGCGGATCAAGAGCGATCCGAATTATACGATGACTCCGCATACGTATATCTTTGCGGCCAAGGCAGCGAGCAGCTATACATTTGCCAAGAAGGTCATCAAGCTGATCAACAATGTTGCCACGGTCATCAACAACGATCCCGATGTCAGGGGAATGATCAAGGTTGTCTTCCTGCCGAACTACAATGTAACGATGTCCGAGATTCTCGTTCCCGGAACGGATATCTCCGAACAGATCAGTACTGCCGGTAAGGAAGCTTCCGGAACCGGAAACATGAAGTTCATGATGAACGGCGCGATTACCCTCGGTACACTTGACGGAGCGAATCTGGAAATCGACAACCTGGTCGGAAGAGACAACGATGTCATCTTCGGTATGACCGTAGAGGATGTTGAAAAGATCCGGTACTATTATTCTGCCCGTGAATACTATGACCGTGATGAAAGAATCCGGAATGTGATGAATACATTCATCAATCCGGTATGGTCGGATGATGCGAATGATTTCCGTATCATTTTCGACGAACTGATCGTTAAGAACGACGAGTTCTTCGTTCTCGCTGACTTTGACGCTTATGTCAAGGCGCATGAGTATGCGGAACAGCGTTACGCTGACCGCAGGGAATGGGCGAAGAGCTGTCTTGTTAACATCGCAATGAGCGGCTTCTTCTCCAGTGACCGTACGATCGAAGGATATGCGGAAGAAATCTGGAATATCAAACCGCTGAAAATCTGAATATCTGACAGGCACCTCTAAAGGGTGCCTTTCATGCAGGAGGACCTAATTATGCCGAGTATGTATGCTTATCTGGATGATTTCGGAAAGATCACCGTTCTGATCAGCCGTAATTTCTACAATGGAAAGTCAGACAGTTTTTATATTACCGGGGACAGGGGATACATGAGCGAACTGGTAATCTCTTCGGTAGAGGATCTTTCCGCTGAAATCAAATACAATCTGACGTGCCCGGCAGGTCTTTCGGCGTTTACGACATATCACATCCGTGAATCCCATGGTCTGATGGTTCCGCTGGTAAAACGTCTGATCGTACAGACAAAACAGTTCAGCGACCGCTACTTCTATGACGGAGATGATCTTGGTTCCACGTATTACCGCATGCATACTGATTTTGCCCTCTGGGCACCGACTGCTTCATCTGTGATACTGAAAGTAAGACAGGGTGACAGAGTACGTCCCTATACGATGGACAGAACGGAAAAGGGAGTCTGGCGGGTCAGTGTAATCGGTGATCTGAAGCACGCCACCTAT
>CACXDM010000127.1 GCA_902766435.1 uncultured Erysipelotrichaceae bacterium | reverse complement strand
GCTGCTGCCATCCTTTTTCCTCCATCTCTTTCCGCGTCATCGGAAAGAAGGGGTTTTCTGCTTTCTTCTTTACCATGTATTTATCGTACCAGATTGCATAATGAAAACGGAAGATTTCCTTCCGTTACAGTCTGATATTCATTCTCTTCAATGCCCTGATCAGCGGTTCATACAGTATAAATGCGATGATGCAGTTGGATATACCGTGAACCACATCATACGGTATACCGGCAATCCACCAGGCAAAGGCTGCTTTCGGTCCGCTCATGACCAGTGTCGTAAGAGAACACAGGGCGCCGAAGGCAAGACCGAAAAAGCCGGAAATCAAAGCGGCGGTATAACGGTCCATCTTATCCCGGAAGAGCCACGTGATCAGAATCAGAATCGGCCAGACATAGAAATACGTGACGGTCCAGATACTGACACCCCACCAGAGGCATTCAATCAGGGCGAACAGAAGCAGGGAACAGAGTGTGATCTGCCAGCCGAAGTATATTGTGAATACCATTGTCAGAAGTGACACAAGCTCGACATTCGCAATCGCGTTCAGCGCCCATTTGGCAGCCTCGATGATGGCTGTCAGCAGTGCGGTATATACCAGCTTTCGGATCTCAAAGTGACGGTCCATCAGTATGTCTCGTAGGCAAAGGTGAATGTATCCCCGTCAGCGACCGGCTGTTCGGAAATACCGTACTGTCCGTATTCACCGTTGACATAGACTGCCCAGTAAGCGGAATCTGCCGGATCGGCTGTTACACCGTTAACGGATGTGACAAACAGTCCGTATTCACTGTCTGAAGCTTCATAGGCAAAACCGGCTGAAGAAAGATCATCCATAGCGTCTTTAAGGAATTCCGCATCGGTATTGCCGGAATAGGATTTTTCATTTCCTTCCTTGTCTCTTACTTCAATCACAACTGCCTTGGCGCCTGCTGCGGGTTTCGGTTTTGCGAAGAAATATACGCCGAGCATGACTGCGGCCACCGCCGCAAGGATGATGATCCATAATGACTTTTTGTTTTTCATGTTTTCCTCCTTAAGCTGTAAAGAAAGCAGATGAAAACACGAAAAAACATCATTGATGTCATTACGCGGATCCGATCATGCCTCTCAGTTGCCCGTGATCAACAGCACAGCATACAGGCAGGTCTTCCGGCTTACAGATCATTACCTGCTGCACCTTCTCGGTTTCCCAATGGTTATCGCAGCAGATTCCCTGTTTACGGCGACGGGTTCGTACAGGACTTTCACCTGTTTCCCTTTTCAGGATGACCGGCAGATATTCTGCTCATCCCACCTGTATCTATCCATATGAATAAGCTTACAGCCTCCGTTATTTTACCGCATTCATCAAAACAGAAAAAGATACGTACAGGAATTTGTAGATTAAAGCATAAGAGACCTGTCGGAATAATACTCCTTCAGCAATTCCAGAAAACGTCTGACGGTTTTGCGGCTGTCACCGGCATGCGTACATAAAACGCACGGCATGGCAATATCCGTGTCATAGGGGATCCAGGCAAACTGACTGTTGTGGTCATTCAGGAAGCCCGGCGAAAGAACGACAGCCTCATCTGCGGCCACATACGTCATGGATGTATCGTGATCGTTGCTGTTGAAGTAAGTGACGGAAGGGTCCTGTATGATTTCCTGCTGCAGTTTTCTGAGCGGGGCAGGAGAACCTCCGCCGATCATCAGCACTCTTCCTTTAAGGTCTTCTTTTGTGATGAGCTTCTTCTTAGCCAGGGGATCATCACTGCGGCAGACAAAATAGATGTGTGTATCAAAGAAGGGATGAATACGGATATCCGGTACATGGCGTACACGTGACTGCAGTGCGAAGAGAATATCCGTTTCACCCGAGACAAATGATTCCAGATAATTACGGTAATCAATGACCGGTGTGATGGATACGGAAGGTTCCTCTCTGCGGAACTGACGCATGACTTCCGGCAGATAGCAGACTGCCGATCTCAGCGGCATGCCGATGCGGATATTGTCTCTGTACATGGCAGAGAAGTTCTGTCCCTGTTCCACTGCCCGCTGCAGCTGGGAACTGATGTCACGCAGGGTAATGACAAACTGCTCGCCGGCAGGAGTGAGGGAAGCGCCTTTTCCGGAACGGTCAAACAGACGGAAACCGATTTCATGTTCGACGGAGTTGATCTGATAGGTCAGTGTCGGCTGGGAGATGAAGAGATTCTCGGCTGCCCGGTTGAAGTTTCTGGTCTTGGCCAGTTCAAGTACTGATTCAAAATATCTCGTATTCATGACGATCACCTTAATAGAATAATTTTATTAATTATAAATCTATTCAATTAGATTCTTCAACAGATGGAACATAGAATATAAGTGCAGGAGGAAACAAGGATATGAAAAACCTGGTGATCTATTATTCCCGTTCCGGAGAGAACTACGTGAACGGATCAATTACAAATATCAAGAAAGGAAATACGGAATATATTGCGGAATTCATCAGAGACAACTTCGGTGCTGATCTCTTTAAGGCTGAAACGGTAAAACCTTATGCGGAAAGCTATATGGACTGCATCCGGGAAGCACAGAAGGAACTGGATACGGACGCAAGACCGCAGCTGAAGGAGTATCCCGGTGATATCTCAGAATATGACAACATCTTCATTGCCGGACCGTGCTGGTGGGGAACATACCCGATGGCAGTATTTTCCGCCATTGAGGGACTCGACTTCACCGGTAAGAAGGTACTTCCGGTTATGACACATGAGGGTTCGGGACTCGGTCATTGTGAAAAGGATCTGAAGGATCAGATCAGCGGCGCAGTATTCGCTCCCGGACTTGCGGTGCATGGCGCAGATGCTTCCCGCAGTGAACAGAAAGTCATTGCCTGGGTGAAGAAGAATATCTGATGAACAGAGAGGAACAGGAAGTCCTGAATGCTTACCGCAGAATGCAGGACGCAATGATCAACAAGGATCTGAGCGCGATGCGCAGCCTCGTCACGGAGGACAAGACCTTCACCCATATGTCTGGAAAGAAACAGACCAGAGAAGAATTCTTCGGGGAGATCATGAACGGCACACTGAATTACTACCGCTCAGAGATCAGAAATCCCGCTGTAACGATCAACGGAGACAAGGCAAACCTGAAGGCAGCAGTTACACTTACCGCAAAAGTCTACGGCATGTCCGGTTCATGGACACTGCATACCGATACGAACTTCATCCGGATCAACGGTGAATGGATTCAGTGTAATTAAGAAGAACAGAAACATCTGATGAACAGGAGGAGACAAAGATGATTTTCAACAGAAATGAAACAAAAGAAGTCGCTGTATTACTCGGCGCGGGCAGTATGGGAACGGCAGTCATCAGAAGATTTGCGGCAGGCCGTAAGATTCTCTTCGGTGATATCAGTCAGGCTAACCTTAACAGAGTCTGTGAGGAATTCATCCGCAGCGGATATGACGCGGAGGGAATGATTGTCAATGCAATGGACAAAGATTCCATTGAAGCATTCGCTGCCAAAGCGGCTTCTCTCGGACAGGTGAAATACTATGTTCATACAGCCGGCGCTTCTCCCTCACAGGGAACACCCGAACATATTCTGAATCTGGATATGACAGGTACCGGTTATGCCATTGATGCTTTCGGCAAAGTCATGGCGGAAGGCGGCGCGGGACTGATCATTTCCTCTCAGACGGGATATATGTTTCCGGTTCCCTATGAAGTGGAACAGCAGATTCTTGCGGCGGAAACAGATGAGCTGAAGAACATTGACTTCATTAAGGAAAACGCAGTGACAAGCGGAAAGGCATATATGATTGCCAAGCGTGTCAATCACCTGCAGGCTATGAAGGCTGCCGCGACAACGTGGAAACAGAGAAGGGCCCGCATCAATACGATCTCACCCGGCATTATCGTTACGCCCCTTGCGTATGATGAATTCAATGCCCCGGGAAATACTTACCAGAATATGATTGATTCTTCAGCCGCAATGCGTACTGCTTCTTCCGATGAGATTGCGGAGGCAGCTGCGTTCCTGCTTGGCGAACATGCAGGATTCATTACCGGAACGGATCTTCTGATGGACGGCGGCGTCATCCCCGCAATCCGTACAGGTGCTTATAAACTTCACTGAAAAAGGAGGAAAACATGGAATACATCAAACTGAACAACGGACTCGAATGTCCTTCCGTCGGTATCGGAACATTCATGCTGAAACCGGCAGATGCGGAAAACAGTGTCAGGGAAGCCCTGAAGATGGGTTACCGTCTGATCGATACCGCAAATGCCTATGTCAATGAAAGAGCAGTCGGCAGGGGAATGAAGGCTTCCGGTGTTGACCGTAAGGAGATCTTTCTTTCCACGAAGCTGTGGCCGAGTGAATACGAAAATGAAAATGCGGTTGATGAAACACTGGAAAGACTCGGAACGGGCTATGTTGATCTGCTTTATATCCACCAGCCGGCCGGAAACTGGCTTGCCGGATACAGACAGCTCGAGAAG
>CACXDM010000126.1 GCA_902766435.1 uncultured Erysipelotrichaceae bacterium | reverse complement strand
GTCTGTTGTCTTTCCCTTTGATCTTGCCTCCAGCATCTTGCCGATGGTGATTAATGCCGGAATCATGGCGGCAGATTCAAAATACAGCTCATTATGATACAGATCCATCAGATCCGCGTTTGGTGTTCCGTTTGTAATCATGACCGTCATTTCATACAGAACGAAGAGACTCCAGCCAAACGAAGCGGCAGAACCCATCGCCACCAGTGTGTCCATATTCGGCGCTCCGGCAAACAGAGCCCTAAATCCGCTCGTAAAGAATTTCTGATTGATGATCATGACGATCAAGGCAAGACACATCTGTGTTAACGCAAGACCGATATGATTATGTTCAAGAAATGAGGGTACCGGCCATCCCATCATGTTGTGACCCATTGAAAGATACATCAGGACAAGCAGGAAACCGACAGACAACAACAGTCTTCTCTTCAGAACCGGTGTTTCCCTGTCCTTTAATGCGTCTTCATCCGCCGTCTGTACAGCTGCGCCTTTTGCGCCTTTCAGGGAAGCTCCATAACCGGCGTTTTCCACTGCCCGGATGATATCCTTCGCATCTGCCGTTCCTTCAACACCCATTGAATTGGTCAAAAGAGATACAGAGCAGGAAGAAACACCCGGAACACCTGAAACTGCTTTTTCCACTCTTGCCTGACATGCGGCACAGCTCATTCCCGTAACAATATATTGTTCCATAAACTCACACTTTCTATTTCATCAGCTTCTGCAGTACACCGACCAGCTCATCAACTGCTTCATCTTTTCCTTCACGGATATCATCCGCCACACATGAACGGATATGACAGGCAAGCAGTTCTTTGTTGAAACTGTTCAGCGCGCTGGTAACAGCCGAGACCTGAATCAGAATATCCGGACAGTAGAGATCATTTTCCACCATCTTTTCAATCCCCCTGATCTGGCCTTCCGCTTTTTTCAGACGGGTAAGAAGTTTCTTTTTCTCTTCCTCCGTCCGCTTCTTATGTCTTTCCTGACAACAATTGTTGTTCGTTTCCATCACACACCTCTTACACGCGTAATACTATACCCCCCGGGGGTATATGTCAATGATGATGCTCTGTTCTTTTGTCAAACATGAAGGATATCGGTATACTTTTGATGTAGGAATTACGGAGGATTTATGAAACTGGCAGAAGCTTTACAGGAAAGAGCGGATCTCAACCGTAAGATCGAACAGCTCAAAGAACGCTTAATGAACAACGCCCTGGTGCAGGACGGGGAAAAACCGGCGGAAGATCCGGCAGAACTGCTGAAGGAACTGAACGGTTCTTTCCAGCGTCTCAACGAACTGATTGCACTGATCAATCTGAAGAATGCCGCAACTGTCATTGACGGAAAGACACTGACGGAAATGATTGCCGAAAAAGATGTCCTGAAGGAAAAGATTGACGCATACAGAAATCTTGTCAGCCAGGCATCACAGACCGCAAGAAGAGCGAGAAATACGGAAATCCGTATTCTTTCCACCGTCAACGTCAAGAAACTGCAGAAAGAAACAGATCAGCTCAGCGCCAGACTCAGAAAACTCGATAATCTGATTCAGGAAACAAACTGGACAACTGAGATCTGATTCAGAAGGTAGTTCAAAGAGGCGAATACTATCTCTGCGTCTGAGAATGAGTACGCATCTATGGCGCACCGAAGGACAGGTGAGGAGTTCGAATCTCCGTGATATTGTTATGTCCCGATCATGCATACACGCATCGATATCACACATAGTTATTACCCGGTATTGATCTTTGAACGAGGGTGCGGTAAGGGGAATCAAAAGAACGGTCAGTTAAACCGTTCTCTTTTCTTTTTCAGATTTGTCATGGAATGCAGGCTCAGCGCCATCGTACTGAAATTGTGGGCGTAAGCTGCTGTACCCGGAGCCAGCAGTCCGGTCATTCCCATCAGGATCAAAGCCGAATTAAATGTGATGATCGTAAAGTAGTTCATCTTAATCCGCTTCATCAGTGCCGTACTGAGTTCTCTCAGTGTGATCAGACCTTCAATACTGTCACCGGCTATGGTAATATCCGCGATTTCCCTGGCGATTGCCGCACCATCGGAGATCGCTGCCGCAGCGTCAGCCTTTGCCATGGCAGGCGTGTCATTAATGCCGTCCCCGACCATCATGACTGTTCTTCCCGCTTCATGTTCCTGATCAATGAATGCCGCTTTGTCTTCCGGCAGCACCTCTGCCTGACAGACATCCACACCGACTTCCGCCGCAACCGCAGCTGCTGTCTTTGCGCTGTCTCCCGTCATCATCGCAATTCTCTCAATACCGAGTTCGTGAAGCTTTCTGATTGTCGCTTTTGCCTCAGGCCTGATGGGATCCTCTATACAGATGACGGCTGCCAGTTCACCGCCCACCGCAAGGAACAGGTGGGAATACTTTTCGGGTATATTTCTGAACTTTTCTTCCTCACCGGCAGGTATCGTACACTTCTCATCCTCAAAGATGAAGTGACGGCTGCCGATGACTGCTTTCATTCCGTCTATTGAGCTGGCAATGCCATGGGCTACGACATATTCCACTTCCGTATGTTTTTCCTCATGTTCGAGGCTTCTTTCTCTCGCTGCCTTTACAACTGCATTCGCAGCCGAGTGAGGATAGTGTTCTTCAAGGCATGCCGCAAGTCTCAGCATTTCCTTTTCATCATTGTTTCCGAAAGGAATCACTTCCGCCACCCGCGGAACAGAACATGTCAGTGTTCCGGTCTTGTCAAAGACAATCGTATCCGTACCGGCTGTAATCTCGAGATATTTGCCGCCCTTTACCCGGATGGAATACCCGCTCACTTCACGCATCGCGGACAATACGGAAATCGGTATCGTCAGTTTCAGCGCGCAGGAGAAATCGACCATCAATACGGACAGTGCTCTTGTCACATTGCGGGTAAACAGATATGTCAGCGCAGTTGCGCCAAGGCACCACGGAACCAGACGGTCTGCCAGTCTCGCAGCTCTGTTTTCCGATTCGGAAGACATCTTCTGTGAATCTTCAATCATCTTTACGATTGAATCATACCGGCTTACACCAGCCGCCTTCGTTACACGGAAAACACACTGACCATCCTCCACAACCGTACCGGCATAAAGATACGCGCCGGGTGACTTATGAACCGGCATGGATTCACCGGTCATGGATGCCTGATTGACACTGAGGTCACCCTCCGTGACAATTCCGTCAAGCGGAATCACATTGCTTTGTCTTACAACAACAAGATCCCCTTCCCGGATCTCCTTTACCGCCGTCAGCACTTCGGTTCCGTCAGCCGCTTTCATCCATACCTTATCGATATTCAGTGACATGGATCTCGCAAGATCATCCACCGACTTCTTATGTGTCCATTCCTCAAGAATCTCACTTGTGCCGAGCAGAAACATGATGTCTCCTGCCGTATCGTAGTTTCCTCTGACAATTGAGATGCCTACCGTCAGGGCATCAAGCACACTGACTTCGAGCTTTCCGGAAAGAAGTGATCTGATACCGGGAATAATATACTTCACGGACTTCACTGCCGATATCGCATAACGTACCGGTGAAGGAAGCAGAAGACGTGTAATCCCTCTTTTCAGAACATGACAGACAAGCTTTTCTTCAAATTCAGCCGAAAGACGCCGGACAGAACGCTCCGGCAGGATATCCTCCTGCTCTTCATAATGAAAAGAGGAAAGAGCCGAAATGACGCTCTCCCTGCTGCCTTCATGGCAGATGACCGCATCACCGGTTCTTTCATATACTGCCGCGCTTCTGACGAATTCCAGATCATGCAGATAGGCATCCAGAATATCCGCCTGTTCGGAAGTCATCCGATTCTGACACAGGTGTACCCGGATGCGGTTTCTGCTTTCATGCAGTATCCGACATCTCATGGGAAGCCTTAAGCCTTCTCCTCAGCTGAAGCCAGAACTGCCTTTGCGTCCTCAATCATCTCCGCTTCTTTTTCAGCGGAAATCTCATGGTTGATTTCCTTTGCGTCTTCCAGGATATCACCGCAGTTTTCTTTTAATGTTTCATATGCTTCAGCCGCATCGTCATAGCAGCGCAGTGCTGCTGCCGTTACATGTGTATATACCTTCTTTGCACATCTGCCGCTCAGAAGCTTTACGCCTGCCGTACCGAGCAGAAAACCATATGTTACCAGTCTGCAGTTGAACCAATTCATAACAGCCTCCTGTTAGTTAACCTTAACTAACATTATATGCATGAATAACTGTTCCTGCACGGTTTTTTTCATAATGCTTCGTCAAAAAGCAGCTGTAATAAGTCAACCGGCTTCCGGAGATCGTCGAAAAGAAAGACTGATAACAAAAAAGTGTTCGAATAATACGAAAATATGCAACTATGCAGAAATTATATATACGAAAATATGCGATAGTGCATATTTTCGTATAAAATAACCCTGAGGACATGTATTATGCTGAAACGAAAAATCATGAACGAGCTCCTGCAGTGGAAAGAAAGCGTGAATAGAAAAGCATTGGTGGTAACCGGCCCCAGACAGTGCGGGAAGACGACCGCGATCCGCTGTTTTGGTGCGGAAAATTACAAATATGTATTGGAAATCAATTTCAAAGAAACACCGGATATGGAAGAAATATTCCGGGGAAATCTGGATGTGGATACTTTGATCATGGGAATGCAGTTCCGGTTTCCGGATACAGTAATTGATCCACGGAAGACTTTGATTTTTCTGGATGAGATTCAGGAATGTGCGGAAGCCATCACGTCATTGAAATTCTGGACTGAGGATCATCGTTATGATGTGATCTGTTCCGGGTCTTTGCTCGGGATTGATTACAACCGTGCTTCATCCTATCCTGTCGGATATGTTGACTATATCCATATGCACTCCATGGATTTCGAAGAATATCTTTGGGCCGTCAACGTCACTGCGGAAATGATTCAGCAGCTTAGAAGCTTCTTTGACGCAAAAAGACCTGTTCCTCAGGCGGTTAATGCGGAAATGATGAAACAATTTCGTATTTTTAATGCCATAGGCGGAATGCCTGAAGCAGTACAGAAATATACAGACACAAAAGATATGCGGGAAGTTCACCGGATACAGAATGATTTGCTGACAGGTTACCGCTATGATATTGCGCATTATGCATCCGCAAGCGTAAAAGTCAAAGCAGAACAATGCTATTTCTCTATTGCGAAACAATTGACAGAAAAAGAAAACCATAAGTTTCAGTACAGTGTTGTCGAAAAGGGATCTTCAGCCAGAAAATTCGAAAACAGTACAGACTGGCTGACTGCGGCTGACATTGCATTCAAGAGTATCCGTGTAAACAGGATCAGCCTCTTTCCGGAGGATTATGAAGATCCATCCGTATTCCGGCTGTATACAACAGATATCGGTATGTTAACGGGAATGAGAGATTTCTCTTTTAAACAGGCTGCTGTTGAAAATACCCTGGTCATGAATTCCAAAGGCGGTTTCTGGGAAGCGGCGGTCGCAGATGCATTGTATAAAAACGGTTATTCACTTCATTTCTACAAAAATGAAACGAGCTCGAAAAGAGAAATCAATTTTCTGATTGTCAGAGAAGGAAAACTGGTTCCCGTGGAAGTGAAAGGCGGAAACACCTCTGCGGTATCATTGAACGCACTAATGAAAAACTCTCCCGAACTGCCTTATGCGTTTAAGCTGGCCGATGCGAATATCGGAGTTTCAGAACATCGTGTTATCACTGTTCCGCTGTATATGGCAATGTTTATTTAGACAACCAGGACGAACACTGTCTGAAATATTGAAAATATCATCGAAAACGTATTGAGTGTGACAGAACCCACTGCAAAAAAGAGAAGAGGATCTCCTCAGCTGAACAGTCATTCAACTGACAGATCCTCTTTCATTTAAACATTTCCGACGAAAGATACCGGTCTCCCGAATCGGGAAGCAGTACAACAATAGTTTTCCCTTCGTTTTCCGGCCGTTTCGCAGCCTGTACAGCCGCATATACCGCAGCTCCCGAAGAGATACCGCAGAGAATACCTTCCCGCTTTCCCAGTTCCGCGCCTGTACGGAGCGCATCTTCATTTGTCACACGGATGACTTCATCATAGATTTCCGTATCCAGTACCTTGGGGATAAAACCTGCACCGATACCCTGAATGGCGTGCGGTCCGGGTTTGTCTCCGGATAACACAGCTGAACTGTCAGGTTCAACGGCAATGACTTTAACGGAAGGCTTCTTCTCCTTCAGATATCTGCCTGTACCGGTCAGAGTGCCTCCCGTACCGACGGTGGCGATATACAGATCTACCGTACCATCCGTATCCGCAAAGATTTCCGGTCCTGTTGTTTCATAGTGAGCCTGGGCATTTGCCGGGTTGTCAAACTGAGAGGGAATAAACGAACCGGGAAGTTCTTCCGCAAGCTCTGATGCTTTTTCTATTGCGCCTGCCATACCTTTTGACGCATCACTGAGAACCACTTCAGCGCCATAAGCTTTAATCAGTCTGATTCTTTCCGCCGAGAAGTTTGCCGGCATGACAATAATCACCCGGTATCCTCTGGTTGTGCCGACTGACGCAAGTCCGATACCGGTATTCCCTGAAGTCGGTTCGATAATTGCCGAACCGGGTTTCAGAATTCCCTTCTCTTCCGCGTCATCGATCATCTTTCTGGCGATTCTGTCCTTTGCGGAGCCGGTCAGATTCAGAAATTCCAGCTTTGCGATGACTTTTGCCTTAAGATCATATGCCTCTTCAAAGTGTCTGAGTTCAAGCAGCGGTGTTCCGCCGATCAGTTCTTCCGCAGAATGATGGATGTTCATTGTATTCCTCCCTGTTATGATGATGACTTCTTCAGCTTGCGGGCTGCCCTGAGGGCAATGCCTCTGGGTGAAGCAAGTGAATCAAACTGTATAAAGATTGCCTCCTCACTGAGTGAGATATCGGTAATCGTTCCTTCTTTGAATACCGGGTGGGTTACCCTGTCACCGACTTTCAG
>CACXDM010000125.1 GCA_902766435.1 uncultured Erysipelotrichaceae bacterium | reverse complement strand
TCCGAAGTATACTCCTCCGTCATAACCTGCAACGACACCGTTGTCTGCGCCCCAGTATACAGGTTTGTAGTAAGACTGTGTGCTGTCATTGACATCATAGAATCTTGTCTGAACTGTGATCGTCGCCTTGAGTTTGGGATCTGCTTTTGAAACAGCTGTGATTGTTGTCTTACCGTATGTCTTTGCCGTAATCACACCGTTTTCGTCTACTGTCGCAGCCTTCTCATTGGAAGACGTCCATTCTGCCGAATCATCTGCTCCGGCAGGTGTTGTGACAAGCTGAAGCTTCTTTGTTTCTTCTGTCGGCATTTCCAGTTTCTGATCCGCAAACGCGATCTTTGTCGGTTTAACCTTCGGAAGAGGAGGAATTTCCTCGGTACGCTCTTCATGGCAGATGCGGCAGATCGAAACCTTAAGACCCGGTTCTTCCGTTGTCGGTTCCTTGACGGTTGATGTAATCCACTGGTGATTTCCGCATGCCTCACGGACATCGAAATGCGCCCAGTTTTCACCAATCTGATTTTCACCGACCATGATCTTTGCAATAACATCCAGATCGCGTCTGTCAGAAGGAAGTTTACCTGCGATACTGCTGCCGTATACCGTAATGGTATTGCCGTCAGTTGTGTAGTCTGTTCCCTCATCAAATGTAACGATCCATCCGTCTTCACTGTTTACACCGGCTTCATAGACGATTGTATAGTCTTTTCCTTCCAGTTCATCAACGTTCAGAACTGCAGTTGCTTCATAGTCATCAAACAACTCATAATCATGCGGGTCAAAGAAGACGTTGTACCACACATCGGTCAGCTGATAATCTCTTCTTTCTTCCCGGAAGTTACCCCATTCATCCGTCCACTCTGCCACCAATGTAACCTGCGTATGCCGGTTTTTCAGTTTCGTAATGGTGAACTCAGCTTCATTTCCATAGCTCTTCTCCGAGTCAATATACATTCCTTCGGAGTCATTGTTTCCGACTTTGTTTCCGTCAGCGTCTGTTACCGCAACAGCTTCTTCATCGTAATACCAGCGGAAGTGAACATCCTTTTCAATCAGTTCTCCGTCTTTGTGATCCGGATCGTAACTGAACAGTTCTGCCGTAATGGTCTCACTCTCACCCGGAAGCAGTTCTTCATTGATCTCTCCCGGCAATATATCCGCATAGTAATCAGACATGTTAAGACGGACATCTCTGTAAGCCCGCTCGCACGGATTACCTTCATCATCAACACCGTCAAACAGTCTGACACTGACCAGAACATCCTCCCAGATATTCTCCTCATTGTCATCCAGTTCCCGGAAGGTTACGAAAGCATGGTTCGGATCATCGGGATCCACCTGCAGCTGCGCATTCTCTTCCCCGTCTTCAATCTTCCATTCAAAGAAAGCGGTCTCCATGGAATTGTCTTCTTCCGAATCACGCCATCCGCGGGCAGTCAGCTCCAGAGTTCCACCGGGCAGAGAGCGGTAAATCCCGTCTTTTGCCCGCAGATCAATATTGTATACATCCGTACCGACATGGAGTATAAACCGGTATTTCTGTTCATTTCCGTCAATATCCGTATACGTTACTTCGAGCTCTGCCTCGCCATGTTCAACAGCGCGGTAATGCCACCAGTAATCATCAGGATTCTCTTCATCTGTCATTTTTTCCAGTGTGAGAACCTGCTCCCCGTCTTCCCAGGGATCTTCCCTGACAATCTTCACATCCTTGACGAAGTACTCTGTATCCCATCCATCCGGATATTCTGAATTTTCAATATAGACACTGTATGAATTGTTAACCTGGCCATCCCAGCCTCTCAGCAGGTCTCTGTCATATTCCCTGTCATAATCTTCTCTCGGTTCTTCAATCCAGCAGTCCCGGATATCAAAGGTCACCGGTACACCGTTCATCTGTATTTCAACAATGACGGAGATATGATCATAGTTCTTCCCGGCCATTTTTGTGCCATGGAGAATAATGCTGTCGCCTTCCAGGGAATATTCATTTCCTTCCTCAAAGACAACTTCCTGTTCTGCTTCTTCGTCATAGTAGCCGATCTTGATCATCCGGGTATAATCAGTTCCTTCTTCCCCGAAGTCACCTTCCATACGGATCCTGTATTCCAGATCACCGTCTGTGTACAGTCTGTCTGTATCAGATTCAAGCCAGACCTGATAATTATTTTCATCAAGCCAGTAGTCACGGGTAAGTCTTTCCGTATATCCCAGATCTGATTCATAGAAGACTTCCAGATGAAGATTTGTCATCCAGGTCTTCTTACGTCTGAGCGTAAAATTCACAGATGATCCGACTGCCGGTTCATCGGAATTGCCGACAATATTGCCTTCTTCATCCAGAACTTCAATCACTTCCGGATCATAGCCCCAGTAATACTCTGCGTTTTCAGCCACTTCATATCCTTCTGTACCGTATTTAAAGTGTCTGACTTCCGCCGTAAAAGGCACTTCCCCGTCAGAACCTGACGGATTTGCAAGGAAGATCGGATAGACTTCATAATAATCTTTGAGAATATCCATGGTGAAATCTTCATCTGCCAGCAGTGTTCCTTCTTCGTCATACATCTTACAGTTTACAAAGACAGTATTGATGTCCGGCGTCCATTCCTCATCAAGGAATACAACACGAACAGACCAGGGTTCATCCTGATTCTCTTCTAGCCTCATATCGGATTCCTGCCAGCTCTGCATACTCCAGACATACGATAGGCCGCTGAGATCTCCGTCACGCTCCGGATCAGAAGAATCATGTCTGGTAAAGGCATATAAGTTTTCTTCCGTTCCGGGCATGAACTTGGTGTTTCCGCTTTCCGATACAATCTGCATCGAATAAACATCACCCTTTACCGTCACATGGAATGTATAGGAATCCTCTTCTCCCGAAATCTTACGGTATGTGATACGGATATCCGCTTCACCTTCATTCAGAGCTTCGTAATCCCATCCCGGGTGATTCGGATCCATATCCGGTGTGATCTCTTCAATTCTGAGAACACTCTTTCCTTCCACGGCAGGCTGTTCATTGATGACCTCCGCATTCAGGATGTCATAATCAATTTCCGTGCCGTTCGGATATTCCGCATTCTCCACATAGGCAATATCCCAGTTTTCAATACGATGTACCCATCCCGGAACCATTTCCTCATCCTGATGCATGTAATAGTCTTCGACGGGATCAATAATATAAAGAAAGTACATCTCGGAGCGGTCCGTGTAGCCGCTATAATTCACTGCCGCATATACCGCAATCTCCCCGCTCCATTTCTGAGGAATCGTATCCATGTTCAGATGAAGAATTCCATCTGTAAATGTAAAATCCTCTCCCTCCGTGAATTCAACCTCAAAGTCCGTGCTGCTTTCCATGTTTTCATAGCCGCCGACACGGATGACAGTGCTGTAGTAAGGAGAATCCGGCATTGTAAAAATGATGGGGATATCCACCTGCTGTCCCTGATAGATAAAATGTCTGTCATAGTCAAAAACAATAGAAACGGGATCTTCATCATTCAGATCAATTTCATCCGTATCCGTATCGGACAGCTCAGCCGGTTCTTCTTCGGATACGGACTCCTCTTCCGGCTCAATTGTTTCTTCCTCCGGCGCAGGTGCTTCTTCTTCCGGTGTGACTGCTTCACCTTCGGAAACAACCTCTTCTTCTGTTATTTCCTCATTGTTTTCCTCTGTCTGTTCCTCTTCGGCATACAGCTGAAGTGTTCGGGAAGAGACAAGAGAAAGAGCCACGAAAAAAGACAGTGTAGCCGACATAAATTTCCTTTTCATGATTAACCTCCGGTAATACAATGGCGGTTTCATTATTCTGATGTGATTTCAAAATAACGATGCTGCATAATGAATAGCTGTTGTTAATAACAGAATATCATAATGTATGATGTTACGCACGGCTAACCGTAGGTATTTACAAAACGGAAAAAGCAGACCATCATACAATGATCTGCTCACACTCAATCAGTATACTGTAATACCGTATTTCAGTTTTTCGTAAGCTGTCTTGAAGACATCGAACGATACCGTTGTCAGTCCCTTACCGGAAGGATCAGCGACCTTCACTTCACCGGTCAGTGAATCGTATCCGTATACGACTGCTGCCGATGTGTACTCAATGTAGTTTCCGTAGGAGGCCTGCTTCACCTGAGCCTTGCCGTCAAAGTTCTTCGGAATCCATACAACGACAAGCTTTCCGTCATTGACATAATTGAGAACTGCTTCAGCGGAACTGCCGGAGATATTCTCCGTCTTACCGTATTCAGCCACCCAGTCCGCAGCAGCGGAAGGATAAATGCTGTTGATGACACCACCGTAATATCCCTTCATCGGATTTGTCGCGTCAGCCGGCATACCGTCGAGGAATACATTGTATGTCTCAAAGCCGTATCCCTTGGCGTTCAGCGCAGTCAGGATCGCTGCAGCTGCCGCATTGCTTGTCTTCTTTGACGATGAGGAAGTCAGTACAACATCGGAAGCGGAAACCGCAGTTTCAATATTCTTCAGAACGCCTGAGTTCTTATCGAAGTAGCGGACAATACCGTCTACCTTTGCAATTCCCGTAGTCATCGCGCCGGAGGACTTCAGATAGTACTTGTTTCTGCCGATTGTCAGCCAGCCTGTCTGCATGACACCACTCTTGTTCATGTAGTAGTAATCAGAACCGACCTTGGTCCAGCCGATGGCCATATCACCGGCCGCCTTCAGGTAATACCACTTGGAGCCTTCCTTCAGCCATCCTGTCTGCATCGCGCCGGACGCATTCAGGTAGTACCATTTGCCGCCGACTGCCTGCCAGCCTTTCTGCATGATGCCGCTGTTATTGAAGTAATACCACGTCTTTCCGTCCTTTGCCCATCCGGTTGCCATTGAACCGTCTGCCTTCAGGAAATACCAGACACCGCCGTCTTTAAACCAGCCTGTCTTCATGGCGCCGGAAGAATTCAGATAATACCACTTGCCGCCGATTGCCTTCCAGCCTTTCTGCATTGCGCCGCTGCTGTTGAAGTAGTACCAGTATCCGCCGGTCTTTGCCCAGCCGGTTGCCATTGCGCCGTCTGCCTTGAAGAAATACCAGACTTCACCTTCCTGCATCCAGCCTGTCTTTGCTTTACCGGTTGTCTTACCGAGGTAGTACCAGACGTTGTCAATCTTTGTCCAGCCTGTTTTCTGAATCATACCGTTCTTATCGAAGTAATAACGGTTGCCTCCGTCTGTAACCCAGCCGACTGCCATTTTTCCGTCCTGCAGGAAGAAATAACGTTTGTCATTGATTTCCTTCCAGCCCTTGGCATACTGACCGTCCGCGTTCAGGTAATACCAGTCGCCGTTCAGCTTCAGCCAGCAGTTTGTCTTCAGCGCGCCGTCTGCCCCGAAGGAATATGTCATTCCGTCAACCGTATACTGGCCGCTGACCATCTGACCGTCACTTCTGAAGTAGTACTTCTTACCGCCGATTGTCTGCCAGCCGGTTGCCATCGCACCGTTTGAAGGCGCCAGGTAATACCAGACCTTACCATTTTGGAACCAGCCGGTATTCATATAGCCGTTACTGTCAAAGTGATAATAATGATTGCCGACTTTTACCCAGCCGACTGCCATTGTCGAATCACTCTTGAAATAGAATGTATGAGATACACCTTTGTTGTTTGTCAGCGCCTTGAATGTATTCTTCAGCGCATATCCGTCAATATCGAAGTAGTACCACTTGCCGTTTTCGGCAATCCATTCACTCTTGGCATATTTCTTGGCATTATTGTTGTCTATCGATACAATATAGCGCCATCCGTTGTCATTCTCTTTCCAGCGGTACATGTAGTTCGCGCTGAGCGTGACATTTGTTTCCGGCATGGTGAATGTCAGAGGGTTACTCTTCTTATCAACATTTTCCAGACCGCTTACGGACCAGTTAATAAACAGATATCCTGTCTTGTTCTTTGCCGTAACCTTCAGTTCTTTTCCCGGAGCAGCCTTGACAACACTGTTCTCCGTCACAATCTCACCGGTCAGATTTCCGTCTGTCACGCCGATCTCATAGAATACATCTTTCAGATCAACCGGTTCGGTTTCCGTGACAGCAGGTTCCGTTTCCTTCGCCTTCTCCTCGTCCACCTTGACTTCTTCCTGAACGGGAAGCGTCTCTTCTTTCTTTTCCGTTGCTTCCGTCACTTCCGGTTCTGCAGCTTCCTTCTTCTCTTCCTCTTTGATGGAGAAGACAAGCGTGACTTCCGTATCACCCTTCAGGATTACGGAGACATTCTCTGCGGATGCCTTAAGCGCCTTCACTTTGACGATAATCTCTGTATCCGTCTTCTGCGAGGAAGTGATCTGAATGTATTCATTTTCGTCAGCTGTGTATTCCGCCTCGGAAAGAGGAAGTCTGACTTCCTTTTCTTCACCGGCTTTGATCTCTATGACTTCTTCCGTTTCTTTCTGAACTGTTTCTTCCGCGTAAACCGCCGAAACAGGAAGAACCGTTCCCATCAGATAAACCGGAAGGATTAAACATTTGATTTTCTTTCTGATTTTCTTCATTCACAGTCCCCCTTATCCGATCCAGACACCGTTTGCGTCAAATTTATATGTCTTTCCGCCGATTGTCTGTGTTCCGGTTACCATCGCGCCGGATGAATTGAACCAATACCACTTGTTCGAAATCTTCTGCCATCCGGTCTTCATTGCGCCGGAGGAGTCAAACCAATACCATGCACCGGAGATCTTCTTCCAGCCTGTCGCCATAGCCCCGGCAGAATTGAACCAGTACCACTTGCCGGAAAGCTGCTTCCACCCCGTAATCATACCGCCGGCAGAATTGAACCAATACCAGACATTTGAAATCTTCTGCCAGCCGGTTACCATCGTGCCTGATGAGTTAAACCAGTACCAGACACCGGATACCTTTTGCCAGCCGACCGCCATGGCAGGTCTCATGTAATACCATTTCTTATTGGACTGCAGCCATCCACCCCGCAGAGACTGATCGGAATTCAGATAGTACCAGGTATTTCCAACCTGTTTCCATCCCTTCCCCGTAAGCATATAGCACTCTGCTCCGCTGGATTTCTCATAGAAGTAATAATTCTTGTCACCGATCTTCTGGATACCCGTTTTCAGAGCGCCCCTGTTATTGCTGGCTGTATCGAAGTAATACTGATATTTCCCGATTGTTTTCAGACCGGAATACATCTTTCCGTCTTTATCAAAGTAATATGTCTTTCCCGATATTTTCTGCCAGCCTGTTACACGGTTGAAATCCGCGCCGAAGTAATACCAGTTCTTATCAATATACTGCCAGCCTGAAGCCCTGTTGTAATCCGCTTTCCAATAGCAGTATCCGTTCGTTGTCTTTTCCCAGCCTGTCTTCCTGTATTTCTCGGGAAGATTCTTCGTATCTGTCAGATAACCTGAGGCATGGAAAACATAATTCACATTCGGATTTGTATCACTGTCATCCTTAATCTTAACGGTATATGTCTTCTGCGAGGTGCTGCTGGAAACAACTTCAATTTTATCGTTCAGTGATCCCTTCATGCCGAAAGCGGGAGCCATAATACCGTACGTATGATCAAAGTAATACCATTTTCCGTCTGACATGTTGTTCCAGCCATACTTCACGGTATGATCCTGATTCATATACAGATAGTTGTATTCATCATCTGCCCATGCATTCCGGATCCATCCGTAGTTGAATGAAGAAGGAACCCATTCCTTCAGATCACCGGACAATGCGCCGCTGTCAGAAATGTTATACATACGGATTGTATTCTGTTCCGTGAGATCCGCCACAACACCTCTTTGTGAATCACAGGTCTGATAGACTTTGGAACCGAGTGCCTTTAATACCGTATAAATGGAAGTATTGTTTCCGATGGAAGTATTCGGAATAATGACATATTCCGGACTCGTCCTGAGAAGCGTTTCAAAACTGGTTGACTTTGTATATCCGTGGTGTCCCAGTTTATAGATATCCACTTCACCGATATTCCGGACAATCTTCTGTTCCGTCTCCAGTTTGACATTCATGTCAGCCATGAATAATGCCTTTTTGTTTCCCTTTGTAATCAAAGTGACGAATGAGTTCGTATTCTCATTACTCAGGGAGATATCATTGTCCATGTTGTAAAGACGGATCGTGAAATCACCGAAGATAAACTGGAATCCCTTCTGGAATGTTCCGCCGGAGATCTTCTCCGCGCCAAGATACGCAAGCGCCTCATCATAGGAATCAAACACATCCTGATCCAGGAATGCATTCTCATCTTCCGTTTCAATCAGATGTGTTGTCTTTGCGGAAACAGCTGACAGCGCATCATCGAAATAATCCTGGTTGTACCAATGGTGCTGATCATCATTTTCCTGATCATCCACCTGAACGGCATAGTTCTTATAGATATAGACTGTATTCTCATCAATATAACCCGCACTGCAGAGTTCCGGCACACCGCCGTTATGATCCGAATGCGCGTGTGTGACAATCACAAAATCCAGATGCTTTACACCAAGCATTTCAAGATAATACATCAGATGGGCAACACTGCCTGTCCTTGAAAGATCATCACCGAGTTTAGAACCGTCAAAAGCAGGGTGTCTGCTGCTGCTCGGATTTGATGTATCAATCAGACCATAGCGTCCGTTGCTTTCAATCAGGAAGCCGTCACTGCTTCCTTTTCCGAGATGGATAAAGTGCAGCTTATCTTCCTCTTTCGGCGCATCAGGATCATT